>NZ_JACJRY010000089.1:0-12132 GCF_014697485.1 Anabaena sp. FACHB-83 | reverse complement strand
GTGACTGTAATTGTTCTAAGTCTTTGATAGTCAGAGACATAAGCCATAACTCGCTTTATCAGCAATCTCTTTCTATCATAGGCGTGTTCGCACTTACTCCCCCACTAGATACCGCCGCATCATCTCCGCCAAAGCCACCGCCTCACCATCCGGCGTGTACACAGTATTCCCCGACATCGCAATCACAATCCTGTTTTTCCTCGCCCACTCAAACCAAACGCTTACACCAGATTTAGCCTGCTGTGCCTCCGGCTTTCTCCCCTCCTTACAAGCCGCGACAAACACAGCCTCCGGTGATTTAATGCCTTTCCAAGTCCGTATCGCCTCCTTGAGATAGGCGATCGCCCCTGGTACATTCTCCCAACACCGTTTTACTGTGCGCTGAATCTCTGCATTGAGACGAAATTGCGGAGTACAAGGTATTTCTCGTAACTGTTGCAATACCTCCTGAACCTGCTGCTGACTGGGCTGTACTGACTTTTTCATCCGTTCAAGCAGCGATCGCACTCTTGGCGGGGTATCTCTGGTCTTGGTTCACTATCCGCTAAGTCAGAACTTCTGCGTAAGAGCGATAACTTTACTGGTTCATTTGTAAGCTTGTTGAGCTTGTGTAGGCACAGAGCCTTGAAACCTGTTGCCAACTTAAGTATAAATTGTTATCTTCCAGTAATAATTTACTCTTACTTAAAAGGCTGTATGCCAATTCCTGACTACCAAGCCATAATGCTTCCGTTGCTGAAATTTACCACAGACCAAAAAGAACACTCACTACGAGAAACGATTGAGGCTTTGGTAGATCACTTTCAATTAACTGAAGAGGAACAAAAAGAACTGCTGCCTAGCGGCCGTCAACCAACTTTTGATAATCGTGTAGGGTGGGCGCGTACTTATTTGAAAAAAGCTGGATTAGTGGAATCAACTAAACGAGGCTGTTTCCGGATAACTGATAGAGGAATTGAGACTATTAACACTAATCCTGTTGAGATTAATGCTAAGTTTTTAAGGCAGTTTCCAGAATTTCTAGAATTTCAAAATTATACTCAACAATCGGAGGAAAGCACATCTAATGGTAGTGGATCTGAAATAAATACCACTCGTACACCAGAAGAAGATGTAGAGCTTGCCATTCAGAAGCTGACAAAAGAATTAGCATCAGATTTACTACAGATGATCAAAAATTCTCCACCAGCTTTCTTTGAAAAACTAGTGGTCGATTTATTAGTCAAAATGGGATATGGCGGCACTCGCAAGGATGCAGGTCAAACCGTTGGGCGTAGTGGTGATGGTGGAATTGACGGTATCATCAACGAAGACCGTTTGGGTCTAGATGTAATTTACATTCAAGCTAAACGTTGGGAAAGTTCTGTAGGTCGTCCTGAAATTCAAAAGTTTGCTGGAGCTTTACAAGGATTTCGTGCCAGAAAAGGAGTATTTATAACAACATCAACGTTTACAAATGAAGCTAAAGACTACGTTTCAAGAATTGATAGTAAGATTATTTTGATTGATGGAGAAACGTTGACTCAGTTGATGATTGAAAATAATGTTGGTGTTACACCATTTGCAGTGTATGAAGTCAAGAAAGTTGATTCAGATTACTTTACAGATAGCTAAGTAGTTTTTAAGGAAATGGATGATTTGGGTTTTCTCCTTGTTGCCTCATTTTGTATTCTTTAATAAATTGATTTAATGCAATTTTCTGATTCTCTGTTAGTTGGCTTTGTTTAGCTAAATCTTGAACCCTAGTAATTATATCATCTGTACTTAAATAAGATGATAACCATTGAGGATCAAGCCTGTATCCTTGTACTACACTAAGAAAGTTTTCTAATAAGTAAATTAATTTTTGGTCTTCTTGGATAACTGTTTTTACCCATTGACTTACTTCTTCTACATTACCTGAATCACGCCAAAAAGCTAAGATACGACGTAGTTTTGGCACTGTAAGCAAAGTTTCTTCTTGTGCAGCCTCTCGTACTTTATTTAAAGCAAGTTTTTCAATTCCTTCTAATTGCTGTGTATTCAAAATTCTTTGGTCTTCAGGCTTATCTCTTCTATCTTCATACTTTCCATGCTGCGATCCCAGAGATACCATTTGGTTTACTATTGTTGCAATTGCATGACCGTTTAATATGACTTTTTTTAATATCTGATCTCGTTTTGTTTTTTCAATCCGTTCCAAAAGTTGATTTATTAAAAATTCTATTTCATATTCATTACCTATGGAAGCAAAAGAATTTTTTTCATCTTCAACATTCCAAAGTTGATCCCCGACTTCAAAAAAAGCTTGTAAAACGGACTCTATGCAATCTAGAGGAATATCTTTGTTCACATAATCTCTTAAACGATCTAAAAATACTCGAATTCTACTTATACCATCAAAGCGTATTTGATCAGATAATTCTACCAGTTTAGCTCCAAACATCTGAGAATTATTTGCTAAAGCTAACACGCTTTGCATTTCAGAGATAGATATATCACCTTCAGGTACTGCCAAGCGAAAGTAAACAGGAAAGATATCTGCACTGCATATATGAAGATATCTTCGTTTATCTTTTAAATAGCTATCTCCCCACACTACATTCGTATTACCTGCTTTTGGAAAAATTTTTGTCACTATAAATTTAATTGCATTCCTGTCTTTTTCCTTAATTTGATTAATCCAATTGGTATGGAATTCTTTTATTTTATTCTCATTCATGCTAATACTTGACAGCGTTAAAAACCTCAAACCAAAGGTGAATAAATCTGGATTATTACGTATAATATTATATACAGTTGGGCAAAACAACCTAATAGTTTCAATAGCGACGAAATCAACGAAATTAACTTCTCCTTTAACCCCTGGGTATGTCACCATCAAAGTATTTATTAAACGCAGTACACTACGAGGTGTATTAATAAAATGTTCTATTCCTTGCCAATAAATATCTGTCCAGTATTTTGGCTGAAATAGTTCTTCTGGTGTATCAGATATTATTTTAGTCAGTTGGCTATCAAATAGTCTAGTAAGTTGTAGTTTATCAGGAAGGGGAAGTTCAAAAGATACCTGAACAATTTTCTCAAGATAAACTTCTCCATTTATTTTCTGTGTTTCTTCAAGGGCTTTAACAACAACTTCTTTATCAAAGAGTAAAAGATAAACAACATTAGGAAAATTAGCAACTGCCTTAATTACTCGAAATAGTTGCCTAATCTCTTCAGCAGTTAGTCTATCTATATCATCAATGACAATCAAAATCCGCTTTTGCTGCTTTTTTAATATTTTTTCTATTTCTTCTTTTAATTTATGTATATCCTTTGGACTAATCACTGTTTTTACTGTTGCAGCAAAAGCTTTTGTTCGCAAATCGGGAATTGTAGAAACTCTCTCTGCTAAACTTCCTATCTGGTTTTTTATTTTTCTCCCAAGAGTTTGCCATTTCTCGTATAATACGCCTAATAATTGCTCAAAAAAGCTTTTAGTAAGGTCTTCTTGCCCAGAAAACCACCAAGGATTATACGGCACTATTACTGGCTGTTCCGGCTCAGGTTTTTGCTTGAGGTAGTGTATTATGAAATTTAATAAAGTTGATTTACCCGAACCCCAAGGGGCATAAACTGCTATCACTAATCCATCTGGCGGAGACATTTTGCTAATGCTTTCTGCAAGATTCTTGGCGAATGGAGCATAACCTAATTTGTCATCTTTTGGGTCACTTAGAGGTTTATCTGCGGATAAAGTATTTAAAGTATTAGGTTCCAAACTGAAGCTATCTTGCACTTCAAACATACAGTTATGCTCACACGAAAATTTTCACTGATTACAGTGTTAAATTTTTATCATGCTATACAGTAATGCTGAAACAAAATTAAGTTTTGCTAAAAAATAGTGCAGATGCTAATTGAAACGCTAGGACATCAAAGCTGATATAGAAAATAGTGACGGATCTTTACAGCATTAAAAGAGGAGCATCTGCTAAAGTACACTCTTTCTTTTTGATAGCACTCACTACCTCACTACCCCTCCCACTTCACCAGCACCCCATCCGCAGCCACTAGCCCCCACTGCGGACACTTCGCCACTAGCTTCTTGATCACAATCCGCAAAGCAGGGTCATCCGCCCAACACTCCATCAGAAAATCATCCCCAGGATTTTCACGCCATTGTTCCGCTATCTTGAGCTTTTCCATCCGCCAGGGTCGTATTCTTGATCGCTCAACGACTGCTTCATAAGACCATTTTTCTGGATCGGAATCAGCCGCTACAGCACAAACACCTTCATTATGAACTTTTGGTTCCTGTGCTGGCAAATTCGACTCGGCAGACGCGGCGGAAACTGTGTCTTCATGACGTGCGATCGCATCATCACTCAATTCCTGCTTCTTTTCTAGCAACGAAGCAGACAGACTCGGTTGAGCTTGGTTTTTGGGTTGATTGAGGTTTTCTAAATTTAAAGCAACGGGCGCGGCGGAAGAATGGTCTTCATAACTGGCTCCCGGTTCATCACTCAAATCCTGGTTCTTTTCTGTCAACGAAACGGATTGACTTGGCACATCATCCACAAGCGTCAGCGTCGTGCAGTCCGTTACCGCAGGTAACTCTTCTTTTTCTTCTTCCACGCTTTTAAGGGTTTGAGGTGACGCATCCCTCAAGGATGCGTCAGCCGTCTCATCACCATGCAAATTTTCGTATGAAGTGGAAGAACTAACTACCTTACCAACCACCTTAGTGGGTGGTTGGTAGGTAGTTAAAGAATAGTTAGAAACGTTGTTAGGTTTCTGGAAGCCTTGTAATTCCTCACTTTTTTGACCATTCTTTTGGAAATGATCCAAATCGGGCTGGATTTGTTTCTCTTCGGGTTGGTTTTGGTTTCTCCCGGTGTGGTTAATTTCCTTCCCGGCGTGGACAGATTTCTCGTCACAAGAATTAGTGTCGCCGGACGTGGACGATTCCCAGTAAAAGCGATTGTAATAACCGTGCAGGTTACGAACACGATACCCAATCAGTCCAGGTCTGCCAGAAGGCAATCGGCCAAACACTTCCTCATACTGAAATAACCCTTGAGCCGTTAACGCTGCACCTGCTTTTTGCAATGACTTGTAGGTGAGGTTGGTATCCAGCTTGTGAGCAGCCCCACCAAATTGTTCTGCTGCAACCGAGTCCAACCATAGCTGCTGCACACAGGGCGGTTGCTGACGAACCCAGTTGATATCCTCAATCGAGATTTTGCAGTGGGGTCGAACTGGTTTTTCGTCTGTGGCTTGTTTGTGATTGCCTTTGTTTTGGCCACCTTTGATTGCCTTTAATGCTGTATTCATAATTTTCTCCCAAAATTAAGCATGACAATATGAGCGACATGGTTGCAGTGCCGCTTTGTGAATTCAAAATGCAAAATTCAGAATGCAAAATTAATTTTGAATTTTGAATTTTAAATTTTTAATTGATTGGTTGTTTCTTGCCAGAAACGCAATTCGTTCTTGAAATAGCGGTCAGTCTTTTTCGGTTTGTCTTTCCAATGCGCCCAAGCGACCCAAACCTCATCACCCATGTCTTCGATAACTTCGCCCTTGGCGTTATACAAAGCGCAGTAAATATCGGCATGGGCAACAATAGAGCCAAGCCCAATCACTTCAGCATCAGAAACAACAGATTCGGCAAGGACTTCTTCAGGAACCAATGGTTCCGTAATTTGCGAGGATGCGGTTTTCTCAAGACCAGTGATTAACTCCGTCTCTTGTGGGGTCAACTCTGCCCAGTAGTCGGCTTTGATAACCTCGTACTCCTGCGCCACTTCCAGATAATCCCACCAACTACACTCAGGCTTGGACAGCACAAATCGAATATCACTAACTGCTTGCGGTAACAGTTGCAGTTGTTCGGCTCGATATGCGATCGCAGACGGGGTTGGTTCACTACCTAGAATTAACGCCGCAGCTTCTAAGGCTTGGGTGTTGTTCATGGCACTGGCCAAGTTTCCCAAAGCAATGCCCATCAGTCGCAAGCATTCTTGAGCATTTTCTTTGGGTGGTTCAACTGCAAGCGATCGCAGGTCTATAGTTTTGTCTAAAGCTTGCTTAACCTGCTTGTTCAAGGCTTTGGTTGCTTGCTTAGTAAGAGTATTACCCCATTCCTGAGCCGGACGTTCTTCTACAGCACGTTCCAATTCCTGAATACGTTTTTGTAACCTTTGGTTCTCAAGTTCTAACTGCCTTAAGCCTTCCAACTCGAAAAGCCGATGCTGTAACTGGATGTTCTCTTCCTTTTGTTTCTGAAACAGGTTTTGTAAAGTGGTGAGTTGTTCTTGTACCTGCTGTTGGGCTTGGGTAGTTGCTTCCGCTTGTAACCCAATCCTCAAATCCTTTTCCAGTCGTTCAAGTTCTTGCTGGTGCTGCTGTTTGAGTTGTGCGATCGCTTCGGCATATTCTTTGGGGTAAGTTCTTTGCTGACTCAATGACTCAACTGCGTCATTACTTAAATCCGCATTGTTAACCAGTTCCCTGCTGCCATCCTCAAAGGTGACAATCTGTTGTCTTTGATTGGGTGGGTCAGCTGAGATGGTTCCTTCTTCACCATAGCGGGGGTGAGTTGGTGAGGTAACTTTTACTATGTTGGTTTTAGGAACCACTGGTTCCTGAATTTCTGGTTCTTCAATTTTAGGAACCATTGGTTCCTGAGCAATAGTTTTTTTACTTGGCAGACGAGGAACTACCCTGTTAGCAGCTGCGGCAAAGTCTGATTCACTTGGGGAAGGGTTTTGCTCCAGTGCGATCGCAACAGCCTGTTTTAGTTTCTCTGGTTCCTTAACCAAACGCAGCAGCGAACGGGCTTGACGCTCATTCTTGATGTGTTCACCCAATTCATCAGCTGCATCAATTACTTTTTTCGCTCCCAGCAGTTGATTGATTCTGCGGTAGCCACCCCAGGTAGATAACTCAGCTTGGCAGTATTCCTCAAAAGATTTGTAACCAGCTTCACGGTAAAGCAGTTGATCACGCATTTGGAGAATCTCATCAACGGCTTGCCATTCAAAACGGTCAATGGCGGTGAAGGTTTCTTTGATGCTGGTGTTGAGAATGCTGTAGCTGGGGGGTGATGTTGTTTCGCAGCGATCTAGTGTCAGCATATTTTTCTCCTCTTGCTATACGTAAAAGAGGTGCTGAAAGATATCTGTACTTGACTACGAGTTTTTTCTTGCCTTGGCTTTGGCTCAACAAAACAAATAATCATGCTTTCACCTAGCAGAGACATATCCATTTCAATAGCGATACTTGCCCCTGTGCAGAGTTGAAGAAAATTTGGTATTGTTTGGTTGATCATAAACTGTGCAGTTTGTGAAACTTTCCCAAGGGCGGTGTTTTCCAGGCAAACGCTCTTGGGCTTGAATTTTTTGGATGATTTTCAAAAAGCTGAAGGCACACTGTAGGTGGTGGAAAAATATTTAGCCACCCACAATATGCCTTAGCTCAATTACTGCCACCTTTGGTACACATAGATTACTCCCAGTAATCGTCAATTACTTTCACAAGGAGAGTCTTGTTATCCCAAATAGTAACACAGTATTATCACAACAGACACAATACCTAAAAAGCAGTAAACCCGCCTAATGGTTGGCGGGTTTTTCTTTGAGCATCTCTTTTAGTTTTTCTAGTAACTGCCTGAGAGAATCATTTTCTTCTCTCAGGCTGCGGTTTCCCCCAGCACTAATTCTTCCAGTTTCGCTACTCTCTGCCTTAGCTCCACAATATCGCTAGATTCAACCTTATTCCCCAGATATTGGTCAATTAGCTCAATCAGAACATCAGTAGCATTCTTCCCCTCTTGCTTGACCTTTTCATAAAAAGCATCTTTCTTTTCAGGTGTAATCCTGATATTTATTCTTGTTTCACTCATAGTGATTCCTCGTCTATTGTTCAACGCTATCAGCGAAAGCATTGTAATAACAAGTGTACTCCCAAGTATTCAATTTTGGTCATCCCATTGGGTTGACAAACGGGATTACAAAATGTACATTATATATATGAGGCAATTCTAAACCTCCTGAAGCTTGAAAACTAATATCCATCAAGACACCACACATAACAGAAGTAACTCACAGTTAACTTCTGCAACTATCTTTCTTTGTCTTGGTAATGCTGAGAATCCCTTACTTTCAAGCTTCAAATAACGGCTCCGCCCAATTTCGATGAGTGCGTTGTGGGGAACCACAACGTTCTTAAAAATCAAAAGCGACCGCCCAAGCCTGACAAACTTCGCGATCGCTTTCATCCATAACGGAGATAAACAATTATGACTTACATTGCTCATAGACAGCAACCAGTTGACGCGCAATCCTTAGCCCAAGACGAACTCGCGCAGTACATGAGCCAGCAAGCGCAAACTGTAGCACCAACCGCAGACCCCTTAACATCTCATGACCGTCGCATCATTGCCGAGATTATCCAAGTAGACCCCGAATCGATCCGCACTATCTGGATAGAAGCTGGAATCACCGTATGGGTGCAGTTAGTCGGTGGCGGACGGCTACCCTTCGACCGCAACTGGTTTTCCAAAAGAGTTGCAGAAGTTAAAGCCACTTTGCCCGAAACTCCCAGAGAACGCAACGATCGTCTGAGCGAAGAATTAGAAACCGCTTGCCAAAAATACGGTTTAACTCACGGAGAGATTGACTGGCTCAGTTTCAGCACCACCCTCTATTTCAACCGTCAGCGTGTGGGTTTCCTGGGCTGTAACCTCGAAGGCAAATGGTACAGCAGGTGCAGTCAGTTGGGCGGCAGTCGCACGGCTATCGATATTGATGCGGCGATTGCACTGTTGGGAATTAGCCAACCAGTAGCCGCGTAGTCCCAACAGTAGAAAGGCGATCGCATTTTTAGAGCGCGATCGCCATTACAACAAAAACAATAGAAAAATCATGGCACGAAATAGCTATGTCATTCGTTCAAGATCCCGACTGGGGTGAATGCTGCGAACCGATACTTTTACCCCCGAATCATCCAAACGCAGAGTTAATTGAAATTCCTGGTTACACGCTGGTTTACTGCAACGGGTTTCGCCCGAAAATCTACCGCGTTTACAAGGGTGAATCAATGCTGGGTTTGGTTTTTCAACACATCACGCATTGGACAAACGAAGTAGACGAGAACCATTACACCAAACCGTTGAACGCAGCAGTGGCACTCGATGATTTCCTTCTGGCTGCAAGTATGGCTAATGACAAAACCATTGCAGCTTAACTCAGTTTTTCAACTTCAACAAATAACCATTCACCAATTAAGAAAATGGAACCCACTATCTCAATCCCTCCGGGTTGGCAATACCCCCGTTTTGGCTTTGGACAACGGACAGAACGCGGTCAAATCATCGGCATGAAATATTATGCTGAGGACACATATCTAGCTGAAGAATACGGTGCGGGTTGGCGTTACATTCTGCTGCCAAACAAGAACACTGAAGACGATGAAACACGGATTGAGGATGACATAAAACTGCTTTCAGTGCAGGAATTAAAAACAGTTTTAGAAACAGAAATTATCAACCATTTACGCCAAGTTGAATCACTAAAGTACGAGTTGAAAGCAGTTGGTGTAAGTTTTGTAGCAAGTAACTCTACGGTTGAAGAAAGCAAAGAACCGCCTTATCCATCTCTGCACGATTTAGTTGATGCCGGAAAATTCATCCTCAAAGAAATTGCCAAACACCCCGACTATTTAACACTTAGATATCAGCCCGATTTAACTATTGGCGATGCTGAAACTGCACTTTCTTATCTGGAATTGGAACTCGAACCGAATCAAAGTCCTGCATTAGATATTGCTGACTAAGGCTAAAGCAATCTCTATTTCTGTCATAAATAGCTAACCCGAACAGTATCCCAAATCAACGCAATTTTTAGCAAAAACAAGGCAACTATGGAAACAATCAAAATCAACAACAGCGTCTTTCTCATTCCACCCAGCCAACCTAAACTTCAAGCGAACTGCGCCAAGGAGTACGGGCAATTTCTTTTGGACTGCCCACCGAAGCTGACAATTTTAGAAGCACAGCAGGGCGGATATCTCAAAGGTAACAAGGCGGATTTTGCGATCGCTATTTCTCGTCCAGACCGTCCAATGACCATTAACGAGAACTTCACCAACGAGCCGTTCACCGAACTGTGGGTGATTCCGGTAGCTGGCGGGTTAAAGGATCAGTTTAAAGGGCCAGCGTCCATGCTGCTCAGTTTTCTGATGCACCGCCGGAGTAAGGATTCGTTTGCAGGTCTGTACAATCACTTCGCGCATCGTGCATTTCAGCAGTGGTGCGAGGAAGGGATGCCGGGAGATCCGAAAGAGTTTTGCTATGAGGCGATCGCATCTGTCCTGAAAAACTACATCTTCTGCGCCGAGTTCCAAAAGGTGGAAGGTGCGCTTGGCACGTATTGGTTCATTCAGTGGTCGTACCGCAATCCGCAGTCTGATTTTGAAAAAGATGCACTGGAAGCGGCTGAAATGATTCGGTCGGGTGCGGAGTCTGGGGCGACATTGGGCTGGGTTACAAACGAGACTTACGAAAGATGGGCGTTAAATGCAGAGATTAGACCAGCATTGCCAGCAGTTTCGGAAGCAGAGGCACGGGCATCGTTACAGCCGCAGAATCAGGCAGTTGTACCCAGCAAGAGAAGGTAATTAAAAACTAACAATGGCGGTTCACCGATGAATCGCCACACTAACTAATTATGAAACAACTAACAGGTTTTACCCCCATTGCTGCACTACCTGAATCAACTGCGGCTTCTGCTAAACAACAATTACTCAACACAACTGATTGGCTACAGGCTGAGGGTGCAGCAACCGAAACTAATCTCAATCTTTTAATAGCAATTATTCAATCAATTCTTTGGTCTGAAGAATCATATACCAAATTTTTGCAATGCGGTTTTGATGCAGCGATTGAGTTGTTCGATATCAGTTCTCAAAATTGGGATTTTGAAGAAGCAATGTTATCACGCCACAATCCCAGAAATTGGGATGAATACAAGCAATTAGAACAAATACGGGCGGTAGAAACATAAGCAATCAGCATTGAATACCAGGGATTTAATTATGAGTATCAAATGGAGTGAGCCGGAATTAACAACTCTTTACGAGATGGCTGAAACACACACAGTAAAACAAATAGCTTTTCGACTAAAAAGACGCGGATATAAACGGACAGAATTAGCTATTGCTAATAAACTTAATGCTTTGGGTTACTCTACACGCCCCACTTTGGATAACTATAGTTGCCGTGAAATTGCTAAAAACCTTTCTCTAGATACCGGCACGATTATTTATTGGATAAAGCAGGGCTGGTTGAAAGCGAAAAAACGTTCTGCTAGTTGTTATCAAGTCAAAAGTCGAGATTTAAAACGCTTTTTCAATAACCCTCCAAAATCCATGCAGAAGCGAATAGCACGAATAGATCCGCAAGTTGTTAGGTATTTAGTGGGGTAGTTATATCGCAGATAAAAATACGATAATTAGAATACAGGCGATTCCAAAACTGAATCGCCACATTTTTATTTTATCTAGTACAAAACCTTATTTTACTATTAATTAATTAAGATATAATATCTGCATAATTACTATCAATTTTAAAAAAAATAAATAAACTATGATTGACCATGACCGCTTGTTTAAAGAATTACTTTCTACCTTTTTTGTTGAGTTCTTAGATTTATTTCTGCCGCAAGTCGCCAGCCAGATAGACAGTGATTCAATTCAGTTTTTACCCCAAGAAGTTTTGACTGATGTCACTTCTGGGGAAAGAAAGGAAATTGATTTACTTGCTCAAGTGCGTTACCAAGGACAAGAAACCTGTTTTTTAATCCATGTCGAAAATCAGTCTTACACCAAGAAAGAATTTGCCAAACGGATGTTTAAGTATTTTGCTCGACTGCACGAAAAATATGACCTACCTATTTATCCCGTGGTGATTTTTTCTTTTGATGAACCATTACGCCCTGAACCACAAAACTATCGCGTTACCTTTCCTGATTTAAACGTTCTGGAGTTTCAATTTGCTGCTATTCAACTCAATCGTTTAAGCTGGCGGGATTTTCTAACTCAACCAAATCCAGTAGCCGCAGCATTGATGTCGAAAATGAATATTCCCAAACAAGAGCGTCCGCA
>NZ_JACJRY010000088.1:0-12592 GCF_014697485.1 Anabaena sp. FACHB-83 | reverse complement strand
CATCCGGTATTTGAATGGTTAGTTGTGCCACGCTTGAAACCATTAACTAAGCTGTTCGCTCATAATTATGCTTTAAGTTACATTGTAATACAAGACTACAACACAAAATAAGATACCATTATCTTTTGTCCGATATAATCTACGATTAATATTTACTTAACAATACTCTTCGATTATTTTGTATAATTTTATGTATCAATTTCGGTATTTAGAAGAGGCGCGATCGTCATACTCCTGCACTCAAGTACCTCAAACCCTTGTTCTGGTGTTGGAAAAATTTCACTTAGTCCGCAAACCCACACAATGCAACAGCAGAAGCAACGCTCTAAGGGTTTTAGTCGATGAGTTTTGTTTTACCCAGTTAATTATCGTTGTTAGATAGCGAAGTGTTAGCGAGTCCGCGAGCGTCTAAACTCCTGTTTGACGTTCAATTGCTCTAAAGCCTGCACCATTAACGTATGCTTTTAAGCATTCTATTTTTTTCTCATCTGAGTATCCTTTTGGTGGACTGTAGACATCAATGAATTGGTGATCGCAATATGCCTGCTAGATTGGGAGAGATGCGTTCGCCCTGTCCCCTTAACTACCAGAAATCCCACTCCACTCCCTTAAAATGGGCAACACAAAGGTGATGGGCTTTCTCTGTTCCACTGTCACCCTGACGGTTGTGGTGGTTCCTGGGGAAATTTCTAACTCTGGTCCCGATGAGGATGACCATTTATAACCACTGACGGTTTTGGGGTCTAGTTTTAATTGAGCCATAGTTTCTATTTTCCCCCCTGCTTCCCCCATGATTGTTTTTACCACCTCCGGGTTTCCCACCACATAGTTAGCCCCTTCTGAGGTGACGGGGAAGGGTGTTACTTCTGTAATTTTACCGACAATCCCGCCAAATCTTGTGCGTTTGACCGTATCCGGTGTAATTAATATCTCCATGCCGGGGCGGATTTTCTTGCCATCTTCTACAGCGAAATAGGTCACACTCTTCATGTCTGTTGCTTCTCCCGTGGTTTGCAGGGTTCCTAAACGGGAACCGGGGTTTAAGTATTGTCCTCTAGTGGCGGTGAGTTCTACAATACATCCTGTGTGGGGACTTTTGATAATGCTGTTGTCTACGACTTCTTTTTGTAACCGGACAATGTTTTGCTGTATTTCCTGGATTTGATTGTTTTCGGTATTGGTGGCTTCGAGGTTGTCCTGTTCTAGTTGTTTACTACGTGTGTCTAATTTCTCTAATTCGGCGTTAATTTGGGTAATATTATTGAGGTTTTCTTGGTGTTTTTGTTGGAGTTCTGTTGATTGTACCCGCAACTGTTGCAACTGCGCTTGAATCTCCGAGATATTTTGGCGGGTTTGGCGATATTCTTGTTCTGCTTGTAACACCTGTTCTGAGGAGATTGCCCCTTGTTGTTGTAATGACTGTTGTTTTGTCAGTCGCTGTTGCAGGAGGGGGGTTAATTCCTGGGCATCTTTGAGCTTTTGCTGGAGGTTGCGACGCTGTTGTGAAATGCTATTTAACCCTTCTTTTTGGATGTGGGGTGTCAATTTTTGGGTATCTTGTAGCCGTTGTTGCAAGCTGGTGCGTTCTGCGGTGATAGCTGCGGTTTCTAGTTGGGTGCGTTGTTGGCGCACTGCTGTAGTTTTGGCTACTTGTTGTTGGAGTTGAGCGAGTTTATCCCGTTGCTGTTGCAATTGTTGCTTTTTATCCGAGGGGTCGATAATCCCCAGGATGTCGTCTTTTTTTACACATTGACTATTACGGATATTTAAGGATTGCAACTGTCCAGAGATGGGGGATTGTAGTTGTACGACGCGACGGGGATTGATGAGTACCCCTTTCCCGGTGACGGTGATGGGGATATTGCCAAAGATGCTCCAGATTACACCGAGAATTCCGAAGAAAGCTAATGCAGTCAATGGTAACCAATCTGTGGGGCTAACCACTTGCATGAGGGTGTCTAGCCGTTCTGGGGAAGATAAGCGATTGAGGGCTTGTTGACGAAAAATATGGGATTTTTTCTCAGGAGGCATTCGTTGGATTAACGAGGGATAATGACTTCACGGTGCCATAAATTTAACTTACATCATTCTCGTTTATCTTTTGACAATATCGGGAATTAATTCCCAGGAACCAACAAACACAAGGGTATGTAAACCCCTTGCTCAGGGAATTATTACCCTTGCTGTATTACCCCCAGGAATAATTTATATGTAAAACCCCAGGAAACTGATGAGGATGCGGTATAAGATTGCTGCTAAAACCCCGAAGGAGGCAATTATGAAGAAAGACTTAAAAACTTGAAAACCATGATTATGAAGTGGGTATTATCTGGTAATCAGTAACATTTTTGATAGGATGAATTGAACTAAATATATACCTCATATATACCTCCAAGTGCGTGTCAGAACTCCCACAGTCTTACAAATGGAAGCAGTCGAATGTGGTGCTGCTTCCTTAGCCATTATCCTTGCCTACTACAATCGCATTGTCCCCCTAGCGGAACTCCGCATTGAATGTGGGGTTTCCCGTGATGGTAGCAAAGCCTCTAACGTGATTCTGGCTTCTAGACGCTACGGAATGAATGCCGATGGCTTTAAGGCAGAAGATATAGAACAAATTAAAGAATTATCTCCCCCCTACATTGTCTTTTGGCAGTTCAATCACTTCTTGGTAGTGGAAGGGTGGAATAAACACTGGGTGTTTCTTAATGACCCCGCAACTGGTCCCCGCAAGATTACTTGGGAAGAATTTGACGAGGGGTTTACCGGGGTGGTGCTGGTGATGGAACCCGGTGATGATTTTGACCAAGGGGGTCGTAAACCCAGTGTGATTTTCGCCTTAACTGACCGTTTACGGGGTTCACTGGGGGCAATTTTATACAGTATTTTTGCTGGGTTTTTGCTGGTGCTGCCGGGATTAGCAATTCCTGTATTTATTCAGGTATTTGTAGACCAGGTGTTGGTGGAAAACCGCAGGGAATGGTTGCATCCTTTGATTCTGGGGATGATTATAACCACGGTATTTCAAGGACTACTCACTCTGTTACGCTTGCGGTATTTACGCAAGCTGCGGATTAAGTTAGGGGTGGGGATGTCTGCCCGTTTCCTGTGGCATATTCTGAGATTGCCTGTCAATTTTTATGCCCAAAGATATGCCGGGGAGGTGAGTAACCGCGCCAGTTTAAATAATAAAGTGGCACAGGTATTATCTGGGCAATTGGCAACCACGGTAATTGATGGGGTAATGATATTATTCTACGCGGCGGTGATGTTTGCCTATGATTGGGTACTGACTTTAATTGGTATCTGCTTTTCCACTATCAATGGCTTGGGGTTGCAGTGGGTAGCCAGACGACGGGTAGATGCAAATATGCGTTTAGTCCAGGATTGGGGGAGAGTTGCAGGGGTGAGTATTGCTGCACTCCAGAGTATAGAAACCTTGAAAGCATCGGCGTTGGAGTCGGATTTCTTTTCACGGTGGTCTGGTTATTATGCCAAAGCTGCCACTTCCCAGCAAGAGTTGGAAGTCATGAATCAAATGTTAGGGGTTTTACCTGTATTACTTACTTCCTTAACCACCATGTTTATTTTAGTGGTTGGGGGTTGGCGGGTAATAGATGGAAATCTCACCATTGGGATGTTGGTGGCGTTTCAAAGTTTGATGTTGAGTTTCCAGCAACCCGTGAATACTTTGGTAGAATTTGGGACTACCCTCCAGGAATTAGAAGGGGATTTGAATCGTTTAGATGACGTTTTGGGTAATTCTTTAGATCCAGAAGTGGAGAAGGGAAGCAGGGGAGCGGAGGAGCAGGGTGAGCAGGAGAGCAGGGGACGATGGGTGGAGACAAAGGGGACAATCCAAAATTCAAAATCTCAAATCCAAAATTTAAAGGGTTATGTAGAATTACGGAATATTACCTTTGGTTACTCCCATATAGATCCACCGTTGATTGAGAACTTCAATTTATCCTTGCAACCGGGACAACGGGTGGCTTTAGTAGGTGCAAGTGGTTCTGGGAAATCCACTCTGGCGAAACTTATCTGCGGACTTTATCAACCTTGGGAAGGGGAAATTTTCTTTGATGGAACCCACAGAAGCGAGATTCCGCGAGAGGTATTGGCGAATTCTGTGTCCTTGGTGGAACAGGATATATTTCTCTTTGGGGGTACAGTGCGGGATAATTTGACCTTATGGAATGGCACAGTCCCAGATGAAGATTTAGACCAAGCTTGTGAAGATGCGGCTATCCTGGACGCTGTAATGGCAATTCCGGGGGGATATGATGGGGAGTTGCTGGAAGGGGGAGTAAATTTAAGTGGGGGACAAAGACAACGGTTAGAAATTGCTAGGGCTTTGGTGAAGAATCCAGCAATTTTGGTGATGGATGAAGCGACATCTGCATTGGATGCCCAAACAGAAGAAATTATTGTGTCAAATCTGCGTCAACGCAAGTGTAGTTGTATTTTGGTAGCCCACCGCTTAAGTACAATTCGAGATTGCGATGAGATTATTGTGTTGTCTGGGGGGAAGGTGGTGCAACGGGGTACTCATGAGGAATTGTGGGAAGAGGGGGGAGAGTATGAGAGGTTGATTCGTTCTGAGGAAGAATGACTCAAGAGAATGGTTGTTATGTTTTACATACAGGCAGTGTTGACAAATTTTTCTGAAAAACCCAGTTTATTTTTGCGAAAAGTACATATAGTTAACTGTAATAAATTATATACTGCTATTCACCAACCTGATTTGTAACTAATTAGGAGAATATTTTCGTGAAAAATCAAATTAAATTGGTCTTCCAAAACCCCAAAACATCTGTTATTCCCTCCACTCTCTCTAAACTTTCGTTAGTGGAATTGGACAATGTTTCGGGGGGTTTCCCACCCAATGCCTACGATTGGTGTCAACCAACGCGGACTTGGGTGTTGCCAGGTACTTGTCGGAAGGGTGGACCAGGAGGTTGGGAAGCACCGTAACTTTGAGAGACGACGCTTAAGCTTAAGTCAATTTACCACAGACCGTTCCAATAAGGTCAAAAGAAGCGTTTTCTATAGCTCTATAAGTTTATAGGACTGAATTTACCTATATAGTGTGTCAGTTGCTGGGAGTGATTTCAATAACTGGCACTACCTATCAAGTCAAAACTCAACTTTGGTGGTTTGAATGGTGAGGTGGGTCAGTTTTTCTATTTGAGGCATCTTTAGAAGATGATATGCGATCGCGCAACAACGAAACTGTAGTTGTATTTTGGTATCTCACCGCTTAAGTACAATTCGGGATAGTGATGATTTTTTTGTTATCAGTAAGTAAGACAGTGCAATGGGGAACTTATGAGGAGTCATGGAAGTCAGAAGGAGATTATGAAATCTTGATTGTTTCTGAAAAAGCATAACTCAATAAAATTGAGTTTAATGCTGTATTTACAGGCATTATTAGCGAATTTATTCCAAAAATAAAGCTTTCTATTCCTAAAGATAGACATCAATGCTTGTAAAAAAAGATACAATAATTTTGTTAACTTTATTTGCAACTGCCAACGGAGAATATTTTCGTGAAAAAGCAAATTAAATTAGTCTCGCAAAAACCCAAAACATCTGCTATTCTCTCCGACCTCACTCAACTCTCATTAGCAGAATTGGACAATCTTTCAGGTGGTTCTCTTCTTGGGGTCGGGTGTGATTGCAATGTTCCAAGTAAGATACCGTGTCCTTTTGCTTTTATATGTCCTTAAGTGCTGGGACTGCTAACCTCTGGATGTAGAGAACTGCCATCTTAGCATAATAATCAAATCAGGACTTTACCACAGACTGTTCCAATAAGGTCAAAAGAAGCGTTTTCTATATATCTATAGGTTTATAGGGCTGAATTTACCTATATAGTGTGTCAGTTACTGGCAGTGATTTCAATAACTGGCACTACCTATCAAGTCAAAATTCAACTTTGCTGCTTTGAATGGTGAGATGGGTTAGTTTTTCTATTTGAGGCATCTTTAGAAGATGATATGCGATCGCGCAACGACGAAACTGTAGTTGTATTTTGGTAGCTCACTGCTTAGATACAATTAATTCGGGGTAGTAATGAGACTATTTTGTTCTCAGTAAATAAGACAGTACAATGGGAAACTTATGAGGAGTTATAGAAGCTAGAAGGAGATTATGAAATCTTGAGGTTTTGTGAAAATATTTTCCATCCTACTTGTATCCTTAACTAATTGTATGTAGCCTAGTTTTAAATTGATATTATTTATCTGGGGTCTTACTTTTTTTAGTTTGTAGCTGTTGCCAAATTCCTAATACTAATTAACTAAATAAACTAGTCTGTTTTATATGATTTCCATATTTGCCGAAACATTGAATACTTCAGTATTAGTAGGGATAATTTTTGTTCTCACTGGTATTGCCAAGGTAATAGAACCGTGGAAATTTATCGGGCATATTTCTAAACTCAAACTTCTGCAACCCCAATCAAGTCAATTTGCAGCTTTAACATTTACTGCTGTGGAATCTGCTTTAGGAATTGCTCTGATTTTAGGGGTGTTTCCATCAATCATAATTCCTATCAACATTCTGTTATTAATTGGGCTAACAATTCTCACTTACTGGAGTACTTCTACTGGACGCACGGAGGATTGTGGCTGTTATAACGGTTGGTTAGATATCACTCCTACCCAAAGTTTAATTCTCAATTTTGTTTATATTGCCCTATTAATATTTGCTGCTGTTTTTTGCAACTATCAACCCACATTTTTATGGCAGTGGATGCTAGTATTAGCAACCCTAATTACTAGTGGTGCTTTAGCTTCTGGTTCCCTGGAATATTGGATTAAGAATCATCGCCCTTATATTGATTTATCACCAGTAAAAATTAACCATTACTGGCAACCAGAATGGTTAGGAGAAGATTCGGATTCCGAGTTAATCTCTGGTTCCCATCTGATAGTTTTTTTAAGTCCTCAATGTCCCCAATGTAAGAAATGGTTGAATGTCCTCAAGGTAGTTCACTATCGGGATGATTTACCAGATGTATTAGGAACAATTGCTTTAACTACTGTTGACGAGGGGCAAGAATTTGTTGATGGTTATGATTTGAATTATCCCATAGTGGCAATTGAACAAAAACAACATCAAAAGTTAGGAATTAGCTTTTTTCCTACTGCTATTCTCTTGGAAGATGGAGTGATTAAGGATAAATGGCTGGGAGTGATTCCAGAATATTTCATTGAGCGCATTCGTCAGGGAGATTTGAGTTATCCAACCGTGAATAAAGAAGCGCAAAAAGTTGAAAATGTTGTTAAGTCAAATTAATGTACATAACTCTTACCAGTAGCTTCTCAGTGGTAGTTGTTGGGGGCTCTTATTTTTACTTCCTCACCCCTCCCCCATGACCGAAAAAGCCCTCCGGGAACTCGCATCCATCCTCAACCCCACCAACCACATTCCCCCAGGAGAAACCTCCCTATTAATCGCTGTGGGTGCTGTGGGTAAATCCCTGGGGATAACCATCCGTCCCCCTGCTAAATCGGAAAATTCCCACACTTTAGAAGCAATAGCCCGCGCTTCTGGTTTTCGTACCCGTCGCGTCACCCTCACCCCTAATTGGTGGACAACAGATTGTGGCTCCCTCCTGGCTTTTACCAAAGACGCAAATCAACCCGTCGCCCTCTTACCCATCAAAGGGAAAAAATATGAGATACTAGATCCAGCAGAATTGACCCGTTCCCCTGTCAATCGCCACACCGCAGCCAAACTCGCACCCATTGCCTATACTTTTTATCGTCCTTTCCCAGATAGGGAAATTACTGTCTGGGATGTACTGCAATTTACGTTCAGGGGACATACGGCAGACTTGATAAAAATTATCTTAGTGGGGGTGATTGCCAGCTTATTTGGCATGGTAACACCCTTCATCACGGGTATGTTCATCGATTATGCCATTCCCGACGCAAATCGCCAATTATTAATCCAAATGGGACTGGGCTTGTTTGCTGCGAGTTTTGGGGTGATGATATTCCAACTAGCACAAAGTTTCACCATCCTCAGATTGCAAACCCAAGTCAGTTTTGATACTCAAGCTGCGATGTGGGATAGATTACTCAAACTCAAACCCGCTTTTTTCCGCCAATATTCCACGGGGGATTTACATAATCGGGTGTCCGCAATTTCCCAGATACGTGACCGTCTCAGTAGTAGTATTTTACGAACTTTGTTTATCAGTGTGTTCTCCTTGCTGAATCTGGGATTGTTGATAGTCTACAGTTTTCCCCTGGCATTGGTGGCAATGGCGATTGCGTTGGTGGCAGTAATTGTGACTACCATCTCCGGGATAATTACGAGACAGAAAATGCGCCCCTTACAACAGCTTTCTGGGGAAGTCTTTGGACTGACGGTGCAGTTAATTGGAGGAGTATCCAAACTGCGGGTAGCAGCAGCAGAGTCAGAGGCATTTGCTTGTTGGGCAAATAAATATACTCAACAGGTAAAACTGATCTTAAGTACCCAGTTGGTGGAAGATTTACTCACGGCTTTTAATGTCATCCTACCTCCAGTCAGTTCTATGGTGCTGTTTGGGTTGACTGTGGCTTTAATCGGACAATCTCAAGGACAGGGATTATCTACGGGGACATTTCTAGCATTTAACGCTGCCTTTGGCATATTTATCACCAGTGCCGCCAGGTTGAGTAATACCCTAATTGATATTCTAGAAATCACCATTTTATGGGAACGTGCCCAACCGATTTTACAGACAAAGACAGAAGTTGATGCTCACAAATACCATCCCTGTAAGCTGCATGGAGGCGTAAAATTAGACCAGGTATGCTTTCGTTATCGCCTGGATAGTCCCCTAGTTTTAGATGGTATCACCCTGGAGGCACAACCAGGGGAATTTATCGCCATTGTGGGGGTATCGGGAAGCGGAAAATCCACCATTGTCAGGTTGCTGTTGGGCTTTGAAACCCCGGAAGCGGGAACCATATTCTATGATGGCAGGGATTTGTCAGGTTTAGATATTGCCGCAGTGCGACGACAGTTGGGGGTGGTGCTGCAAAATGGGCGAATTATGAGTGGTTCGATATGGGAGAATATTGCTGGAGGTGCTATTGTCAGCCAAGAAGAGGCTTGGGAGGCATTGCAAATGGCAGGTTTAGCCGAGGATGTGCAAGCAATGCCTATGGGTATCCATACAATTATCTCCGAAGGCGGTGGCAATTTATCCGGGGGACAGCGACAGAGGTTATTTATTGCCCGTGCTTTGGTACACAAACCGCAGATATTGTTGTTTGATGAAGCCACATCTGCGTTGGATAATCGCACCCAGGGGATTGTGACTCAAAGTTTAGAACAGTTCGGGGTGACTCGTGTGGTAATTGCTCATAGATTAAGTACCATTCGTCACGCAGATCGGATTTATGTGCTGGATAGAGGGAAAGTTGTCCAGCAGGGGAGTTTTGCAGAGTTAGCGGGGGTGGAAGGGTTGTTTGCAGATTTGATGGCGCGACAGATGGTGTAGATTTGGAATTGGGAATGGTATATGCAAACCATTGGTTTTCATAATTTTCATTTGTAGCGATTGCCTTAATCCACTCTCTTTACATTTCTTTAGAGACAGCCTCTTAAAGGTTATACCTGACTTTTTAGGCAACCATCCGATTTGCATAGCTTGTTTTGCTGTCGCTCAACTCTTGCGGTGTTATTCCGGGGTTATAGCTTACTAGTGAGTCAGTCTAGTTTATCAAAGCCTCACCCAGCACTCCGAACAAGGCCGCCTAATTGCAACGAGTTCTTAAATCTTCTGAAATATTAATATCAGTTTTATATAGAAATAAATCTATGCTGTACTAGCAATAATCAATCAATTACTTATAGAATTTGGTGCAAGTAAGAAACCGAGTTAAGACAAATTTGATTACTCTGCTATAAAGCTTTATCTGTAAAGCTTTCAGCTGCCAATGCTGTGCAACTTCCTTGCTCAGTCGTGCTTCGCAGGCTGGGGCGGCTGGGGGAGAAAAAGAAAACTGCGATCGCCCTTTTATTTCGTGTAATAGGGGTTTGGTGACATCTGGGGAGAACGGTGTTTTGTACGAGTGTGAACTTTACTCTAATATGAATCGACAATTATGAATGTGGATCAGTTTGCTCACGTTCCTATACAAACTGGTCATTGAGATTCCAACAGAGCTACGAGAAGGGGTAGCGTGAAGGTAGCTGCGACCAGAGGCAAACTAAACCGTATAGTTTAAAAATGAGGAAAATTGTACTAGTATGAACACTTTATTTTCGGAGTTAATAGGATGAATTGGAGTATTTTCTTGGCTGCGCTTGGTAGTACGAGTGTGGAGTTTTTCGAGGTGGTAGCGATCGCCTATGCTGTTGGTAGTTCGGGTTATGTTAGAGAAGCCATTTGGGGTTCTATCGTCGCGTTGATAACTGTGTTGTCTGTAGCACTCGCTCTCGGCACTGAGTTACATTTGTTACCATTACAACCATTGCAAATCTTAATTGGCGGGTTATTGTTGTGGTTTGGTTGGGGATGGGCGCAGAAGTCTGTACGCCGACTAGCCGCAGGAAGGCGTGCAGGTTGGATTAATGATGATGTTCTGGAAAAAGAGGGTATTGTTTTAGAACAGGAATCTGTGGGATTTAGCAAACTGAATTTCCTGATTATGACTAAAAGTGTGGCGTTGGAAGCCTTGGAAATCGTTGTGATTGTGATGACGTTGGGTTTAGCAAGCAGCGCATGGTCTGAGGCGATCACAGCTACAGGGTTAGCTTTATTATTATCTTTAGTTGTGGTAGTTTTTTTACATCAATATTTGGTGAAACTCCCAGAAGTGTTAATCAAACTGGGTGCAGGAATTATGCTCAGTGCAATGGGGACTTTTTGGTTAGGGGAAGGTATAGGAGTAGAGTTTCCTTTTGATGAGGTTTCGATTCTGATTTTGATGACTTTATATAGTCTGACAGCAGGTATTTCAGTATATTGGTTCAAAAATCAACCTGTAACATGAAAAAAATAGCTGAAGATTGCCGTTACTGCTCCGTAGTTTCTAAAGCATAACTAAGAAGACCCCATTGGCACAGCAGGTACAGTTGATGAATGTTTGCTGGTGGAAGTACCCCACCCTTGGAAAACCAATCTTTGGGAAGCAAAACCACAATTTCAACTTTGCTGCAAGTTGTAGAGACGTTAGTATCCCAGCCTATACGATACTTTAAAACTAGATTACTGGCGCTCGCTCCCGATAGGTATTGAGCCTCAAGGAGCGACCGAGCAAGTAGCTTGCGACGCATTGACTCTTGAGGAGCTTGGGAGTGCGATCGCACTCTTTGAGCCAATACCTCGCAATAGAGATTCGCAACAATGGCTCATCATCACCCTGCTATACCCGGATTGCGCCAATCCCAGGTAAGAAATTAATTCCCCAGTTTCTTATTTTAAGTGGGCTTTAAACCCACAACTAAGTTATTTTTGCTTCTTACTTCCGACTTCCAACTTGTTGGTAAAGTATCAAATTAAGCCTTTAGCCTATACCTAGATTTAGATATAGACATTATCTAGGTAACTTAAAGCCTTGCTATCAAATAATTTGAGTATTTACCTAGATAACATCTTGATGCAGCAAGCGCGTGTTTTTTCTTCTAAGTATACCAACCGCAACACATTTAACTGATTAAACTGCTTAAGTCTCTAAGATCACCCATTCTCTTGACCCGCATCAATCATTTTTGCCAGTGCTTCAGCATCAAATCGGGTCAGGGCTTCTGCCAACTGCTGAAAATATTGGTACTGCTGATCGGCATACTCGCTTGCCTCCAATTCCAGCAACTCGCAAAACTTTACGTAATCTACCCTCCAGTTAAACTCTCCAATTGCCTTTGCAAATCGACGGGCCAACTGTAGCGATTCTTGAGTTGGGCTTGTGGGTGTGGCGTTGTGGTTTTGGGTAATAGCAGGTTCAGTCATAAATACAATAGTAGTATGCTTGTATTGGTGATTTTAGCATTGCTCTGACTTCTCCCAAAGCTTGAGTATCTTACTCCCCTGCCTAAAACTCCACATCACACCATTCCATCACTCCGTTGTAGACAGTAATTTCTTGGGTTTTCAAATGCGGCGGCAGTGAATCATCATCAAAGGTCAACGTTACAACATGAGTATCTTTGATGCTCATAGAACATTTTCTGATCTCGGTTACTTTTGCAGTCAACCCATTTCTTGTGCCAATCAGATACTTTACTGGTTGTCCCATTTTGAGATCAGCAAGTGGAATAGCCATAGGTCATCTTCTGTTTTAGGAAAGGCTATCAATTTTGATATCAATTTCTCTGTCAAGAAAAATTAGCCACGCTATGGGGATTTCACTTCAAAGAACGTTAGCTATCAATCTTGATATCAATTATCCTGCACTCCTTTGTGATATTAACCTAGCAACGCTGACCCTTGGCGCTGTATAAAAAACTGTACAGAAAATCATGGACAACTGTATAGAACCCATTTGGGATCTAGTATACTGATAAAATAACAGTATGTTTTGTCACTTATGTATTTAAGCAGTTTAACAGATGAAGAGTGGCTAATTATTGAACCATTATTACC
>NZ_JACJRY010000087.1:0-13498 GCF_014697485.1 Anabaena sp. FACHB-83 | reverse complement strand
GTCTTAAAGCTGACGCTTTACCTCGCTGCGCTCGGACGACGGCTTGTTCAAGGGGGAGTACCCCCTTAAAAAACCCCCCTCGTGTTGTGCCGAAAAATGGTCAATCGCAAGCAATCAAAAAGACTTGTTAGGAAGCACCTCTTCTCACTGAGGTTGAGTGAGATTGAGTTGGATTTGTTGCGGATAAAATCAGCAGATGCGGGAATGTCAGCGAGTGAACTGATGAGGCGTAATGGATTGCTGCGACCACTGCCGAAACGACTAAGCAAGATTAGTTTAAAAGCATATTGGGAATTAGGACAAATCGGCAACAACTTAAATCAGCTTGTCAAAGCCACCAACACAGCCATAAAGATGGGGCGTACTCCACCAGCTAACCCTGAACTGTTAGAAGAACTTTTGGAAGTCTTGCATCAGTGCAGACGAGACATTGCACAAGTTGACACCGAATCAGATGACTGGTCAGAAGAGGACGAGGACGAAGATGATTGGCAAGCAGACGAAGGGTAGAGGTTTTCGCAAGCTGTTGGATTATCTACACAACAGTGAAAATGCCAAGCTGATTGGCGGTAACATGAGTGGCAGAAACGCCAGAGAATTAGCCAGTGAATTTCGACTGTCTCGACAATTAAACCCAGATGCCGAGCGTGTGGTTTACCATGTCTCATTGTCAGCCGCCAAGGATGACGTAATCTCTGAAGATAAATGGTGTGAAATTGGCAATCGCTACATGAAAGAAATGGGTTTTGATGTTAATCAATATGTCATCTTTCGCCACGAAAACACCGACGATGATCATGTTCACATTGCCGCCAGCCGAATCAGGTTAGATACAGGGTTACTGGTTGATGATTCTTGGGATTATGTGCGCTCTGAGAAAGTGCTGCGGCAGATTGAAATTGATTATGATTTAGTTCAAGTTCAGGGCAGCAGAGAAAAACTGAATCGCACCCAAAGCACAGGACAATTTAGACGCATTCAGCGAGAGCAAGAAGAGTATGAAATTGGTAGGCGTGATACTCCACCAGAAACCAGTGTTAAAGAGTCAATTCAGCAGACAATTGACCGCGCATCTGTTGACAATCCCCAAATGCCCGAATTTATAACGCGGTTGCAGCAAGCTGGTATTAGTGTAAGGACAGGATTTACCAGGAATGGGAAGTCAAAAGGCATTTCATACCAGAAAGATGGAGTTGCTTTTAGTGGCACACAGTTAGGTGCAGCTTATACCTTCCCTGGTTTGCAAAAACATCGTGGTGTTGACTACCAGCCAGAACGTGATGATGAGCGCATTAACGTAATTCTGTTGATTCCTTCTGTTCCACTGCCAATTGAGCAGGCAGAAAAGTTTCTTCAAGAAATTGAACTCAAACAAACTCAATTCACTCCACCACCAGAAGATGAAAGTTTACGCCCGGTATTGCAAAATTACCTCACTCAAAAACGCGGTTTAACCAATTTCCTTGTAGGGGCATTACAACGCCAGGGGTTAGGTTATGTAGACCAGCAGGAAAATGTTGTCTTTATTAAGCGCGATCTGAACGGTGAAAAGTCAGGCGCACTGCTTTGGGATACCACACGCCTTGACAATCGCTGCATAAAGCATCCCGAAAACAGCGATCGCTCACAGGGATGGTTTCACTTAAAATTGGGTGGAGAGGTTGACGATAAAATCGAGAGAGTTATCTTGTGTGATTCCCCAATTGAGGCACTGTCAATTGCACATATTGATAGGGATGCACACAAGGGACAACCACCAGTCAGAACAATGTATATGGCTGTTGATGACCCTAATTCGTTGCCCCTTGAATTGCTAAAGGATGTGAACAGAATTGCTTTGGCATTTAATAACGATGAACAGGGCAACCAAACAGCCCAAGTTGTTCAAAAAATGCTGCCACAGGCTAAAAGAGTTGCACCGTCTGGGCGAACTTGGAATGAGATTTTGATTGAAGCGCAGCAGAAAGAAATGCAACAGCAGAAACAACGGTCTAGGGGTTTTAGTCGGTGAGTCGTGTTGCAGCCCGAACTCGTTGCCGCTATCGCTCAATTAGGCGGTGCTGAGACGGGGCAATAGTTTACTGGTGAAGATGCCTAGTTTATCAAAGCCCCGCCCAGCACTTCGCTATCGCCGCCTAATTGCAACGAGTTCTTAAATCTTCTTAAATATTAGTATCAGTTCTATATAGAGATAAATCTATGCTTTACTATCAATAATCAATCAATTACTTATAGATTTTCTTGCAAGTAAGAAACTGAGTTAAGAAAAATTTGATTAGTTCGCTCAATATCTTTATCTATAAGCTTTGTGAGAGCCAATGCTGTGCAACTTCCTTGCGCGGTCGCGGCTTGGCCAACAGATGGAAGAAGCATTAAACCTAATCTTGACTCATAACTAGCAATCTCTAAATTTGGATATTATCGAAATTCACCAATGGTATTTGAAGCTTTAAAAAGATGGATAAAGACTTTGAAAAGTTAATCAAACAACTTCATAGTATACGTTTACCTGATAATGTAGCTAATGAAATTATCAAACGTGGTAAACCTATTTATGATTATCTCTTAGTTAAAATAGATGAACCC
This sequence comes from Anabaena sp. FACHB-83, assembly GCF_014697485.1. Taxonomy (NCBI): domain Bacteria; kingdom Bacillati; phylum Cyanobacteriota; class Cyanophyceae; order Nostocales; family Nostocaceae; genus Anabaena; species Anabaena sp. FACHB-83. The sequence goes on along the minus strand of NZ_JACJRY010000087.1, from coordinate 10,912 downwards.
AGCCTCAGTGAATATCAAATTATCAACCTACTTCGGATTTTATATCAGATGAGGTATCACAATATTGAACAATTTATCAATAAGGTTTTCTCATTTACTCAAGATGAAAGAATTAATGTACGCTCAACAGCATCATGGCTGGCTATTTGCTTATTTAGGGCTTCTTCATGTCTAACAAAAGAATTCAATGAATTAAATAATATACCTTTACACCGAGAAAGGCTAATACAATTAATTCATAATTCTTTAGCAATGGGATTACATCAATCAGTTAGGGAACAAGTAGAAACTTTGATTGAACAAAAGATTTAGTTTAACAATGAAGACAGAACCGATGTCGTGTTTTAGGGGTTAAACGACATTGGAGTAAAAGCGCGAACGCTCAGGTACGTTTATTACGTGTTTGATAATACCTTAAACTACGGTCGCCGCCCCAAATCGCACCTAGAATGGTTCCAGCCTGGATAAAACACAGCCGAACAAAAAATAACCCTAGCCCAATCCCTGCTGAACTTAAGCCATTTAGGTCAGGATTTGAATAACTCGGATGAGTTTTAAGTTCCCATTTATACCATATATACCCAAGACAAAAACCAGCAATAGCACCTAGTAAAGCAACAATAAATGACCACATGAACGTTAATAATCCATATTTAATTGAGTTTAAACGCCATATACCAACAAAAAGAAATATTGCTGCTGTAAATTCGGCAACTATTACTGTTAATAAAATTACAATTAGCATTAAATTTACTCACTACTAACATGAGAATTACTTAATATTTTAATAATGTATTTAATGTATGCTATTCAGCTAGAAAATTGTATTTTTTCATAACTGTATTTTGGGACAAGTAAGTGAAATTTAAGTAAAGTAAAACGATGCTAATTAAAAATTATTGCTATTGAAGACTTTCAGCCGCCAATGCTGGATACCTTGATTGCGAAGTCGAGGCTAAAAAACATTACTTGCTAATTAAAAGTTGTTCAAATTATTTTCTCAAGTTCTTTGATTGCCCAATTTGCTTGCTCTAAGGCTTCTTGAAGAGCAATTCGCTCAATCCATGAAGGTGACGGTATGAAAGTTGGAAGATACTGCTGATTATTTTGCACAAATCGTTTCAACGATTCAATAGCTCTGGGATCTCCTAATTTTCTGAGTGCTTGTGCTGCATTATTTGCTACAGAGTATCCCCGGTCTTCTTTCAACCGAGATTCTAATGCTCTCATTAAAGGTTCTACTGCTCTCAAATCTCCAATTTCTCCAAGAATCATAGCTGCTCTTATACGAATTGAGATGTTTTCTTCTCCATTATCCACTTCAGATAAAGGTAGATGAAGGATGTGAATCATTGGTTCTACAAATCTTGGATCTTTAAAGCGACATAAGCTATTAAATATATTGTTTGATAGTAAACATTTAGGTTGAGATATTGCTTTTATTAATTCTTCTAATTCTTCAATAAAATATTTACGTTCAATTTCAGCAAATTGTTTGGGATTTCTTTTTAAGAATGCTCTAAAATAATTATCTTCTGAAGGCTCTGTCAGGTAATAAGCGTTTGTTTCATAGCATTCTGCTACTATTAACATAAAAGTTATTAGGTTAGGATATTTCAATTTAGGTAGACTTCCATCTCCTAAATGACAGTGCATTATAGATGAATATTTATTATTTTCTAAATTACCAAAAACCAGGAAATACTCTAAATCATCAGAACCGAAGATTGGAAACCAAGGTTTATGACAGTTCTCATCTTCTAGTGAAGTATATTCATGCCTAAACTCCTCAATTTCTTGAGAATCTTCTATCGCTTGTTCCAAAGGCAGAAAGTCAAAGCCAGGAATAAAACTAATATCAACAGGTAAACTAATTCTTGAAATATTTGTAAAATCTATACCATTATGCCACTGATAAAGTTCATAAACTTCTTCTGATAAATGAAAAGGTAAATTCTTAATTTGAGATTGAATTTCTTCAATTTTTTTTCCTGGTTTTAGAAGTGAGGCTACCTCTGGTCTATGTTGTTGCAGATGCTTAAAGATTCTTTCTAAAGTTTCTGTCAGAAGTGACATTAAAGTAACCTGTGCAAATAATTAATGTTAAATACAATTAGATTTGCAGTCAATATTTGGAAATATCTTTCTCCCCCAGCTTCGGTTGGGCAATAGAGATACGCAACATTGGCTCTCGAAAGCATTGATTTCACCCTGCTGTATTCACCAATCTAAGAAAATTTGTAAAAAATTTTCTTACTTGAGAGCAATATATCGTATTGTTACCATCTGCTGTAATGAGGTGTTCTCTGCGGGAGGAACAAAAACACTCCTATTTGTAGCGTAGTTTCTTTAGTGATGTGGTTGTATTTGGAGTCAAACTACTGTTAAGAGTAAAGTGCAATCAAAAAACTTGTTCAGTTTCTTAAAGAATTGATTCCAAAATTTATGCCTAAAAATAGTTATTCATCTCCTGTTAATCAATTACTTGACTATCAGCCAGGAACTGAAAAATTATCCCCAGATGAATGGCCTGACTACCGAGAGCTAGGCATCACGGCTGATGATATTCCTGAGTTAATCCGTATGGCAACGGATGAGGATTTATACAATCTTTCAGATGATGACTTTGGTTTTTTTGGTGAAGACAGTTTATTAGAATACGCGCCTCTCCATGCAATTCGGGCATTAGGGCAACTCCGAGCAGAATCAGCAATTGAGCCATTGATTAGCTTATTCCCCAAAATGGATGATGCTTTTGATAATGAAGTCTTGTTCTGCTTGATTGAGGAGTTGACGGATGTTTTAAGCCTGATTGGTTTAAGAGCAATCCCAGCACTCACAAATTTTATTGCTGATGACTCTCATGACGAAACTTGGCGAGTTCACGCTATGGTTACTATCAAAAAAATTGCCTGTGTATATCTAGAGCATCAGGCGGATTGTGTTGCTGCCTTGTCTCAACAGCTAGAGAATTTTGAAGAAAATAGCCCAGAGTTAAATGGTCACATCATTTCTGTGCTAATTGACCTCAAAGCAATAGATTCTTTACCTCTGATTGAGCAAGCTTTTGAAGCGGGGCGTGTTGATGATGAGGTGGTGGGAGATTTTGATGATGTGCATTTTCTTTTTGGCTTAAAGACTAGGAAAACCCTACCGCCTAAATCCCTACCCCCAACTGGCAATCAGCAAACAACATCAAAAATTGTTACTCCCCAACAGAGCGTTAATGATCATGAAAGCTTGGATAAAGCACAACAAAAGAGAGAAGCTCGAAGACAGCGAAATTTAAAAAATTCCTCAAAATAGTTGATACAGCCTGTCAGAAAAACAAAAATAAACATTGTTTCTTGGCTTCTTACCGCTATCTTAAATTGTAACGGTGCAGCTAAACCAACTCACTTATGAGCCGAATCATCGCAGTATTTAATCAGGCGGGAGGTGTTGCCAAAACCACCCTTACCCAAAACCTGGGCTACCAAATAGCGCAATTGGATCATCGTGTCCTGCTCATCGATATCGACCCCCAAGCCAGCTTAACTATCTTTATGGGCTTGGTTCCAAGGGATTTAGACGAAACTGTTAATAATGCCATTGTCGATGAACGACCCCTACCAATTCATGAGGGCATTCATGGCATGGATTTAGCCCCGGCTAACATCTCTCTTGCTACGGCAGAAATGCAATTGGTTAATGCTTCCATGCGTGATTTTCGCTTACGAGAAGCCATCGAACCAATCCAAGAGAATTACGATTTCATCCTTATAGATTGCCCTCCCAGCTTAGGTTTACTCTCTTATATCTCCCTTGTCGCTGCCACTCATGTTCTCGTCCCCCTGGAAACTCATTTCAAAGCCTTTGAGGGTACAGGCGAACTCTTAAAAACCGTCGCTACCGTCCGCAACAAACCCAACCGCAAATTACAAATAGCTGGATTTGTACCCACAAAATACGATGCCCGTAACTCTCAAGACACCCGTACCTTAGCAGCCATCACTGAACAATTAGCCAACGCCGGAACAATATTCCCCCCTATTCCGCGCTCTACCGCTTTTGTTGATGCCTCAGAAGAACGAATGCCCCTGGCAGTTTACGACCCCAAGCACTCCTCTGTGCAAATTTTGAAAAAAATAGCCCTTAGTTTATCAACATTAAAATGAGACGCACCAAAACCACCCAACCCCTCAAAAGCAAAATTGAAGTACCTTGGGACACTACAGCTATTCATAATGCTGCCTCTCCCCAGTCCATGCCCTTAGAGCAGATTACTCTGCCACCGACACAACCACGCCGTTACTTTGACGCAGAAGCGTTAAAGCAGTTAACCGAATCGATAAAACAGCATGGCATCCTCCAACCTCTGTTAGTCCGCCCCGTTGTGGATGGAAAACACGAACTAGTAGCAGGAGAGCGCCGCTATCGTGCTGCAACTGAACTTGGTTTAAAAGAAGTTCCCGTTGTCATTAGAGAATTAGACGATAACGCCGCTTTTCAACTGGCACTCGTAGAAAACCTACTGCGGGAAGACCTTAACCCAGTTGAAGAAACTGAAGGCATCCTGCAACTGCTGGCTCTCAAACTAGGTCGAAGCCTTGAGGAAGTACCCCCATTACTCTATCGTCTACAACGCTTACAAAACAAGACATCTACAGTTACCCATAACGTTATGGGCGCACCCGATAGCGAAGGTGATGAGCCTACCCATAACGTTATGGGCGCAGTTGAAAGTGACTCTGATAATAACGCTATTAGCGAGGATGAAAGCGAAGGTGATAAACCTACCCATAACGTTATGGGCGCAACCGAAACCCCTAATTTAGACCCCAACCATGAGCCATCTGCTGACCCAGATTTAAAAATTGTTGAAGGTGTATTTGATGGCTTAGGCTTAATGACCTGGGCATCTTTCGTCAAGAATCGTCTGCCCTTGCTAAACCTTCCAGAAGACATTCTTTCTGCACTAAGACAAGGAAAACTTGAATACACCAAAGCCAAAGCCATTGCTACTATTCAGGATTTAGACGAGCGCGTTGCCTTTGTAGAACAAGCTATTGCCCAAAACTGGTCTTTAAGCGAAATTAAACAGCGCATTAGTGAAAAGAAAACCCTTGCCTCTAACCCTCAAACTGAATCTAACAATTACAAAGAACGTTTTGCTGTTGCCACCACTAAACTAAAAAAATCACGCATCTGGTCAGACCCAAAAAAACGCAAGCAAATCGAAAAATTGCTCTCACAACTGGAAACGCTTACAAATTTTGAGTGACCTTACCTACCCATAGCATGATGCAGAAAACAGAAGATTGAAATATTTTTTATACTTAGCTTGTGTTCCTTTTTAAGTTTAAGTCCCTATGCTAGAGTCAGAAAAACTGCTCCAGATAGTAAAAGCTTGGTTAAGCTATATCAGATTAGAGGAACTGACTCAAGCTGAGGTCGAGCGTTCTTCAGATATCTATTCAAAAGTAGTAGATAAGGGAGTCCAGCTTGTAGGCAACAAGTTACTCCTAGATAACGAAGTATTTACCCAATTCCAGCAACAGCAACAAGCAGCCACTAGAGGTAACAAAAATGATGTTCAGGTGGCTGTTGCCTTCCCACAAATCTATATAATCAACGGCAAGGGCAAAGACCAAAAGCTGAAATACCTGCCTCTGTTCACTATCGATATTTCACCCATTTTAAAAGGGAATTACCGCAAAACTGGCTGGGACTTGACCGAATACGAGTTTCAGCCAGTGAACGTTAATTTAATGCGGCTGTACAAACTAGAGGAAGAACAAGCCGAATCACTGATTGTTGCATCAGGAATTTTAAAATTCTTAGAAGACACATTTAAAGGAAGATTCTCAACACTTCGAGACTTTCTAGAACTGGTAGACTTCCCCGAAGGAAACTACAAAACCTCTCGACAACCTTATTTGCTACGCTGCGACTTTACCCCCTATAACGCCCTACTTAAGCAAGACATACAAGAAATCTTCAAGGAACTGCAACAACCGGACTCTAAGGTAGAATGGCTAACTGAAACTCACCCAGCCATGCAGTACATCTGTGGTCAGCCACAATTACCCAGAGATGAGGTGATATTCTGGGGTGCTTTCCCTTCACACGCACCTGATGAATTTCAAGCGTCCGTCCTCAAACACGCCCAAGAAAACTTACTAACTGCTGTTTGTGGGCCACCGGGGAATGGAAAAACCGAGGTGTTTCTGCACCTCATAGCACAGCAAGTAGTAAATCGGGCGTTACGGCTTGTTCATGGTCTTGATGATGTAAATAATTTAATCTTCTTTGTCGGCGCTAATAACAGCACCGTTAAAAAATTTCAACAACGACTGACTATAAATTCTCCTGCTCAACAGTTTTATCTTCCAGGCGGGAACCAAACTAATATCCGTAAGGAAACCTTACCTAAACTGCAATCAACCCAAGATTGGCTGCGTAATGCTGAATTTAACCTAGATTCTTGGCAACAAGCCAAACTCGAATTACTGCAAGCAGAAAGTGAAATTCAACAACTCCAAGAGCAAGACCGCTTGAATACTGCTCAAAAAGTTATTGACATTGAACGGCTAGAGCAATTTGATGTAGAAATCCAATCTCTCAATAACGAGATTGCAGCTAAGTCTGCCGAGTTGCAAGCCCTAACTGAACAGCTATCAAGTTTTGCTGCTTACGAAAATTTTCCCATTGATGCCTACCAGCAAATACAAGAAGCGTTATTCCAAGCAGAACGGGAACTGCCAAAAGATTCTGACTCTATCACAAAACGCGCCTTGGACTGGCTCAATGCTACTACCGACAAGCGAATTTTTCAGCGTTTGGCGAATCGAGTAAACGCGGCTGTTTTAAATACCTTGGCTACAGCCCATCCGTTTCAGATACCCCTTGACCCCTCCAGTCTTACCACAGCAATCACCAGCATTAACCAAAAAATTGATTTGTTACGGCAATGGCGCAATCTAAACCTGGAAGTAACTGAAATTCAAAACCAAATAGCGGCTTTAACTAGGGAACTAGAGCTAAAGCAAGCTCAACAGCAACAAATCCAAAAACAACTTGATAGTTACCCCCAAGCAGATTTCTTGTGTCGTTTTTACCGTGACTACCACCAATTGCAGCTAGAACTATTTCAACGAGCCTGGGCGTTTCTGTTGCAAGAAACTGTCCGGCGCAAAGATAGCGTTATGAGGGCATTAGAAACTTACGGCAGCGTATTAGCTGGGGATGGAGAGGCATTGCTAAAACTGTCAACTGATAGTGATGCCATCTTAAGTCACTTGAGCTTGATTTTCCCGGTTATTACCTCCACCCTCCAATCAATGCGTAATATGTTGCCAATTCTTCAGCCTAATATCATCAAGCTGGCACTGGTGGATGAAGCGGGGACAACTCTTATACATCAGTTATTTCCTTTGCTTGTGCGATCGCAACGGGCAGTAGTGGCTGGCGATCCCCAACAAATTGAGCCAATCGTTAACATGAGCGACGATAGCATCAAGCAATATTTCAAAACTGCCTTTCTGGATCGGGGCATGAAGAATGAAGATTACTATCGCTATGCCCCCACTGCCAAATACACAGCGACCGCTTATCATCGTGCTGCTGGTGCTAGTGGCACAGAAAGTGACAATGGCAATGGCATTATCCTTAGAAATCATTACCGTTGCACCCCATCTATTATTCAATTTTGCAGTCCCAACTATCCCGGTGGTCTGCAAATTCTTTCCAATAATCACCAGACGGCAACAGAACCGCATCTATTGGCTTACCATGTCGAGGGAAGCCACACCCATAACACTAATCCAGAAGAAATCAACGCTGTAGAAGCTGTAATTACATCCTTGCTGAAGCAAGGTTACTCTATTAGCTCGGATGACAACTCAAAGACAATTGGGGTAATGTCGCCGTTTTTGCAGCAAGCTAACGCGCTCAGGTATCGGCTTTCTACCCGTTGGCGAAACTTTTCTTGGGATGATATTGGCACAGTTCACACCTTTCAGGGGGGAGAGAAAGCAGCTATCATCTTTTCTCCTTACCAGTGCCACCAAGAGCATAGTTTTTGGTTTCTTAATCGGAAACCTAATTTACTAAATACAGCCGTTAGTAGGGCAAGGGAATTGTTTGTTTTGGTGGGTAATCTTAGGGAACTAGAATTAGCAGGCGGTGAAACCAAGCGGTTAGTTGAACATATTCGGCAACATGGAGAAATTCGCACTTGAGTAAGGCTAAAATGTCCTCATTATTTCTGGTTGACCTATGAAAAAATCAGCTTCACAGGCTTACATCGCACATTATTGGTTGCGAAAGCTAAGATGACCGATAAATCATTGACAGTTATGCAAGGAAAATCTCGTGAATCCTGTACCTTCATATCAAATTATTGAGTTTTTGGAGTGGCTTAATTCTCAACGACAGTATTCTATAACTGAGGAGTTTAATCAAGAGCAACTTTCAGAATTAGCACTCATTTTTCTAAATGAAAAGTGGCAACAATCACTTTTCGGGCGCTCACGTCGGTCTTCTTTTCAATCATCAGAAAGACATACTGAACCTATTGACTTTTACATACGTTCAAGAAATGAAGAGGCATATCGCCTAGCAAAATCTCTCAAAATGCTAATTGATGGTAAATTTGATTCTTATGATTCGACTATAGCCTCTAATCATGAACTTGCCCAGCGTCTTATGAAAGCCTTGGGTGGCACTTCAACGGATATAGTTCAGTCACTAGAATTCCTGAAGTGGTTGCAAAGAAACTATCCAAAACTTAATATTACAGGTAACATCCCTAGTGGGGGTGGATATAGCGAAGCTGTTATGAGGGGCAAGATAGCTGGAAACTATTGCTATATATACGCTATAGCATTTTTGACATCTAACTAGAATTTCTGCATGAATGCACTGCTACTTTTCACCCCATAATTGCTTTTCGCCTACCAAAGAGAATTAGGGTGGCCGCCGAGATACGGATACCGTTGGCGAAATATTGCTTAACAAAAAAAATGGCAGATTTTCCGTGTATTACACGGATAGACTAAAATTTAGTTGGTTGCTTCAATTATCAATAAACTAGAAGAAATACCTTTGGAGGGAAGTATATGTGTTTACATCCCGAAGAAATTGCTCCTATTCCTGATGAAACGGTACGTGTAGCCAAAGCCGCATTTCCAAAAGGTAATCTTTATATGCGATTGCGTGATGAACTTGGGGTGTTTTATCAGGATGAAGATTTCGCATCACTGTATCCACAACGGGGTCAGCCAGCACAAGCACCTTGGCGATTGGCGATGATACTGGTGATGCAATATTTAGAGAACTTATCTGATAGACAAGCAGCGCAAGCAGTCCAAGGGCGAATTGACTGGAAATACGCTTTGTCCTTAGAGTTAACAGATCCAGGTTTTGATTTTAGTGTTTTAAGCGAATTCCGCGACAGATTAATCGCCGGTGGTGTTGAGCAGCAAATACTAGACAAAATGTTGTTGAGATTTCAGGAACTCAAACTTTTGTCAGCAAAAGGGAAACAGCGCACTGACTCAACTCATATATTAGCTGTAGTCAGGGAACTAACAAGACTGGAACATTTGGGGGAAACCCTGCGCTATGCCTTGAATGCTGTGGCTGAAGTTGCACCCATTTGGCTAAAGTCATTAGCTCCCGCTGAGTGGTATGACCGCTATAGCAGACGCTTTGAAGATACCCGATTGCCTAGAACAGCTTCAGAGCGAGAAGTTTTAGCCCAGACAATAGGGGCTGATGGCTTTTATTTACTCGATAACATCTATTCCCAAACTGCCCCCATTGAATTGCGACAACTGCCAGCAGTAGAAGTCTTGCGTCAGGTTTGGTTACAGCAATACTATGCACCAACAGACAAGATCCAGTTACGCAACGAAAAAGATGGGCCACCGGGAGCAGTACGAATTCGCTCTCCCTATGATTTAGATGCCCGTAACAGCACCAAACGCACTACTAACTGGACAGGGTACAAAGTGCATCTGACAGAAAGTTGTGATGAAGACTCACCTCACATGATCACTCATGTAGAAACGACTGCTGCCACAACCCAAGACGTAACAGTTGTTCCGTCAATTCACCAAGCTCTGGGCGAAAAAAACCTCCTGCCTCAACAGCACTTGGTTGATCAAGCATACACATCAGCACAATTACTTTCTAGCTCCGAGCGCGACTATAACATTGACCTACTGGGGCCAGTAGCCCTCAATGTCGGATGGCAAGCAAAGGCTGGACTAGGATTTGATTTATCTCACTTTAAAATAGATTGGGACGAAAAAGCAGTCTATTGTCCTCAAGGTAAGCGTAGTTACCTTTGGAAGAAAAATAAAAATTTTTATGATAAACCCCTAATTTACGTTGAGTTTCGGCAGCGTGATTGTTTGGCTTGTCCAGTTCGCAGCCAATGTACTCGTGCAAAAACCAACCCGCGCGGGTTAAGCATACAGGTGCAATCTGATTATGAAGCTCTTCAAAAAGCAAGAGTTCGACAAGAAACTGAGGAATTCCAAAAACAGTATGCACTACGCTCAGGCATTGAAGGTACTATCTCTCAGGGCATCCGAGCATTTGAATTGCGCGATTGCCGTTATATTGGGTTAGCTAAAACTCATCTACAGCATATTCTGACGGCTGCTGCTATTAATCTAAGTCGAGTTTTCGCATGGTTAGAAGATATACCACGGGCTAAAACTCGTTCCTCACACTTTGCAAGATTGGCAGACGCTACTGTGTACTAGATAATACTTGTTTAGACTGTTGCGAAAACATCAATAAGATTTGGGGCGTGAGTAGCAACGGAACAGAAAACCGGGATAAGAAAATTGAGTTGAAAAACTAGAAAAAACCGCAGCCATGTATATACATAGGTGAAAGGTTGAAAATGCGTCACTAT
>NZ_JACJRY010000086.1:0-13928 GCF_014697485.1 Anabaena sp. FACHB-83 | reverse complement strand
AGTACCTTAACCTGTGTGGGTGCTTCAGGCAGTAACCAACTAGCAAATTCTCTTGGGTATTTTTCAGCTAAAACCTTACAAACATTGTCAAAACTCACAATTTACACCCCGTTTCACCTTTATTTACAGTTGCAAGCACCGTCTACACCATATCTAGACGCTGGTGCAGAGAAAAATGATATCCGTTTTGATAGCAACGATGGATCAACCAGGGGTACAGAAGCGAGTATAGACAACTCAGACCAGCCCCAACATGAGCCAATCCTATTGGTGCAGATCATACCTGGAAGTGGTCATCGCGCTGCAACCATAAGCAGGTTTTATCACTCAACGAAAGAATAAGGGTTGTAGCGGTTGGGAATGATAAGTTTAAATTGATTGCTGGTTGTCGCCTTGGAGTCCCCAACGAAGATACAATACTTTGAGGGATTGATTACACGTTTTCAGCATTTGGTGTAATCCCCAAAAGGCGCGAAAAATGAAGGTAGACGGCAACGGACAAGGCAAAATATTAAGCCAAGACGAACTAAGGCGATTATTCACCGAGGGATTCCTGACCCCACGCGATCGCGCTCTGTTTGGCATCTGCCTGTTTACTGGTTGTCGCGTATCAGAAGCGTTGGCCCTGAAAAAAACTGACATCAAATCAGGAACCATCACTTTCCGAAAATGTACCACGAAAGGTAAGTACAAAACACGGATTGTAGACATTCCACCAACACTCGCAACATTACTGGCTCTTTACCAACCCAAAGGCTCAATGATGTTTCCTGGCAAGCGTGGTGTAACTGAACGCTTGACCCGATTCATGGCAGACAAGATTCTGCGCGATGCCTGCAAGCGGATTGGGGTAGAAGGAGTCAGCACCCATTCGTTTAGGCGAACTGCCCTCACGCAGATGTCCAGCGCGGGAATACCTTTGAGAACTATTCAAGAAATATCTGGTCACAGCGACTTGGGGACGTTGCAGCGTTATCTGGAGGTAACGCCAGAGCAGAAGCGAAAGGCAGTTTCGGTGATTGGGTTCTAAATTATGCACCACAAAAAACGTGTAACTGCTGTCTGGATACTACTAGATATCACGTTGGCAATTACTTAGATAACAGTAAAAATAGTAGTTTACTATATTACTTTTAGAGCGTAGTGTCTAAGCATAACGCTAACTTTCATGTGGTATAGCTAAAAGATGTGGTATAGCTAAAAGGTATATTTCATCAGACGGCATAAACGTGAATGAGTGCTTCAGAGGTCATTCCTCTCTTGCGGCTCTTGTTATATTGTTCTTCAGCATTCTAGCAAGTGAATTTTCACATCAAACTTTGAAAACAAGTAATGAAACTTCTCCAAAACGTCTGGCAGGATATTCGTTCAGGGCAAAACATTGATGCTTATATCACAATTGGAATTGCAATCATAATTGCAGTTTTGGGAATCACTGGTTCCGCCAGTCAAAACATTGTAATGTCCGCAATTCTGGCAGTTTTAGCATTAGTAACAACTGGATTGCTAGTAAGTCGTCAAGAGAACAAAAAACTACAAGATGCTGTATCTCGAATTGAAAAATTAGATCATCTTGCAGATAAGTTTTTTGGTCAAGAGTACGATAGAACTGAGCTAAAAAAGTCTATACGCACTTCCCGGAAAGCTTTTTTCTGGGGTCTTAACTTTACAAGAACTATCCCTCTGCTAAAAGATGATATCGAGTATGGTCTTGAGAATGGGCTAGAAATTAAATTCCTACTTATGAAGCCTGCTAGTCAAGTTGTTGAAATGGCGGCATTTCGTAGCAGAGATTCAAATGTAGATGAATTAAATTCTACTTTGGAGACAAATATATCTAGGTTGCTAACGCTTTCTAAAAAAAATTATTCTGGAAGTCTAGAAGTGAGATGCGTAAACTATTTGCCTTGTTGCACTATTGTTTGCTTTGATCATCACCTTATAAGTGGTCGTATGATTGCAAGATTATTAAATTTTCGTATTCCTAATGAAGCACGTGCAACATTTGAGTTAACCAGGAAAGATGATAATTACTGGTATGGTTTCTTTGTAGAGCAGTTTGAGGCTGTATGGAAAGAGGCAGAACCTGTAAATTTGTCTAACCCGACACCATAACAGTTTTAGGAGGACTGCGTTAACCAGGATGAGCGATGCTGGTATCCCCTTGCGCCACATTCAGGAGATATCAGGGCATCGCACGCTGGCAGCTTTGGAGCGTTATTTGGGGGTGACTGAGAAGCAGAAGCAGAACGCTATCTCTGCTTTGGATTTTTGAATATTTCTGTACGGGGGTAGCCACCGAGATACGGATACCCCGTATGTAAAGAAATATAAAGCTTGTTGGAAAAGATAAATTGCATTTGTGTAGACAAAAAAGCCCACAATGTTAAATGATTTGTCTTTTTAAGTATGCTTAATAAAATGAATGTTATAAAAATTAAAATTGTTTTCAGTATAGAGTATTATAAAAACTTACCTATTAAGGAGATGAATTTTCTCTACTAGCTTGTAAAGTAGCTATTTTTTACATAGCTTGATTCGCCTATAAAGCATTATTTACCATAACCTCAAATTTTATTTTGAGGGAAATAAAATTCCTTAGTCCATCCTCAAAAAATTATGGGACTTCTAAATAAAAAAATATCCCACTGTTCACAGTCAATGGTCAACGGTCATCAGTCAGTAACTTCAAGCGGGATAATTTATTTCTTGGAGTTCTCTATATGCTTTTAGGCATCGATTTTGGTACTTGTAACACCAGTGCTGCACTAGTGCTAAATGGCACAACGAGATTGATAAAAGAACCCTTGAAACATGGCTACTCTTTTCCCTCTAGTGTCTATTTAACTGAAGGAGGAGAGGTACTTGTAGGTCAGGCGGCCGAAAACAATCGTATGCTAGATATCCGTCGGTATCGACGGGAATTTAAACGTGATCTGGGAATAAATGAACCATACCTGATAGGTGAGCGTTCTTTGTTACCTCAGAATTTGGTAGCTGATGTGCTGCGAAAGCTCAAAATCGAAGCTGAGAAAATTGTGACAGCACTAGGACAAAGATCAATTGAAAATGCTGTCATTACTGTTCCTGCTACATATCAACAGTACAAATGCAACTTAATGCAGAAAGCAGCAGAAGCAGCAGGATTTAGGTCTGTGAAGCTTTTGGAAGAACCAGTAGCGGCGGCTATTTACTACACCCATCATAATAAAAACAAATTGCAGGATGGAGAGAAGATACTTGTTTATGACCTTGGTGGTGGAACTTTTGATGCCACCCTAATTAAACAAGAAGCAGCGAGTTACCAAATCCTTTCCACTCCAAAGGGACTAGAAAATTGTGGTGGGACGGACTTTGATCGGCTGATTTACCAAGATATCAAAAACCGTTGTAGTGAAGCTTTACGTCAACAATTGAATAATAAAGATGCATCGCAAGGAAGGGCTACTATATCTAAGTTGTGTATTGATATCAAGCATCAGTTGAGCGAGGCGCAAGAAGCAAGAATTTACATTCCTATAGGAGGAGAAGATTATCAACTGACTCGCGCAGATTTTAATCAGATGATTGCTCCATCTATTGACCAAACTATAGCAGTTTGTGACCAGTTAATAAAAAATGCTGGGATAGATTGGCAAGATATCAATCAAGTTTTATTAGTAGGCGGTAGCTGTCGCATTGTTTATGTGCAAGATGCCATAGAGAAGAAGTTAGGACATCCACCATTATTAATAGATGAACCAGAATTATGTGTTTGTCAGGGAGCAGCTATTTATGGAACTGAGTTAAATACAAAGCCAAAGCCAATTCCAGAAGAGCAAAAAAAACAAACAAAAATAAAACATAATGTAAAAATACCCTCTACTGGAGATCCTTTTGATGCTTTTGGTGAAGAAGCGGTTTTTCAACATAACGATAACGCCAATGTGGATGATTGGTTTTAGTAGAATGATTGCTACCAAATATCTTACTAACTGTCTTAAATTATTCTCTTACAGAGGAGTCAAAATCTATGTCTAAGTGGTCAGCATTAGTCTACAGTCGCACCTATGAAGTAGATTTCCGCTTAATTGCAATGCCTGAAATTTTCACTGAACAAGATAAACAATGGGCATTGAAGCATATTTTGGGAACGACCCGTTCACCGGAAAAATTATCAGAACAGCCACGTTGGTCATTATTCAAAAATGAGCATTACTGCATCATTGGTGTAACTTGCATGGCTAGAGAACTCATCCAAAATTCTCGTAATGCAATTGTGGAAGATATAACCAAAGACTCTGGTAATCGGCCAATTTATGTTTTTGCCGGTTATGTAGCTGAATTAGATGGAGAACATGGTTTACCCCCAATTCCTAAGTATTCAGATAAAGACCTGGAAATTTTCGCTCCTCTCTATGAATATGTGCAGCAGCGATGGTCTGTGAAATCCTATCAACAAGAGAGCAAAGTTCCCTTATTATCTCAATATGAAGAAATAGATTATCTAGCTGCTCAACCACGCACAGATTTTGACAGAGAGTACTTTGCTTTAAACCAAATAGATAGTCAAACAGTTCGCCTGTGGCCAGATGAAAATCGAGAAAATCTCTGGGTTGCGACTGCTCAACAAGTTACTGATTTTCATGCTAAATCTGTCTCACTTTGTCTAGGTTTGGCAACACAAAAAGATGCTGTAGAAAGTCCATTTTTGAATGCTACAGCTTTTGGTATCAGACAGAAAGATGATATTTCTAGAAAAATAGAATCATCTGTTGCACGAGAAGTAATTGCATTACCCCCAAGTACTCCACCTAGAGCAGAATCAATCCCCTCTGACGAATATAAGGATAATGAATATTCTGATGTAGAAGAGAAAGAACTTCCATTTGAGCCAGTAGAAATATTAGGTGCTGTATTAGGTGGGTTGGCTGGGCTAAGAATCGCTCAAATACCAGGTTTATTATTCGGTGGTAGCGTTGTAGGTTTTGTTGTTGGTGCTGGTATTGGATGGGTAGCAGGCGGTTGTGTCAGCAATAAAGGAATTGGCGGAGCAATGGCTAAACAAACCCGTGATTTTATTGGTGGTGTGACTAGTTCAGGAAGTCAAAGAAGGACACGCCGCTCTCGTTCTCGACAAAGAGATAGTGAACAACAAGATATAGATTACGGATTTAGAACCCGTAATGAGGAAAATAATCCACCAGATTCAGAGAAACCGCAAAATGATGATTCCAATTGGTTCTGATATCTTGTAGTGCTTTAAAAAACACTTGAAGGAAAAAATATGAAAATTGTCATGATTGGCAATACTAATGTTGGTAAGACAACATACATGGCATCTCTTTATGGGATTATGCAACAGCAAGTAGAAGGTTTTTCTTTGAAAGCTATCAATACAAATGATCATGCAAGATTGTATGAGTTAGCCCAGGCGATCGCACATGATAATTATCCCTCAGCAACAGATCAAAGAGGGGAATATGACTTTTTTTTACAGCATCAAGGTAAAGACATTTTTGCTTTCCGTTGGGCAGATTATCGTGGTGGAGCAATTAAAGAAAAGCAAACTAGCGAACAAGCAAGTCTTTTGATTAAAGACCTCCGGGAAGCTGATGGCATTATGATGTTTTGTGATTGTGATGCTTTGATGAGAGGAGATATCAGAGCCAATGAAATTCGGAGAATGACCACTTTAGTTACTCAAGCTTTGCGAGATGTAGAAAAACCCATATCTTTGGCAATTATTCTCAGTAAGACGGATAAAATTAGCCAATTTTCAGAAAAACTGATTAGTCCTTTTGAAGGACTCATAGGTGTGATAAATGCTAGTGATTGGGTTATCGGTGCATTTATCCCCATTGCCTGTGGTAAACATTTTATGAATGTACCACTACCACTACTTTTTACACTTTATGCAGCAGTTTATGTACAAGCTTATGTGGCACAAGATTTAGCGCAGAAATCTTATGATCGGGCTATACAATGGCAACAAAAAAGTCAAGGTATAGAAGGATTTTTTAGATGGGTAGGAGACAAATGGAATGGTAATCCCACAGATGAAGAATTAGCTCAACAAGAGTTTGCGGCTTATCTTGAACATTCCCAAAAATTAGAGTTTATTAAAGACCCTGTTTTAGCTCTAGCTAGTTATCTAGAAAATATTCCTTGGATGCAAAACGGTAAAACTCTACTGGATTACGCACAAGCCTGTGGGACACTTAAGTTTTATCATCAGTTTTCAGGAGCAATTAACAGAAAATATCGCGATCCATTTGATTTGTTTTCTTAAAGCAAGTTCGTGTTCATTCAATAATTATTTGTAGTTATTAAAGGAGGAAATTATGAAAATCACAATGCTCGGATACACCAAATCTGGTAAAACCTGCTATATGCTTGGAATGTACTCATTTATGAGTGTTGGGTTGCATGGGTTTACAGTCAGTGCTACAGATTTAGATGTAGACTTAGAATTAACTGACAAGTGGGATGCATTAGTTTGTAGTGAGGGAGAAGAACGTTGGCCGAGAGGAAATGATGCCAATATTTATACATATTCCTTTGATTTCAACTATGCAGCCAAACCAATTATGAGTTTTGATTGGATTGACTATCGAGGTGGTGCTTTACGCGATAAAACATCTCAAGCAGATGTGCAAGATTTATTAAAATATGTGAAAGAATCTGCTTGTTTGTTTTTGTGTATATCTGGAGAATTTCTTACAAAAGAAATTGTTGATGCGGCTGGTAATGTTGATTATGGAGCTAGACAAAAAATTGCTACACAATTAAAAATTCAGCCGATGACTAATATTATCACAGATATTCAAAAGCAGTTAAATCCTACAAATGCCAAGCCTTTTCCTATAGCAATTGTTGTTACTAAATATGACCAGTGTATGAAGCGGGGTAAAGATGCTGTTGTCAGAGATGTTAAGCAGTTATTTGAACCACTTTTTCAGCCTGAGTCTGGTTGGTTAACAATGATATGTCCAGTCAGCCTAGGCAAAGATTTGGCAGACAATCCCAGTAGTGGAGAAATTAACCCAATTAATGTACATCTTCCTGTAGCATTTGCAGTTTATGCCAAGTTGCGAGAAAACGCATTAAATACAAAAGCTTACCAGGATAAAATTCGTGGAGAATTGGAGGTAGATAAGGCGCGTAATTGGTTTGTCAATTGGCTTAATAGTGAGCAAATGAAAAACAAAGAAGCAAAATTAAAAGAAGTAGAGGGAGAATTTCAAATCATTCAGTCCAAAATGGAACGTCTGACGGAAGAATTACAAAAAGTTCCTCTTTTTCTCGGAAATAAGGAGGTAAAAGCTGATGTCTCAGTCTAAATGGGCTGCCATAGTTTATAGTCGCACTTACGAAGTAGATTTTCGCTTGATTGTGATGCCAACAGGCTTCAATAATGAGGATAAGCAATGGGCAGAGAAATATATTTTAGGCACTACACGCTTACCCGAAAAGTTGCGAGAACAGCCACGTTGGTCATTATTTAAAAATGAGCATTACTGTGTTATTGGTGTAACTTGTATGCTCACAGAAATTATGGCTACTTCTGGTGATGAGAATATATCAGAGATGATGTTAGATAACGGAAATCGACCAGTTTATGGTTTTTTCGGTTATGTAACTGAATTAACGAAAGATTCTGATGTGGAAATTCCCGCTATGAATCTTGAGCTTTTTACGCAGCTTTACAAATATGTAGCTGACAAATGGCACGTAAAATCCTTCGAGTCCGCTAGTAAGATACCTGATGAATCTCAGTACGAAGTAGACTTTAAAGCTACAGATATAGCTGTTAGAGAGGTAAACTACTTTGCATTAAATCATTCTGATAAACGGATAAATTTATATCCCAATTCTCATGCTAAGGATTTGTGGTTTGAAGCTTCTCGATGTCGTTACCCCATATCTTTATGTCTTGGGATAGCGCGGGAAAAAGATGCTATAGATGGGACTTTTTTAAATGCGACTGCGTCAGATGTGATAGAGGTTGGCACAAGAGAAAAGCAGAATCAGCCAAGAGTTAGCGCATCTCATCTGGAATCAGAGAAAAGGCATTATCAATCTGAAGATTACCGGAATCAGAGTAATCAAGACGATGATTGGTCAGATTATACAGGTACAGATTGGGGAGAAGAATCTGAAACAGATAAACCATGTAATAGAAATAAAATTGCCGAATTTTTCAATAATCCATTGGATTTTGTTGCAGCAGAAATAAAGGAGTTAGGACAAGAATTGACTTCTAACTCAAATTATTTAGAAAGTCCTTTAGCTAACTCATCAAATCCTGAAGATAGAGAATATTACCAAGACAGAGATGAAGAAATAAAAAATTTCAATGGAGATATCAATCGATATCCAAAGCGATCGCGCTCATCTAAACAACCAGAACCACTAACTGATACCAGTTTTGGATTGGTTGAAAAACCAGATTCAAAAGATAATAAAACACCAACAGACCAGCAGTCTACTGAATCTTCAAATACAGATAATGATTGGTTTAAATAGTAACCTAAAAACCAATATTGTATCAAAAAAAATGCTGGTTACATCCATTAAAACGTGATTCACAGTAGTTATATTTGGAGTAAAATTGATGCATTCTAGAGATTTGTTTCTAGATTCAAATATGTCTGATTTGAATGCTGATACCGATTCTTACCAGCAATTTGATGCAAATTTGGTTGACTTTGATATTCAGGGTATTGATACTGATGGTGACGGACAAGCAGACACTTGGGTAATTCCATCTGATTTTGATGGTGATGATATACCTGATGAAATATTGCCAGTTGAAGATATCAATGGGGATAGTCAATCAGATGATTTTTGCGAATTCCCAAGTGATATAAATGCCGAAATGTGCGGTGTTCCAGAAGATGATATGCAACATTGGCATCAACAAACTTATGATGATACTTGCGCGATCGCTTCCCAGGAATTTATCTTAGACGCAGTTACAGGAGAAGATTTCTCAGAAGATCAACTGCGTCAACAAGCTATTGAAAACGGTTGGTACACTCCTGGTGGTGGTACTCCTCTAGAGCATATGGGCAGCTTACTAGAAGCCAATGGTGTAGATGTAGACAAAAAAGATGGATGCACGCTAGCAGATTTAAGCGACAAACTGCAAGAAGGTGAGAAAGTCATAGTAGCAATAGACGCTGATGAAATCTGGTATCAAGAGGTTGATGAGGATGATTATTTATCGGAATTGGCTGGAATGCCAGGTCAAGGTGTCAATCATGCTGTGCAAGTTATCGGTATTGACAACAGCGATCCAAATAATCCTACGGTAATTCTCAACGACCCAGGCACACCTAATGGTCAAGGACTGAGAGTACCAGCAGATAAATTTATAGATGCTTGGGCTGATAGTAATTCCTACATGATTTCCACTACTGGTAATGTTGTGACTGCATAAAAAATTGGCATTTGTTCGAGAAAATCGACGCATTAAAGGTAATTTATGACAACACCACTACCTCAAAAACCAAGAGAAACTCTCGGTAAAACTGAAGAATTATTGCAATCTATCCGCCAAACTCCTGTATTTCGTCAACTCATACCTTTAGAAGCAGGTATCGGTCTACCGATTCCCCTACGGAAAGAAGGAAAAGTTTATGCAATATTACCCTGTTTTGGCTTTGCTCCTACAGCCCAAAAAGGCCAAACTAAAATCTTTCCTCCTTTCGCCACAATTACTGTGAATTGGGCTAACCAAGTACCTGTGGAATATGTTAACTTGCGCTTTCGCAATCCGGCTCCAGAACTACAATGGCAAGGTGAAATAGGTATTTTCCCTCATCTATCTGTGGCACCAATGACATTAGGCGAATACAAAGAGAAACGCCGCGAATTGCTGGCTATGTATGATGAGATGTTTGAAATGTTAGAGTCTGATACTAGCTTCTCATCTGAGTGGATAAACCGATTTAGTGTATTGTTGCGTACATTACTAGAGCCTTCACTAGAGCCATATTACCGCGTTTTAGGTGCAAAATTCTGCGATCGCTTCCTAGCAAGCCCTTAATTATTAACAAAATACATGATACTTTATGGCTAACTATCAACAACAAAAACAGAAGGTTTTACAGCTTTTTAAACCAACTAAAACCTTAGCTGAAGCCCAAAAAAATATCGAGATTAAGCAAAGCATCGAAGAAGTAGAAAAGCGTCTGATTGAGGAAAAACTATTTGTAGTTGTTTGTGGTGAATTTAAACAAGGGAAATCTAGCCTAATGAATGCCTTGTTAAATGAACCAGAATTGTTTCCAGTAGATGTTGATATTACAACTAATCTAGTTTCCAGCATTACCTATGGTGAAACAGAGAAAATCACTGTAGTTTTAGGCGAATCAGGAAAAGAAAAATATCAGGAAATTCAACGGGCAGAAATTCCTAATTATGTAACGGAACAACATAATAAAGGCAATACCCGCCAAGCTAAAATGTTGGTTTTGCAATCTCCTAATTCCCAACTAAAAGAAGGTTTGGTGTTGGTGGATACTCCTGGTGTCGGGAGTCTCAATGTAGAACATACGGCTGTTACCTATGCTTTTATTCCTAATGCAGATGCTATTATTTTTGTTAGTGATGCACTAGCACCTTTATCTGCTAAAGAATTAGAGTTTATAACTGAAAGAATTGTTCCTTATTGTCAAAATTTAATTTTTGTAGTCACAAAGATAGATTCAGTAGCAAACTACGAAAATATTATCGCTAGCAATCGAGAAAAACTGGCTCAAGTACTCAAACTTCCCGACAGTGAAATTTCGATTATTCCTGTTTCCAGTCGCCTGAAATTGGATTACCTGAAATTTCAAGAAGCAGAAGATTTAGAAGATAGTAACTTTCAGGAATTAGAAAATGAACTGTGGGGTTTAATCAGTCAAGAACGCGGGAAAATTTTACTGTTAAGGGCATTAACTGAATTGGGACGAGCAGTAAATGAGATTAAAACACCAATTCAAGTTGAGTGGGAAACATATCAACAGCAAAGCAAGCAGGAATTAGAAGAATCTGAACGCCAACTTCAAGCGACAAAAGAACGACTAGCAGCACTACAAGAAAATAACGCTGATTGGTTGACTCAACTGAATTATGGACTGCAAGATATCCGCAAACAAATGATTCATCAGTTTGATGTCGGCTTTGATAAAGTACACAATAAAGCTAATGAATATCTAGACAATAATAAACTTTTAAAGAATCCCACAACAATTGCAAGTTTGCTTGAGGGAGATATTAATGGATTAATGTCTAATTTAGGAAAATTTCTGAGTCAACAAACCGCAGAACTATATACAAACATCGAGTCTGCTAGTAGACTCAATCTTAACCCATTAGAGATAGATGATTTAGAATGGGACAAAACAGATATTACTTTCCAAAAGGGGAAAACCAAACGAACTGGATTGTTTGAAAAATCTGTAGTTATATTTCGCAATATTGGGTTTACAGCGACTCCTGGAGCAACCATTGGTTATTGGGTTGGAGGAATTGCCGGTGCTGCTATTGGGGCTTTATTTGGCGGTATTGGAGCTGGCCCTGGAGCGACTATAGGTCAAGCTCTTGGAGTTTCTTTAGCAGGATTAGCAGGGGCAAAATTAGGATTTGATCAGTCTGTATCGCAAATTAAAGATAAAGACAAACACGAGGTTTCTAAATTTATCTTTCCTTATCTGAAACAGAGCCAAATGCTCTGTAGAAAAGTGCTGGATGATGCTATCACGGATTTAGAACAGTCGATGCGGGAAGAATTACGAAAGCAGATTAAGCGAGAAAAAAATAATTGCGATCGCACTCTCCGCGCACTACAAGAAGCTCGTCAACGTTCTCAAACCCAGGTTCAACAACGTACTCAGGAACTGCAAGTTATATTACCCCAAATCAATCAATTGCAAAAGAATATTCAGCAATTAGCTCAAGCTACAATCACGATGGGTGCAGTGTCAGATACTAAAGAAAAAACTGAGGTAGTACGACCAGTAACTACGGTAGGCACAGAAAACGGAAGTTGGGCAGATGATTGAGGGAACTCTGCAATCAAGGGTAGATGAATTGTTTAAA
Organism: Anabaena sp. FACHB-83; assembly: GCF_014697485.1. Classification (NCBI taxonomy): domain Bacteria; kingdom Bacillati; phylum Cyanobacteriota; class Cyanophyceae; order Nostocales; family Nostocaceae; genus Anabaena; species Anabaena sp. FACHB-83. The sequence goes on along the minus strand of NZ_JACJRY010000086.1, from coordinate 1,856 downwards.
TCTGCCCTTTCTGAAACTATTGATCAACCAGGATTAGAGCATTTTCACCGCTTGTTGCAACGATGTCAGCAGCAATTAGATCAACCAATGCGGGTGGCGATAGTTGGTCTGATTAAGGCGGGTAAATCTACAATGATGAATGCCTTATTGGGTGAGGCAGTAGTCGCAACAGGTAATGTGGAAGCTACTTTTAACGTCAACTTTTTACGGTATGGCGATCGCCCATCTCTGCTAGTACACTTTAAGAATGGTCGCTCACCCGAACCCAAATCATTTGCAGAACTAGCAACTTTAACTCTCCGAGCCGACTCTCATCGCAATTATCTTTTGAGCGTTAAGTATATAGAGGTTATCTACCCAAACAAAATCTTGGAAAGTTTCAGCTTGATTGATACTCCTGGCTTGTCATCCTATTATGAGGATGACTCCAAAAATACTCATCAGTTCTTGCAATTACACGGTCAAGAACTCACTGAGATTACCCAGTCAGAAGCTCAAGGTGCTGATGCGGTGCTGTACTTATTTAGTCATAGTCTAGCTACCGAAGATAAGCAAACCGTAGAGATGTTCCAAGGATCAGCGGTCGGTCAGGCGACACCTATTAATGCCATTGGTGTACTTACCAAAGTCGATAGTTACTGGTCTGATCCCAATGCTTCTGAACCTATGGAGGCGGGAAATCGGATCTGTCAACGGTTATCATCTCACCCGCAAATACGAAACATACTTTATACGATTTATCCTACCTGTGGGCTTTTAGCTTTTGGGGCGCAAACCCTTACCAAGGATGAGTGGCAAATTCTGACTCGGCTGGCTCAATCGCTTCCAGAAGAGCGAATGTATAAGCTGATCAAAGATGTCGGACGCTTTTGCGATCGCGAATATTCAAACGAGGTATCTATCCCACCAATTCAACAACGTCAACAATTATATAACCGTCTAGGACAATACGGCATTTGGCTTGCCTATACTCTAATTCGTTCTGGTGTCAACAATCAAGCACAACTCACTGATAAACTACTCAAACACAGTGGTGTTCCCCAATTGCGTGACCTTATACTCTCCCATTTTGGTCATAGATCCTACTTAATCAAACTCGGTAAAGTCTTGCAGGAAATCAAAGTGGCTAGTTTTCGATACCAGCAAAATCTCCCAGTTAGACAACAACAAATAGTCAAAAGTATTGCTGGTTTATTTGAAGAATTAGAAGCCCAAGAGCATGGTTTTAGTGAGTTGCGAGTTCTGCGTAATTATTATGATAAAAAATTAGACTTTGATGAAAATGAGATAACGCAAATGTTAGAAGTTACAGGAGAAGGTGGCACTTCTTGCGGCGAAAGGTTGGGATTAGGTAAACTTGCCACTATTGAACAAATGCTCTCTGTAGCAAAAGCGAGAATGCACTATTGGCAAGAAAGGGCCTCTGACTATTTGACAAGCGATACCACATCAACTAATGCTGCTGGAGTGTTGACCCGTTCTTACGAACGCATTTTCTATCGTCTCCAGATGGCAAAAGAATATCTCAATTTCTAAGGTTAAAGAGTAAATTATCGGTTTTTTAGCGATTTTTCTGCTTACTGGATGCCGCAGTTGTGATTTTACCCCCTGCGTGACCAAATTTTGAACCATAACGTGACCAAAAGTTAACGTAATTTCAAGCTTTTGAGCCAATCAATAACTTGGCCTAGATATAGCGAAGCTGTCACCAGGGGCAAGATAGACTGAAAACTCTTACTCTATGGGGCGTGAGTAGCAACGGAACAGAAAACCGGGATAAGAAAAAAATCTTGAAAAATCAGCCAATCAGCCATGTATATACATGATAGAGTAAGACATCATGTATAACTTAGGAC
>NZ_JACJRY010000085.1:0-13948 GCF_014697485.1 Anabaena sp. FACHB-83 | reverse complement strand
TTTATGTGCTTGAGCGAGAACGCTGTTAACTGTGTCTATCACAATAACGGTGACGAAGCTCATAACAACGATTTCGATAGCGTAGGTTAGTGTGGATTGTAGAGTTTCCATTGGTTTTCTCCTGAATGTCGAGAGTTTTCAATGGCAACTAGCGAAGCGTTTTAACATAACGCGAAAGTCCCTACCTTGCTTCGCTGAAGGTAGGGATGAATAGCGGGTTACGACGATTGCATACCTGGCCAAAATCAACCACAAGGTTGATAAGGGAATGGTATGTATGAGGAGTAATCAATCAATCTTCTGGTGTTTCTTGAGATTGTATATATTGCTTGATTCTCTCGATTGGTGCGCCACCAGTAGAAGCAACATAATATGAACTAGACCAAAATACAGGTTTTCTATAAAAAGTAGATAAATGTTCTGAAAATTCTTTTTGGATAACTCTACTAGACGCTGATTTTAGACTACCCACAAGAGCAGATAGATTGTTATCAGGATGAAAGTCAATTAGTAAATGAACATGGTCTATTTCACCAGAAAACTCGATTAGTCTGCATTTGGTTTTGATACAGACATTAGCAAATATTTCATGCAACCGTTCCAAAATTGGCGCGGTTATTGTTTTGCGTCTGTACTTGGCCACAAACACAAGATGTAGGTGAATAGAGAAAACTGAATGAGAACCCTTTCTGGGAACCACTTGACAAGCCTATACATCAACTCTAATATCATAGAACAAATCAAAAAAGGAGGCAAATAAATCAGTGGCTACAAGGCGAATGACTTTTCGGTTATACCCAAACAAACAAATAGAACAGTCTTTGAGGTATCACCGAAAGTTACACAAAGACTTGTACAACGCTGCTGTTTATAACAGATTTACTCAATATCAAAAATTCAATCATTCTGTTAGCTATTTCGAGCAACAGAATTGTTTACCAGCATTCAAAGATGTTTGGATAGAGTACAAAGAAATAAATTCTCAATCTCTACAAGCTACTTTGAAACGTGTTGATTATGCCTTTGAGCGTTGGTTCAAAGGTTTAGGTAAGCGTCCACGATTCAAATCAATTCGTCATTATTCAGGTTGGACTTATCCAGCTAAATCAGGCTATTCTGTAGAGTCTGATGGTGAAAATGGTTATTTGAATTTGTTTAAAATTGGGCGTGTTCAGATGCGAGGACAGGCTAAGTATTGGGGAACTCCTACTACTTGCACAATCGTTTTTCGTAACGGTAAATGGTACGCCTCTATTACGGTTGATGTCTTAGACCAAACTCTTAAACCTGAAATCCTACCAGTTGGCGCAATTGGGATAGATTTAGGTTGTAATTCAGCATTATCAATTACCGATGGTGAAAATCATCAACAAATTGATGCTCCTAAATTCTTGAGGAATTCTGAACAACTAATTAAAAAAGCTTCCAAAACTAAAAGACGGAAGCAAGCGCCAAATAAAAATAAAAAAATCAAAGCTTCTAGAAGATGGAAAAAAGCCCAATCTAAGGTTAGTAAGCTAACTCGTAAAGTTGCTAATCAGCGTCAAAATTGGGTACATCAAGTTGCATCAGAAATAGTAAGCAGTAATAGCTTCGTTGCAACTGAAAAGCTAGAAGTCAAAAACATGACTAGTAAGGCTAAAAAAGGTAAACGCAAAAAGCAAAAAGCAGGTTTGAATAAGTCAATACTAGATGTAGGTTTTGGAATGCTACGCAGTACCATCAAATACAAAGTAGAGCAAATTGGTGGTGTGTTTGTGGAAGTTCCTACCAAGAAAGTAAAGCCTAGTCAAACTTGCCCAAAATGTGGTCATCAGCACAAAAAGACGCTTGATATTAGAGTTCACGATTGTGGCGTTTGTGGATATGTGCAAGACCGTGATATTGCTGCTGCTGAAGTAATGCTTTACTGGGCTAAAGGGAGCCACTGCGGTCTTGGGGTCTCCCCAAGTGGAGCAAGTGGCGTTAATCTGACGGAGCTAGGAACTAGCTTCGTAGACGCTGATGTCACTGGCTCTACTTCACGCACCCGTAAACAAGCGGGAAGCATGAAGCAACTAGGACAAATGAAGCGTCAAAAACCTAAATCTACTGGTCTGGTTTCAGAAACCCAGACCTCAACGAAGTAGGTCTGGGTAGTTCATCTGGATGCTTATGAGAGATTAGTCAGTAGCAAAAGATTTGGTCAGAAATTTTAGGTGTAGAGGATTGAATTTGTACCTAGTTGATACTCACTCTCAAATTTGGCGTAGTCAAAAGGAGAAATTGCTCTACAAACTTGTAGTGATAACTCAATACGGTTCAGCTAGAGCAGCAGGAGCCTCAGAGCATAATCTCTGATTTGGTGTGAGAGGAATGCGCGTGAGTTGAGGAGTGCTGTTTGAGTGATGCCGAATGCAATAAGGCAAGAGAGAGCAGCAACGACAAAACGAACTATCTCTCAGGCAATGAACGAATGAACTCTCGAATCACATCCGTCTGGGATCTGCCAACTGTTTTGCAATATCGGTCTAATATTTCCTTCTCTTGTTTTGGGAGTCGAATGTTCACAGATTCTTTGCTGGTCATGATTATAATGTATTGCAGATTGCGATACAATGATAGTATGAAATACACCTACCAGTACAAAGTAATTCCAACCACTGACCAGAAGCTAGAGTTAAATCATTGGCTGCGGATTTGCCAATATTGGTACAACCGTCAATTAGCTAGAACAGCAAGAAGCCTCACACCTACCCGGAGGGAGGTGTTGAGATGAATTGCGAGTGAGTTGACGACAGTTCTCCGACCAATGCGACAGCGTTCGCGTAGCGTCTCGTAGAGAGGAAGGAGAACATGGAGGAAACGAGCAAAATATTTTATTTCGGGTCAGGTAATGTATCAATTAATTCTTCAATAACCTGAGTTACCGTTTTATCTTTATTTGCAGCATACTGCCTGACTTTGTTTAACCTGCGGTCGCTTAATCTAACGTGTAAATCTTTTTTTGGCATTTGTGTACATAACGCGAACATATTTATGTTATCATATTCATAACGCAATGTAATAAACAAATGAGGACAGCATATCAATACAGACTACGCCCAACAAAACAACAAACAACAGAAATAGACAGATGGCTGTCTATGATGTGCGCTCAATATAATTACTTGTTGGCTGATAGATTTAATTGGTATGAGCAAAATCGTTGTCCAGTTAATGCTTGTCAAGAGTGTTTGTCATCTTCCAAAGTTAAGAGACAATCCAGACTACTATTCGCAAAAGAAAACATTACCTGAGCTTAAGAAAACTCATCCTCATTATGGTGATATCTATTCACAAGTTTTGCAGGATGCGGTTAAGCGAGTTAAGATAAGTTTTGATAGATTTCTCAAAGGTGATAGTAATGGGAAAAGAAGTAGTAGACCACGTTTTAAACCTCGCAATAGATACCGCACTTTCACATATCCACAAATGAAAGATGGATGTTTGCAAGGTAATTTAATTGATTTACCAAAACTAGGTAAAATAAAAGTTATTTTGCATCGTCCATTACCTGACGGGTTCAAAATTAAAACTGCTTCTGTCACTAAAAAAGTAGATGGTTATTATTTAACTCTTAGCCTAGAAGATTCTACAGTTCCAGAAATCAAACCAGATATTAATCCAGAATCAATAACTGGTATTGACATGGGATTAAAAGAATTTTTGACAACTGCTGATGGTGAAACAGTGCCTATTCCTCAACATTACCGTAAGGCTCAAAAACGCCTGAGAGTTATCCAAAAACGTGTTTCACGACGAAAGAAGGGTAGTAATCGTAGAACAAAAGCAGTTAAGCAATTAGGTAAACAACATAAAAAAGTTGCTGACAAGCGCAGAGATTTTCACTTTAAAACTGCTAACAACTTACTGAAAAAATATGATGTAATTGCACATGAAGATTTAAACATCAAAGGACTTTCAAAGTCTAGATTTTCTAAGTCTGTATATGATGCTGGATGGGGCAGCTTTTTATCAATACTGATAAACAAAGCCGAAAATGCTGGTTTGTTGGTAATACCTGTTAAAGCATCTGGGACGAGTCAAGAATGTTCTAATTGTGGTGCGAAAGTACCTAAGAAATTACATGAAAGATGGCATAACTGTCCCCATTGTGGATGCAGTCTTGACCGTGACCATAATGCAGCAAAAAATATAAAAAATAGAGCCGAGGGGCATCCGGTTCTTAAAGCTCATCGAGTATCCGAAGCGATAGCTGGATTTGGTGAGAAGCCCACACAAAGCAGCTTGCTGAGGTGTGGGAGTATGTCACTTATTGAATATCCCCAGAAACAGGCCGCCCAGATATAACAATGAAACCAATAGAATCAAGCTGAAGCTCAGGCTGATAAATACTCTGAACAATAGCGGATTTTAAAAGTCTTTCTATTTTTACTTCTTCTGCTAGAGCATTATTCCAAGTTTGTGTATGCAGGTGTAGATTTAATTGCTCTACTCTATGAGTTAATTTCTGTTCTGCTACCTGAGCATAGTGTTGACATAGTTGAGTAAAGTCTTGACGTTGGCTAAGTAAGATTTTAGAGGTGTCAGCCACTTGATAGCAAAGATTATGCCAATTATGGGGAGCAATAAAATTGTCAATAATCTCTAAACGCTCTTTAGCAAGATTATAATCTTGTCCTTGATGGGGATCTTTACCTTTTTGATATGGACGCTGTAAAATGCTTAAGAGTAATTCATCTTTAACATCAGATAATTCTTCAGAACGAGCATCAATAAAGATAGTGCTAATGAATGGTGGAAACAAGGCATCAACTTGACGTTTCAAAATATTGAAATGAAAATCACTAAGTTGATAATCTGTAAAGATTTGCTGGATTTTTTCGAGATTGCATTCAACTAAATAGTTGCACTGGAAACCAAACCATTCCATTCCTTGGTTGCTATCCCAGGATAAATCTTGTCGCCAGAGAGCAAAAGCTTGACCACGGTCATCCCATTTAACATAACTAGAGATTGTATCTACTAATTTTTCACCAATGCGAAAAAGTTTAACGCCAGGATTGATGTTAGCTATAGTGCGATTATAAGTGCCAAATTGATTGATATTGCTATTAGCGAAGTGAGTTGTCAATTCATTAACAGAAACTAAAGTGTATTTGCTGGCTTGATAATACTTCACATCTGCTAAAGTGGGATGATAAATTGATTTAAATTTTAAAATATCATTCATCCAGTCTTCGGTAGACCGTTTGATTTCTAAATAATGGCTATCGTAATTAACTAATTCTGTGAAATATGTATTAGCATCTTCTTGGAAGCTAATTTCATTGAAATCGTTTTCGGCATTGATTTTTAATTGTGCTTGAGCAATTTCTTTTTTGATGAAATCAACTTGTGTTAATAAACCATTAGCTCCTGATTGAAATAAAGTTTGCTCTAATATAGATAATTGCTGAATAAAATCGTAACTAGATATTGACTGGGTAAAAATTAAAAATCCATCTTTCAAAAGTTGATACCAAGCTGCATGAAGGCTATCTTCTAGATCAGCACCAACTAGCACAGTAAAATCAATATCTTTGGAGTGACCAATCCGGTCGAATCTTCCTATTCTTTGTTCTAGTTCATCAGGTATCCAAGGAAGGTCAAAATTAATTACCCAATCAACACATTGGAAGTTATGTCCTTGTTGTGCAGAAGAATCACCAATCAAAATAAAGCAATTAGGCTGGCTGTAAAATAGATTTAAATTTTTCTCATTTTCTCTCCAATTTTGTTCTGAGTGATGAATGGCAACACTGTCTACACCAAAAGTCTTGGATAGGACACGAGATATTTCGAGGCAAGTCTGACCAAAACCAGTAAATATTAAAATTTTAGGGAAAAAATCACCAGGAACAGGTCGATTAATTCGCTGCTTGATTCTTTCGCTTAGTTGTGGAATATTATGACGCAACGATTGTAAACCAAAAATTTCTGATAAGCGATAGAGAAGGATAATATTTAGAAGTTCAATTCGGTCTCCGTCTTCTGAGGGTTGACTAATAATTTGGCGCAAAGATATCAAAATCTCCTCTTCACCTTTAAATTTTGGAGTTGCCGTTAAGAGATTAATATCATCATGATTAAAATCTTTGATAAGCATTGGATGACGAATCCCGCTTTGACGTGCTGCAATTACTTGGTCTAAAACGCCTAACCATGTACCAGATGCCAAGAACAAAAGCCGAAAAATTCGTTGATAAGCTTCCTGGTTAGGAGCAATAGTACGCCATTTTTCAATGAGTTCATGAATCTCAGGCGATCTCTCATCTAAATCATATTCTTCTTTAGGCGTGAGATTACGACTCAATATTGCATCTTCTACGTCAGCCCTACGGTTACAAATTATTTGGCGATGTAATCGATATGTTTCACTAACGTAAATACAAATTTCTGGGATAATTTTTCTTTGAGCAGTCGAATCTGTCTGTAAACTGCTTTTCCATTCCTCTATTAGACTTGATAAATATTTATCTTGAGGAAATAAAGTTTGTAATTGCTCTAAATTATTTTGAATATTGGAATTGTTGAATTCATTCTTTAATGCAGAAATAATTTGAGCCAGAAGTTTATTATGATGAATTTTTAAATGAAAGCTTTCTAAATCATCCAGTTGATAATTTGTTGGTTCAAGCAGATGCAGCATTACTAGCAAATCTTGTTCATGCTGAAGAATCTGGCTGGCGGATAATAAAAGTAAGTGTTCGCTTCTATGAGCTAGATATTTATGAGTTTCAAAATTCTGATGGACTTTTGTATCTTTAGACTTAGCCATTGCTGCAATATGATGAGCCTCATCAACTATGAGTAAGCCAATATTAGTTGGAATATTGATTTTATTTACATCCTCAGATGCTAGTAATACTACTCTTTTAGGAAAGTGAGAAATATAAAACTTGTTCTCTAACTCACTTCTCCATTGTTGTAATAACTTTCCTGGCACCAGGATTAATACATTTTTTTTAGGTTCATCTAGGAGATACTGGCGCAAGATTACACCCGCTTCAATAGTTTTTCCCAGTCCGACTTCATCCGCTAAAATGTACCTTTGATTTGGCTGTGCTAATACACGCCAAATAGCTTCTACTTGATGGCGATAAAGATGAATATTAGATGAGATTAGTCCTGGAATTCCACGGCTAACAGCCCTTTGCTTTACTAAGCATTTAACTAGAGCCAACCTTCTTTCGTTCAAATAAGGTGTTTCATGCCCTTTGATAGCTAAAGTTTCAATAGGATCTTTTATCTCTAAATTGCAACGAACATAAATTTCCTTTTCCGCCGTAATTACAGACTTCTTAGCAGGTAAATCAATTTGATATTTATCGATGTCTTCGTCCCAAACAAATATTTTGCCAATTATCCAATTATCTTGGTCTTTTAGCTTGACATAACACCGAGTTTGAGGTTTGAGTCTCACTAGAGACAGCGACTGTAAGGGTAAAGTTTTTTGCCAGCGTTGCCCTATTGAACAGAAGTATTCAACAACAATATTGCTGTGAGAAATTTCAATAACTTTTCCTATCCCCAAAGAATTATTTGAGGACTGCACTAGTGAGCCAATTTTAATCATAGTTATAATCGCCTAAATACTCCTGAACCTGCAAAGGCACATCTGGAAATTTTGCAGAATTTCAATTCTAACTGTTTTTTGTGCCTGCTTCAGAAAATTATTTAGTCAAGAAAAAACAAGCGAATGATAAACAGAACCCGACAACTCAACTCACCCCATCCATTCCACCCAATCAGGAGCCACAGTCAGCAATTGGCAAAACATCTGCGATTGTTTCTTTTTTTTCTGCACCATTACGCCCTACCCAGTTGACAGGATACGAAGAATTTTTGACAAATACCGCCCTGCATTCCACATTTCCAATTACTCGTGGCGATCGCCTAAACTAAAAACCAGTAAAATCATACAAATGAGATCACAAGACGCACGACAATACGCAGCAGCCACCGAGCGCAACCGCGAACCGATTTTAGAAATACTGTTAAAGGTATTGCCCCACAGAGGCACAATTTTAGAAATTGCTAGTGGTACAGGCGAACACGCAGTTTATTTTGCCGACAAGTTCAAAGATTGTGTCTGGCTACCAACAGATGTGAACCCACAAGCAAGAGCCAGCATTACGGCATGGACTGAACACTACAAATGTACAAATGTGTATCCGCCCTTGGAGCTTGATGTCACAGAACCAGTATGGATAGTAGAGAACCAAACAGCAAGCGGTTTGTTAAATAACTCACCAATTGTCGCCATTGTTAATATCAACATGATTCATATTTCACCGTGGGCAGCTTGTTTAGGACTAATGGCTCTTGCAGGTCGGATATTGCCTGTGGGTGGTATCCTCTATTTGTACGGCCCTTTTAAAGTGGGTGGAGAACATACAGCCGTAAGTAATGCAGCTTTTGACGAATATTTACGCGCTCAAAACCGAGAATGGGGAGTGAGAAATTTAGATGATGTAGTTGCAGCAGCTAAGGCAGAGCATTTAACTCTCAAGCAGACTTACCAAATGCCAGCAAATAATCTTTCGGTAGTATTTGAACGAACTGCGAAAACAACATATAGAGTTTCTCGATCTAGTGAGGTACGTTTTTAAAGCTACTTGTTTTGATATAAAAGGTTTAAGTGTACTTCAGTAGCCTGGAAAACGCTATAAACTAATACCAACTACTTACTAACAAGTATGGAGTTACAGATTTAGTTGAAATACCCAATCTTTGAATTGTTTTGACATACTGACATTTATTCACAATGTAATTTTTCAAATAAATCAGCTTTCTCTGCTCTGTTATTCAAAATCAGCGTACTGAGGTGGACTAGGCCCGACTCGCTCTCGGATTTTAGGATATTTGCCAGATGGAACTTTGTCTGAAATGCTTTGGACATCAATCTGGTGCCACCAATCATCACCAAAATCAAACCAGTAACCAAAAGCATCATCAATCGATAAACCCAAAGACGCAATTGTAGTATGGGCAACATCTCCTGTAGGTGTTGGTGACAAGTCGGAACTGGAAAATGCTCCTTTTAAGCAGTAGCGTCTAGCATTTGGATCTTGTGGCCCCCTGCCGCCAACTTGAAATTCGTACAGATGTTCATCTTCTCGATCAAATGCTTTGAAGATGATCTTATGCAGTTGGGCTAAAGTATTGCTGCCCTTAATCTCAATTGTTCGAGACACCACAGGATTGTCTGCTGCAAATTCTTCTGTAATTGGGCCGTCAATTAAAAATACCTCTAACACGTATAGCGCATCTGGAGAAGAGCTAACCGCTTTTTGGGAAATACTGTCTGATTTTTTCGTTTTAGCCATACTGTGAGCTTGAAAGGTATAATAAGTATTGCGTATTACGCGGCTAAGGGAAATCTAACCTTTGACTATCAACACTATTTGCTCGAAAGCATACCATAGTCATCTTCGCAAGAAACAAGCTAACAAATATAGTTGTAGCCCAAATTCAAAATATTGTAGAGTCAAGAAAAGCTCTAAGTATTGCCCTACCCAACTTACTTTATGACTACCGCGCCCTTAAGCTGGCAAGAACTAGAATCTCTCACGAACTATCAAATAGATACTGTTAATGGTCTCACCAATGCTAAAGCTAGGTTGCGCTTGTTTGGTCAGCCGGAATCTGAAGTGCGCTTAACACTGTACCGCGATAACCACGCTTGGTGTCCTTACTGTCAAAAAGTTTGGTTATGGCTAGAAGAAAAGCAGATACCCTACCGCATCGAAAAAGTGACAATGTTCTGCTACGGGGAGAAAGAAAGTTGGTACAAACGTAAGGTAGCATCAGGAATGCTCCCGGCAATTGAGCTAGATGGCAAGATTATTAAAGAAAGTGATGATATTTTAATCGCTTTGGAAAAGGTTTTTGGGCCATTGAACCAAGGAATGGAAGAACGCACGGTGCTGCCTCTACGCCAATTAGAACGACTTTTATTTAGAGCTTGGTGCGCTTGGCTGTGCTATCCGGTAATTTCCGCTCAACAAGAAAAACGCAACCGAGAACAATTTATTACAGTGGTGGCTAAGGTTGAGGAGGCTCTAGGGCGCACATCAAGCCCTTATTTTCTAGAGAACTTCGGCATCGTCGATGTCATTTTTACGCCATATCTCGAACGGATGAATGCCAGCCTTTACTACTACAAGGGCTACTCACTGCGAGAGGAAAACCCTCGTTTGAGCGCATGGTTTGCGGCAATGGAAAGCCGAGATACCTATCGCGGTACTCAGAGCGACTTTCACACCCACGTACATGATTTGCCGCCCCAGATGGGAGGCTGTTGGGAAAATGGCGAAACCCAGATGCTTCTAAATAAAGAACGGGTGGATCGCGGCCCTTGGTTCGGACTACCAGATGTGACTTATCCAGAACCAGAACATTCCCGCATGGAAGCTCTTCAAAGAACTATTGAGCATCGCGTCAATATTATCCGCGTTAACCCCTCAGATGATAGCTTGTTTGATCAAGCCTTACGTTGTGCTTTAACACACATGATGACCGGGGTTGAATGTATACCTCCATTGGGTTCTGATGTCGCTCTACGATATCTGCGCGATCGCATTAATGTACCGCGAGATATGTCCATTTACGCAGCCAAGCGATTGAGAGAATCACTGGAGAAAACCGCAGCCCTTGTGGGTAATGGACAGCCAGATCCCATTCCGACTCAGCACCGACGAGATCAAGACCCGTCTAACTTTGCCAGAAAGTAAGCTTGGTTTTCGTCAATTGAGCCTTCACGAAGTACCCAGTTGTTAAGTACTGACGAAATATGTGATAAATTCTGCCCTGGACTCCACATTTTTAAATAGGCTAGAAATTGATTTAGCAGCAGAAAAAATCTTTGCTGCCCAGAAAGCAAGGCGAAAAATTGCAGTCGAAAGGAATACAATGCCATCTCCTGTTGAAATTTTTCTACTATTAGCTACAACTTTTTATCAGGCAATTGCCTGCTTAAGAGAAAATCGAGAACCTCTGCCAGGACAATTGATTGATGTGGGTGGATATCACTTGCATCTCTACACGGCTGGAAAGTCTAGCCCTACTGTGATTTTGGAACACAGTTTAGGCGGAATGGAAGGTTATTTACTCGTGCAAGAAATAGCTAAATTGACACGGGTTTGTATATATGATCGTGCTGGGTATGGATGGAGCAATCATAGTCCTCATCCTCGCACTAGTCAGCAAATTGTGACTGAGTTAGATACCCTTCTCACCCAAGCAGGAATTGCACCACCATATATTCTTGTGGGCAATTCTTTTGGTAGTTATAACGTGCGTTTATATGCTCATTATTTTCCTTCAAAAGTAGTAGGTATGGTACTTACTGATGGACTCCATGAAACAGATATGCTGAAAATGTCTATCTATTTACAAGCTTTGAAACTATTTTTTGTTTCTGGCTTTATTATGTCAATTTTTGGCTCAATCTTGGGCATTATCAGATTACTCAAATTGGTGGGTACATTTGAAATTATCAAGCCAGAATTAATTAAATTTCCGCCAGTAGCACTCTTTCCAATTAAGCGTTCTTTCTGCCGTCCCAAGCACTGGATTACCATGAGTCGGGAACTCTTAAACCTGAATAATAGTAGTCGTCAACTACAGTTAACCAGAAAATTTGCGGCATTGCCTATAGTTAGCATCAAAGCGCATACTTTTTTTCAACCTTCTGTTTGGACTATGCTTTTACCTATGAAAGCTGCCAATAATTTACGAGAGGAAATGCACAAGAAAATTCTCAATTTATCTACAGATTGTGTACAAATTGATGCTAAAAAAAGTGGTCATTTTGTTTGGATAGATCAACCAGAGTTAATCGTGAGTGCTATTAAGCTCATTTTAAAAAAGGTTGATAAATAAGCTATAAAACGAACAAGCGTATTCTTGTTGATGGGCAATATTTTACAAAGACCAAGAAACAGACGTACTATGGGTTTCATGGGCATTTAATCATTAGTGTCAGAATGTTTATGTAGAACGTTATGAAGAAGAAATTCTCACATCACAACGGGCGAATTTAAGAATTAGACTGCGCTTCAATCAGACACATTTGTTAGAAATAAATGAAGCTTTATTAATCACAGGCAATCAGCTAGAATTTCTCGACTATCGTTACCATTTTCAAGATGAACGAAGTTGCCTAGTTTTTCGTTATGATAATACCCCCCACTTTCCCAATCTTTCTACTTTTCCACACCACAAGCATTTACCAGATGATGTGATAAGTTCTGACAAACCTGAAATTACTCAAGTATTAAAAGAAGCAACAGAGTTATTAACGTACGATCATTACGAGACAAAGTAATTATGGAATTCAACCCAAACAACAATGTTGTTAAACTCTGTCTTCAAGGTATGGGCATGGAAGAAAAAGGCAAACCAGAAGAAGCAAGTAAACTGTTTCAAGAAGCCTGGAACGAAGCGACATACGACTTGGAAAAATTTATTTCAGCTCACTATGTAGCTCAATATCAAAAAAATGTTGACGACAAATTAAAATGGCTCGAAATAGCTTTGCAGTTGGCATTAAAAATAAATGACGACACTGTTAAGAGTGCAATACCTTCTCTATATTCAAACATTGCCAAATGCTATGAAGAGTTAAGCTCACCTGACAAGGCAAAAAAGAATTATGAATTAGCAACTTCGTTTCAGAATAAACCTTCTGACAAAGGCCCCTTCTATCATGGGACGAAAGCCGATTTGCTCCTTGGTGATTTGCTGACAGCAGGGGGCAGTTCTAATTACAAAAGAGAACTCAAAATGAATCACATTTATTTCACAGCCCTTGTCAATGGGGCGGGACTAGCAGCTGCATTAGCAAAAGGCGATAACCGTGAACGTGTTTATATCGTTGAACCAACAGGGGAGTTTGAAAATGATCCGAATGTTACAGACAAAAAATTTCCGGGCAATCCGACACGCTCATATCGCTCCCAAGCACCATTAAAAATTGTTGGCGAAGTCACAGATTGGGTGAGACAAACACCTGAAGAACTCCAAAAATGGCGTGAAAAGTTGGCCAATAACAAAGGAGAAATTATTAATTAGTTTCTAAAATTCCCACACCCTGCTCACCGATTGAAGACCGCTAAATTCAAAATTTAGCGCGGTGTTTCACCATTTATTCATCCGCCATCCACTGCACCCAATCGGGAGCCGCCGCCACCAATTGCCCAAACATCGCAGGCTCCGATTCCTCAAAAGCCACCATCACTCCCCACCTTTCATCACTGCTAAGGCTAGAGAGGAATTCTTTGACTGCTCCCACACCATGTTTCACCCGTTCCATGACCAATGCAGTATAAGATTTAACTTGCTGCCACCACGAATCAATCGGATTTTCCTGTCCGTCCACCCCCTCCCAATTATTACTTCCACTTACATTAATGGGGGGCGTGGACGGGGCATTAACACCATACATAGCCTGCATCCTAGCCGCATACGCCGCCTGAGATTCACTTTCCTCCAGCCGCCGCCGTTCTCGTTCTTCCTTCTGTGATTGCCGATACACAAACACCTGACGGGCAAAAGCAACATCCTCAGTACTTAATCGGTAATACCGCACCCGTTGACCATTCTCGGTAGGCCGCCGCGACTGGGTAGTTAAAGCCAGTTGCCCCAAGTACTGACTCAAAATCCACACCGGAGACTCATCGAGAGGGATGGTCAAGTTGAGGATGCCTTTAATATGTGGTGCATTGCGTTTGGAAAAATCTGCTAATGCTTCAATACTCGCTTCATCGCCCTTAATCTCCACCCCATCCATCAAATCAGTCAGTATTGCGCGTAACCCCAATCGGTGGCGCATTAACCAAGAAGTGGAATGATTACCCCAGTCGGTGCAGATGGGCAAGCGATCTCGTTCCGTCCTATCTCGTTCTGCCACAACAAAAGG
>NZ_JACJRY010000084.1:0-14229 GCF_014697485.1 Anabaena sp. FACHB-83 | reverse complement strand
GTATTATCTACTGAACAATTGGAAGTATTAGGTGAGGAATTTGTGGATTTTTCTACTATATCTGATTTGGTAAATTTACTAGAACAGCAAGAAAATAATTAAGATTTTTGACCTAACTCAATCCCTAAACGGTAACAATCACCGCTATTGTGGTATACAAAAAGGCTGTTTCCAATACCAACAACCATTATCCATCTGTTCGCCCCTCTGTGCATCTTGTTTGGATGCCTATAAGTGAAATTTTTCCGGCATAGCTGCAAAACCCGTAACTATCTATTAGTTGTTAAATATTTACAATATATGTCTTTGGATGGATGTTATTACTTTTTGAAAATCTTTGTATTGGTCTTAATTTTTTTATTTCTAAAGGTATAGAAAAAATAATACTTTAGGAATAAATTTTCTACTTACTTATCTAGCCTTAGACTGAGACTAAGAATGATGTGTGCCTCTGTCTATTACTAAAGATACATGCCTCATAAAAAAATTGATGCGTAAATAAAAAAACCAAGGCTTGTCTGCCTTGGCTGATAATTTATTTAACGTGAGTTCATGCTACCAAAATCTTTTTCCAAAGACCATGCTCTTGCAGTGCTAGTTTTCCTTCTAGTCGCTGGTTCATTAATCCTTGCAATCATTGATCCTTCAACTCGCTCTACCTTTGCTGATTTGACTAAGATTGTTGTAGGAACTTATATAGGATTTCACATCCCTTCGCCAAATCGACTAAGGTAGAAGTCTTAAGTAGTTCCGCCTTCACTTGAGGGATATCTGTAGAAATTCAGCATATCCGCCCCATAAACAAATTTTGCCCTCAGCCAAAAACTGAGGGCAAGTTATATCAGTCATAAACTGTTGATTTTGCTCATGGAAACAGTTCCTTATACTCGTTGTAAGCCTGCTTCCAGCCCTTACCGTTTTTCTCCACTCCCCACAGGGATTGAATAATCTGAGTCTGCGACATCTTCTTATCAACCATCTGCTTGACGATGCCAACCAATTGCTCACTCGTCAGGAAAGCTGGAGTATAGCGACGGTCGGTATCGATTCCAGTATCATCAGCAAGACTATTAAAATCGCCCGTTTCTGGGGTGGTATCACTGATTCCGGTATCGTTTCCAGTATCGATAAGTGATGATTCCAAAACCTCAGAAGCCTTATCAGTCGGTTGGTATCGGTCGGTATCGCTTGGATTTGGGGGGCTAGTGGGCGGTGGTGCATCTGGTATCACCCAATTGTCATTTATCCATGCTCTGGCCTGATTTAAAAACTCATCCGGTGGGTCAGATAATGGTGATTCTCCATCAGTAACAGCCGGGGAATCACTTCTCAACTCTGGGAAATATTTAAGCAGTGTCCGTGCCGGATCTGGTTGCCCAGAATGGGGATTAACCTCAGTTTTTAGCCAGTCTGGAATAATACCAATTTCGCCCTGTGCGATCGCCTTATCAAAACTGTCAGGGTCAGCCAGGAAATAACGCCCTGTTGCCAGCGAAATTGATTTGAGTGGAGACAGCTTTTTACTAGTGGCCTCACAGCCAATAAAAGTAGCCCCATTTTTGAAAGTATCGCCAAAACCTGCGGTGTTTTTCGTCCCCACCCAAGATGTCAGATTCTTACCATGCAACACCACGAAAATTTGTGCGCCCTTCTTGCTGGCACGAGTGAACAAAAAACGAATAATCCATTGCTTCTGTTCATCGCTGAGATAGTCAGACAAGGCGACCGCTTCATCAATCACCAAAATAATATCTGTGTAACTATTCTGGTTGGCATTGTCCATTTCTCTCAGGTATTGGTACAAATCGCCTGCAACAAGAGCATCAGCTTTTGCACCCTCCAAGTGGGGATAGCTAAGTCTGCACACTAGGCGATGGCAGGCGAACGGGTAGATGTCCGAGCCGGCGGTGAAATAGTGAATCTTGGTATTTGGCTCAAGTGCTTTACTGAGGATGGCTAGAATTGCCATGAGAGTACCCTTACCACCTCGCTGATTACCAGCAATCACGGTGATTTGGTCACGAATGCACTTGGCAATATCAAAACCACTGTTGGTTAATGCGTCAATAATTGCGATCGCTCGGTGGGATAATGGCAGTGCCAACAATGATTGAATGTTTATTGCTGGTGTATGTGCAGCAGGTTCAATGGTTGGGGGACTGGGCAACGGTACAAAGTTTACGTGTGGCAGTTCAACGAACTTGGGTGAAGGTAGCTTTGGTTGTGGCAGTTGGGCTGTTATTTGGGATTGCTGCTGAATTAAAGTGACCTGTGCATGATCAATTCTGGGGTCGGGCGATACCTGAGCCAGATGTTTACCCAACTGCTCAACAGTAGGAAATGCGCCTCTGTATGTAGTGAAGTTGTCCAGCAGCCACCTGTAAGCATAGAACCGCTTACCAGCTTCTACGCCCGTTAAAAAATCGGTGAGGGTGTTGGTGTACTGCCGCAACATCACAAATTCACTACGCTCTAGGGGTGTAAGGTGGTTCATTAAATCCACAATTTCATTGCGGTTAGAAAACCATTCCTCTCGCGCTTCACTGTCACCCATTGCTGAGAGAAACTCCAAAAAGTTACCCCGTACAAACGGAATAGGCGCAAACTGGTGAGAATCAGTCATATCTTGCACCACTGACCAAGCGTAGCCCAACCCAGCAACTAACGCACCGATGGGGGCGAGTGGGGAGGTAGCATAACAAACAGCCCCGATTGATGCCGTTGCTAAAGTGACGCATTTGGCTAGGTTCATTCCTGCCCTTTCAGTTTTGGCACGAACTAACAATTGGTCAACTCGTTCTACTAGCCAAGGGGCGATGTTACCTGCTTCCAGGTGTTCGATGCAAGGGTAGTCAGCCCGTAATGGAGCAGTTTCTTTGGTGGCAAGTTGCGGAACGGATGGGTGAATGTCGGGTGAAAATTCCATAGTTTCTCCTCAAATAAAAGCAGAGGGGCAGAGGTGCAGGGGAGAGAGTACCTTCAATTCCCCCCTGCTCCCTTGCTTCCCTGCTCCCCTGCTTACTTAGTCAATCGCCAGATTGTGTAGCCTATCTCCCCTGCCATCATGGTGGTGAAGTTGTAAACTAAACACCCCAAAATTTGGCCAGGGTCTGTGTAGGCGAAGGGATTGCGACCTACAAAGGTTGTGGTTAAGTCGAATATCCAAAAAAACAGTGCAATTGCCCCTCCAGCATGGCGTTCTTTCATCCCTGCCACTTTATAATCACGCCAAAGTGCGGTAGTCAGGTCAATGTTTGCAGTTGGCTTACTGCTTAGGGTGTACTGTTTGGATTCCTCAAACTCGCTTCTGGCTTGGTCTGGGCGTTTACCGCGTAAGCTCCGGGCTTCCATTACTTGAACTAGGGCAGATATGGCAAGGGATAGCCAGAAAAACAAATTAAACGGGAGTGATAACCATCCAAACCAACCAATCCAGGTTTTTTCAAACCAGCTAAACATCGGAATGCCTTGAAACAGTGTTTGCCAAATTCCATCAGAACTCAGGAGTGTGCCAAGAAAGAAACCCATTGCACCGAGTATCTTTGTGCCGGATGACCCTGGCGTGACGAACTGGGCGACGATATGAGTAGTGAAGGTCACGGGCAGGGCAATGATATCAACAATCCATTGCGCTAGGATTTCAACATAATTATTGACTCCTTTGTTGCTAGTTTTTGGGGAAGTTGCTGCTGTTGAGTGTGAATCGTTTGGCGGCTTATACTCTGCACTTTTCATGATTTACTCTGCTCCATTTGTGGGGATAAATTGCAGACATTTCTGTAGTGATGCTTCCAAAGCCAACGGCGTTCTGATATTTGTCCTATGCAACGACCAGATGAATCATAAACATAAACTTGTTCATCTTCTTGGTAATAGCTGGTATCCGGTCTGGGGTTGCGTTTGGGGTTGTCTAAATAGCCTCTGATTCTGAGTTTTAGACTGGTCGGTAATATGCCAGTTTCATTCAGTTTGTCGCTGGTTAATTTACGTTGTTGGATGCGTGAACGTTCAAGAGATTCTTGTGCTTCTAAGTTCGATACAGCCGAAAAAGTGTAGAACTGCTGCGGCAATTTGATGAACAGAGGTGAAGCTATCAAACCCAAACCCACTAGCCCCAGCATGGCTTGTTTTTGGTACTTCATTTCTGATGTTTCAATTGATTGATGATTGCTTCTGCTAGTCCCAAGTGGTCGCCTATTGGTGTGTACTGGTACAAATCCTCTTGAAGCTTTTGAATTGTTTGGGCTGATTCTTCTAGTAAATATTGTCCTTGTGTAGCGATTTCAGCAGCAATTAAGTTGTCAGTTATCGCTTTCAAAAAATGCAGTTTTTCGATGCGATTAATCCCTTCAAGACAGGAACCATAAGTATCTTGAAGCCAATCTAAATAACTGCCATCTCCAGGTGTTAGAGCGCAGTAATAACCTAATGGTTTCGTCATGATTTACAATCCTTTTGTGTCTATGATGCGTAGATGCCATTCGGAGTGGTCGCTCGGTGTCCAGTCAAGCGACCGCTCTCCTTATCACTGAAAAAATCCTTCCCTAGAAACATCCACAGTAGAAGCGCAAGCCTCCCATTGCAGAGTATTGAAAAACTGAGTGACATCACCAATGGTTACATCGCAATCAAAACGTAAGCCTTGATACTGTGGATGCTGCCGAATTTGGGTTACTAATTGTTGGGCTTGTGCAATCAATTCTGGTAGCGGTTGATTGTTCATAATTCACCTCAGAAAATTGATAATTGCAGTGATTCCTGGCTAATAATCGAAGCATTCGTTCTCATACCTGAAACTTCATAACAGCGTGTAGTCAAAGTCTTGTGATTGAGCAATAAATCAGCCTTTTTTCGCTGTCCGGCTAGAGGTCGAAAGTGATATTTTGGATGCTGGATTGTCCCTGTTTTATAGAGGTACTGATAGAGGCTTCTATCTATTTGGTAAACCTTTGAACTGGTTAGTAGGCTTGAGTCATAGACTAGATTTAAGTTGTTCATGAAGCTACTCCCTTAAACTGGCTGGCCATGTTTGCTAGTCCTGCCTTATTCGGTTGAATTGGTGTAGTATTCGGCATTTGAGTTTTTGCAGATGTCTGCACACCGATACCACCTTGAAATATCAACTTCTCTACTGCTGCACTCAGGGCTTGGGTTGGTGCATCTTGAGGAATATTGAACATCTGACATAGTTCATAAACTGCTAAGTACGAGATGCTTATACGCCGAGATTCGTAGGACTTTATATCTGACACTTGTTTATACTCCTGTGGATATTTCTGTTAGTAGCTTTAAGCCAAAAGCATTGATGAATTGGGGATTTTCTAAAACCACGAATCCCAAGTCAGCCAGATTTTGATCCACTACTGGCAGGGAAACGCCACCACCCCAAGCAACAAGGTATTTTGCCCGATCTAAATAATTGCCACTCGTAACAAAGTTAGCGAATTTTTCAATGCGATTAGACCACCATTCATCTAGACATTGGGCATATTCAATCTCGAAATTCTTGCCCGTAAGGTGATTACCTCCATAAGTAAAAGTCCCTTCTAAAATTCCTCGGTTAACTAAACTTGCTGAATGTTTTACTTCCTTAGAAATTAAGCTCATTGGGTCGTTTCTTTTATCTAGTGCTTCTGCAATCATTGAGTGCAGTTGTCCACATCCACCCTCAATCAAATGTTGGTTTATAACTGCGCCATTACCGTTGAAAACTGTGCCTAGCCAAGTGGATGAACCGATATCAAGGGCGATAGCAATTTCTGATGGGTCAAGGGCTAGGGTTGATTCACCAAATAAACAATGA
Source organism: Anabaena sp. FACHB-83 (assembly GCF_014697485.1). NCBI lineage: Bacteria > Bacillati > Cyanobacteriota > Cyanophyceae > Nostocales > Nostocaceae > Anabaena > Anabaena sp. FACHB-83. The sequence goes on along the minus strand of NZ_JACJRY010000084.1, from coordinate 8,426 downwards.
GCAATGCTGCCATAACCCTCTGGATAAATGCCTGTGACTACGATGGATACTGTCTTGGTGACTATTTCACGATTAACGGGGTGTTGATGCTGGAAGGTGTGGACACCTTGAACTCGGCGTTTAATTTCTTCTCCCCAGCGTTCTGGGTTATGGTTGCTCAAACTAATTTCTAATTTCATCCCATCAGGGATGTTCAGAACTGCCAAGTCTGCAAGGATGCTTTCTAATGCCAGTTCTGCTTTTTTGGCTTTGTCGTCATGCAGTAGGATGTGGTCACTTTGGGCGATCGCCGCAGTTCCCCAAAAGAATTGCGTGTCTTTTAAGTCCAAACGCTTCCCTTCGACGTAACGCACCCATGCACCATCTTTAGAAATAGTTTCGTGGTGGCGAATGTTGCGGTTGCGAACAAATGAGTATGCAGATGGCATCGTGACAGAAAAATCACCGTAAATTGCCTTGCCATACCCAGCACCGGGGTCTTTACCTGCAATTAGGGCAGTTAGCCCAGAATTGGCAAGCTGGTCTGCTTGAACTAGCCAATTTTTGGCATTGGTGTATGTGGTTGTCATGGTTCTGATGGTTGGTAAAAGTCTTTAATTATCTGGCTTTGGAGAATTTAGCGGCAGAAGTGCCTTAAACTCACGCATCCAGTTTTTGGCTTGTCATCACTTCGCTTTCCGGCTTCTGTCACCTCTGTTCTGCGTCGTTTTTTGACTTGCTAGTGTTATGATAGCATTACTTCATGAAGTAATGAAGTAATGTTTAACTAATTTTCTTGAGGTAATGTCAAAATGTTTTCAGAACAACTAGAAAACAGTGATGTGGCAACAAGACGAGACGACCCAAATTTCAGTCAAGTTAGCGGATACATACCAAAGGAGAAAGCTTTAAACTTTAAAATCGCTTGCACTGCCTTGCAAATAACCCAAAGCGATGCACTAGATGAAGCAATTAGCCTTTGGCTAGAAAATCATGAGCAACCTTCCTCCACACCCAAGAGAGAAAAAGGTAAGGATACAACATGACGAACGAAAGGCAACCAGACATAAAACGCTCTAAGGGCAAATTCGACCCAATAACAGAGACTAGGGACTGGTCAGCCGCCGCATCTGAGGAACGTTGCAGAAAACTTGCAAAAGCTAAAGGAAAACGATTAGTCGAAATCATCGACACGGAAGACGAACCGTTACCAATAATTTGTATTTTTGAGGATTACCCAGATGAGTGAAACAGCGACCCAAATACCAATCACTGCCATCATCCCTATGCTGACGGCAATCGGCGATCGCTCCTGGGAACAGTTCAAAACTCTAGAAATTAATTTTGCTCAAGAGTACGGTGTGGAGGTTTGGGAGGATGTTTTCAACTTTCGCCTACTGCCAGCACTAGATAAAGAATCAAACAGATGGCTATTGGTTCAAAAGTGCAGTCAAGGTATTATCTCAATCAAAAACGTGGCGTAGCGATCGCCATAAGATGCCCCAAAAAACCAAAATCCTATAAGCAACAGTTAACGTTAATTTCACATGATTAATTTTTAATGTCGCCAATGACTACCGTGAAAGACCCACCTACGGATTTTCAACTCCCGCCGCACAATGAAGCGGCGTTGGAGATGCTTAGGGAGGCAAAAGACTATGAATCCACTGTTGCACTAGCGGCTAGTAGTGCTGCGCTGGCTACAGGTGGCATAGTTCATCCGTTAGGGTGGTTACTTTTTGGATTGGCTTACAAGCCATTGGTACGAGTTGAAAAAATTGCGCGGCTGGAAAAATTAACAGCCTTACTTTTGGATGAGTTTAAAAGCCAAAATGTACAAGTCTTCCCTGTACTTAAGGTAGAAGATAATCATCCTATCGATTTGTTTATTAGGTTTCCGCGAAAAGCACACCTATTTATCTCTGTTCGTTCACGGGGAGATAGTGAGGTTGTTTACAACGAAACCAGAGAAATTCTCCAGGTGAAAAAGAAAAATAAGAGTGGTCTAACTACCTGGAAACCCTGTCCACTTGTTGAGCTATCAGATTACGAAAGATGGCTGACTAAAAATAGAGCCAATTTCGGAATGTCCTCGAAAGAGGTGACGAAAACACCGACAGTAAAAGTTTTGGTCTTATGGCCTCCTACCAAGGCGGCAGAAGATCACAATTCACATCTTTATTCTGAAGTTGGAAGTATGAGACTTCTAGCTCTCAGGAGAAAAGGAACTGCATTTGTAATTCAGCAGGAGGAAACAACCGAGTTTATCAAGGCTTGGTTAGCCAAGTACGAATAGGCTAAAGGCAGAAAACCCCACGTCTCGATGAGACAGCAGGGTTTTCCAATGGAATTGGGGTATCTGGTTTTCACAAGCCCGGATTAATATCCCTAATAGTAATCTTATCTTACATGATTGGAGTGTTAAGCCATTGTAACACTGCCCACCCAGCAATCAATAGGAATTCAGGAATTTAATGTAATTTTGTGCTTATATTTCTGAAAGTTTGTATTAGAAGATTACTGCGACAGGATAGCTCCAATTCCTCCACCACACATCAAGGAGGAATTGCTCAATGTCACCATTACAACAATTTAATAACTCGCTTCAGCATCAACAATTAACTACTAAACCTGTTGAAGCATTAGAGGCAGAACAAGAGCTTGTTTTTAGTAATAAAATCAAGTTTGCATTTAATTCCACAGGACGAAATAAAGACTGGGACTTTAAAAAACTTGCTGCCAACTTCCGCGACTGTGAAGGCACTTTAGAAGATGTGCAACAGCACATTAAAGCAGGTCACGCTATCTGTGCTGGCTTATTGAGTGGTAAATGGCGGAGTAAGGCCAACGTTATCGGTTCTCATTGGCTACTACTCGACATCGATAATTCCTCTATTGCCCGTGATGCAGAGGGCAAGCCAATTAAAGACGATTTCGGCAATTCTATCAAGGTTTACAAGCACCAACTAACCATTGAAGAAGCCCTAGCCCATCCTTTCATTCAAAAGCACTGCGCTTTAATGTACACCACTGCCAGTCATAAACCCGACTGGCATAAATTTCGGTTAATTTTCCCTCTGCCCCAATATGTTGAAGGTGCTGATACTGTAGAAGCTTGTACACGGTTTCTAATGCAGCAGCTACCGCATGACCCAGCCTGTAAAGATGCCAGCAGGGTATTTTATGGCAACACAGAAGCAGAATTTCTCATAGTCAACCCAGAAGTCACCTTACCAACCGAATGGGTGACTGAGGCAATTGCGATCGCCCAGAAAGAGAGGGAAGAATACCAGCAACGTATTACTGAAATTGAGTCACGCCGTCAGCAGTTTCGTGAAATCTCCGACGTTGAAGGCTGGGACATTGAACAGCTGATCCAACAAGCACTATCATTTATCCCACCCCGTAGCCCTGGCAGTGGCAATTACGATGAATGCCGCCAAGTGCTGATGGCTTTGGTCAATCACTATGGGGCATCTGAAGCCGAAATTATTGCCGAGAAGTGGTCGCCTTCCATCCCTGGTACAACCTGGAACATTCGCGCCAAGATTCGCAGTTTCCGACGCGGGGGAATCTCGATTGGAACACTGTTTCACATTGCCAAACAGTACGGCTTTCGCTTCCCGCAACGGCAGTACGAACCATATCAACGTGACCAAGGGCTGATTAGCCGCGAACAGTGGGAACTAGGACAAGTCCGAGAAGATTTGACCAGTTTCAAAGATTTATTAAAGCAGGCGATCGCCCCATTTGTTACAGCAGCAGCCAAAGGATTTTCAGCACCACCAGCACCAAAGCCAGAACCCGAAATTACCCCCCCTCCCCGGCAGGTAATTGTCTACAAGCGTGGCAATATCCCACACAGAAGCTCCGTTACGGGTGATATTTCTATTACTTGTTCCCCAGATGAGCATATTGCCGCCTGGGTCGAAGCCATCTCTAAAGGCTGGACTCAAATTTTAGATAATTCTCACCCCGGTTTAGGCAAGTCGCACAACGCTGGTCAACTCACCGCCGCCCTTTTTGGGATTGAAAAACTAATCTACCAGGATGCCAACCACCGCAACCCCTCAACACTGCCCATTGAGGCTAATTTTGTTGACCTCCCAGTACGACACAATGGCTTAAAAATCGACCCTACCCGCACAACCCCAATGGGCGAAAGCTTTCAATTGCGCCCAAAACTGGGTGAAACTCCCGATACCATCGGCAATTGTCACAGAAGTTATTTATTTGAAGGATTTCGTGATAAGAATTTTAACAGTCTAGATTTTGAAGAAAGCTCTGTTAGCCCCATCTGTAACGGTTGTCCCCTCCAAAACCAGTGCCGTTTTGCTACAGGTAATGGTTTCGGCTTCCGCTATCTTAAGCGCACTGTGATTCAAAATTTCTCTCAAATTCGAGCGCATCCCGACTCTACCCCAGTAACTTTAACTAACGCAGCAGGTCAACCTTTCACCCTTGGGCGGATTTGGGAAGAAGCGGGTACACTCATTCAACCTGTGCGAGAAATTCAAGTCAAGTTAAAAGATTTTGATACTACTGTGGGACAACTGGCAACTGGCTTACCCCCTTCTGAATTGTCAAAACTCCAGCCTGTTTTACAGGTTTTGCGTAAGCTTCTTGCCCAAGATATTAAGCCTGATTCTCGCTATGGTTTTGATGATGCGGCATTAAGGGCAGTGTTACCGGAGTTTCCCCAAGATTTAGATGTTGAAGGGATTCGGCAGATAGTAGAGCCTAATTTAGAATTTCTCGCTGATTTAGATTCTCTCGATATCCAAACGGATCAACAACTTAAAAAAAGTGCCGCCGCCCGTTTTGCTGCCAAGAAGCTAGTTAAGGAAAGCGCAAAACAAGCCGGTAAGGATTTTCTAGGATTACCGTTGTACTGGTTGCCTGATTTCCTGGAAGCTTGGAAGGGTGAAGGTTACTTGGCTTGTAAATGGGGTGAAATTACTATTTCCCGCCCTAACTCCAAGTATCGAGACTTGGCCAACTCTGCCCAATTTAATATTTACCTCGATGCTACTACCCCCCCAGAGCAGTTGAAAGTCAAACTCAACTACCATGAACCCCTGCTGATCATCGAGCAGTCACGCCCCGATTACAGCAATTTAAGGGTGGTTAATGTGGCTGGACTAGGTAAACTGTCTAAAAATCGCTCCCGTTCCTTAACTGCCCGTGTTAATGCCCTCAAGGACACCTTTCTCAAACTCCACAAGCGTTTGGGCATTATCGAGTGGAAACAAGTTGCACAAGAGGCAGAAGACCGCATTGAATACGGTCACTTTGTCGATGGTCGTGGGGTTAACCGCTTTAGTGATGCCGATGCAATCGCCAGCTTTGGCATCCCCTACCAGAATATCGGCACGTTAGCAGCACATTTTCAGGTGATGACTGGTTTTAAGGTCAACCTTGAAGACAAGAACAGCACTTTTCAAGAGTATCTTATCCAGTTGGTCAGGGCGGAAATTATTCAAGAGATTGGCCGATTACGCGCCCACCGTCGCCCAGGAGAAAAGCTAACTTTCTACTTCTGTGCTGACTATGACCTCAGTTTCCTCCTTGCGGAACTGCCAGGAGTGAAATTAGAGGTTGTTGATGCCTGTGACTTCTGCGTTGAAGCTGGTAGCCGCGACCAGCAGACCGGACACGCCATTGTCAACACTTTCACCCAGCTTTGGCAATCACACCAGAAAATTGGCCAAAATGCGATCGCCAAGATTTTGGACATCTCCCAAAGTTGGGTTAGTCGATTTACCGAGCGTTGGGGGGGGTGGCGCAAGTTCAAAAAAATATTACTACTGCTATTAGATAGTCTTTATAGCGATAGTAATAAAAATTTGACAGACCTCAGCGATGAGGAAATGTGGTTCACCCGTGAATACTTCCCGATGCTAATTACAGAATCGGAATCATCGCCCGATGATGCCCTGAAGTATATAGCTGAAGTTGCCACAAGGGTTACTAATACTGCAATGCGGCGGATTCTGCACAGTTGCACCCCGGCTGTTAGGGCTGGCTTGCTGATGATTATCCTGCGTTGCTTACCTGCCGAGGTTTACTCAGACTTTGCCCCGATGCAAACAAACTGTAACCCGATAGCGACGCTCTAAAATTTATCGGTTTTTAATTTCTACTGACCTATCAGTAATAAAAGATGCTCCCCTTCATGATTGTCTACTTAATCATTGAGTGAGCGTCCCGTTCACTATGCCTTGAAACGACGCACTGACGCTCTTTACAGCATGAGTACATTAAGATTACTGCTTTCTACCGTAAAAACAAGGTGCTTTTACAGTGAAACACCTTGTTAGCACATTACAAATAATGTGTTTTGCATCATAAAACAACGTGCTAATAATGTACTTCACTTTATAAGTGCATAAAAAATACTGCTAAATACGGCATTAGCACATTGCTTATGCCGTGTTCCACATTAAAAGTGCATAACAATTACTGCACTCTCATGCACAAGCAATGTGCAGCAGCAGTATTCACCGTCAAAGTGACGATTTTTCAAGCATTCCCGGCGACAAAAAAACTTACCGCCAAAGATGGCGTAATGTGCGTCACTCAATCAACCAAAATTTAACCCTGCCCAAGTTCATTTGACGGCGGCGGGAAAAACTTCGGACGTTCACCAGTACCCAACTGCCAGCCAGTGACTTTCGTGATGTATTTCTCAGACTTTCTGTATTATCGGCAGTACAACCTGTATTAGCTGCTGTGCGAAATGCCACCATCAAACCTTCTAAGCCAACAATCATACGCGCATATTAGAAAGATTTTTTCTTATCTTAGTTGTTTTTGAAACTCTAAGTTGAGAAAGAGCAAAACCCCACTAATTATAGTTACAGCTGCAACTAAGTTTATTGATATTATGTCGCCAATAATAGCAACTAATGCTGGAAAGTCTATAAGAACCCTATTTAGAATTTTCGCTATCCATTTTTCATACTGTGAAATGATTATAGAAGATATAATGGATAACAAAAATACTTTCCACCAGTTACCTTTGACTAAGGAGCGACTGTATTCAAATGCTGCTTTACCTGTTTGACCTCGAAGTATAAAAGCTTGTCCATAGTAACTGTTATTTACAGCATAAATAATACCTGGAATAATGAGTAATAAAGACAGCAAGAAACAAATAATACCAAATCTTATACTTAACCCAGTCAAGGGTATAATTCGAGATAAAATACGTTTGATAGCAACATCAATTTGGGGATTCTCCCCTAATACGTAGCCTTCTGTAAGAATAGTTAATCCATTAACATAAACTGGAAATACAATAATCACATAAAATATAATAAATAGAATCCCTAAAATAGGATTGGAATCAAAACTAAAAAATTGGAAAATAATTAAAAAAGGCAATAATGTCACGCAGAAAAAGCTAAAAAAAATTCCGAAATACTCGAAATATAACTTGAAACTCATTCTTATTAATTCAAACAATCCAATCTTTCTTGTCTGAAGTTCAGAAAGGATACGCATACAAAACTTTCTACCTTTATCGCTACAGTTTTAACTATAGACGGTTTGCTTAAGGTTAATGGCATTGACTGAGGGAATCTTAAATCAAATTTTGTAAATTATTTTTTGAAAAATAAATAAGGATTCTATGATTTGCACAAGATTCTCCGAACTCGTTTGTTGGTTTGATCTTTCTTGTTAATTTGTGTATAAAGTCGGAATAACCCCTGACGTTTTGCTCCCAATTACTTCTAAATTTCTCAGTCTTTTATCTTACCCTCCAGTTTATTAGAATAAGTCTCAAATAATGAGAGCGATTTACTATTTGTTCAAGAAGTGTTAACTAATTTTAGGCTGTTGGTCGATAGCCTGTAACAGCCAATATATAAGAATTCTGAGCAAAAAGAACAACAAAAATATTTTTCTGGCAAGAAGAGACAACATACATTGAAAAGTTTAATGATTGGTATACCAGAAGGTAAGGATATTGTTGAAGTAGAAGTAGGCGTTCCTGGGCCAACAGCAGATATAAAATTGTTTCGTCAATCTCAAAATAAATTTGATAAATCTCAACCCTTTTCAGGTGATAAAGGTTTCCAAGGAGGCGAAAATATCACTACTCCTCATAAAAACCTCGGTGCTGTTGTTTTCTGGGTTGCTGCTGCTCAAAATTCTGATTTCTCTTTTGGTTCCTGCACTGCTGGCTGTTGATTTTTTCTCTTGCCTTTCGTACTCTTTACTGTTGATTCTTCAGCGAAGCGGCTGTCAACAACTGCTGACTGATTTTCAGTAGCCTGATTCTCTGACGTACTACTGTCGCTGCTTGGCTCTGCCTTGTGACGGCGGCGGCTGCTTTTCTTCAACTTGCCTACTAAATATTTGATTCTGCTGCCAGTTAAATTAATCCCTAACCCCTTCAGCATCTCTGAAACTTCATCGTAAGTGTAGCCGTACTTGTCAGA
>NZ_JACJRY010000083.1:0-14231 GCF_014697485.1 Anabaena sp. FACHB-83 | reverse complement strand
GGTAATAATGGTTCAATAATTAGCCACTCTTCATCTGTTAAACTGCTTAAATACATAAGTGACAAAACATACTGTTATTTTATCAGTATACTAGATCCCAAATGGGTTCTATACCCACATATTCCCACTTTCCCAAACTACTTAACCTCAAACCCCCGCAAGCCTTCTGGTTCTTCATACTCAGTCACCACCCCTTGCACCACAGCCGCAGGTGGCCCCGAATAACACCAGCGAATCATTTCCTCGACAACCTCCCGCACCCCTTCAAATACCGCCTCTACCCTACCATCAGGTAGATTTCGTACCCAACCAGTTAAACCCAACTGGCTGGCGGTATCAACTGTTGCATAACGATAGCCTACTCCTTGAACTCGGCCAGAAATTAAGACATGGGCGCGAATTATCTTTGGTACTTGTGTGGAATCTTGCATAAACTGGTCAATTCTTTACGCTTTCCAGTCTACCTGTTATGTGAATCGAGAACAAAATTTTAATTACACACTCAAGTTTTTGCCGATAACTGTTTTAGGAAAAAATAGCGTTTCCTCATCTACCAGAGGATAAATTTATCTGCGTTCATTTTCTGCAATAGTGGTTAAATTCATCTAGCTCCACTTTAGCAGTATAGAAATAGCCATACTCGCTGTAAGAGTAAGTAAAGATAATGATAAATTATTGTTTGTACCTTGCCGTCATCTATAGAAGGCTGCATCTCTAATTACAGACTAGCATCTATCAATCTGCTAATTTTAAAGTTTGAATTCTGCCTTGCTTATGTCTAATTTACCACCTTTAAATCCTGATACAATTTGGGGAATCCTCAAGGATCAAATTGATGATTTAACAGTCAATCAATTAGTTTGGTATTACTTGGGATATCGCTATAACGCCACAACTGATCAATGGGAAAACAACGAAGTTTTACCAGAATGGCGAGATGAATACCCAGAACCACCAAACTTTCTCGCAAGTCGTCCCGCAACCATGAAATTAACACGTTCAATTCCCACAGAATACAAGCAAAGCCTTAAAGAAAAGTTGGGATTTAAAGGTTACAAAATTGGGGAATTTACACCCAGAGAAACACGCCGAGCCACAGCCGCCAATTGGTTATTAAGTTATTGGCGACAACAAAATCCCGAATTATAGTCATTGGGAAATTTTGATATACCATTAAAGGTAGGTTGAGTGAAGCGAAGCGTAACCAAACAAAATACTAAAAATGTTGGGTTTCACTGCGTTACACCCAACCTACAATTTTTTGCTACTTGTATTTCCTAAATCAAATATAAATCTTATATATACAAAACTAATTTTACATATTTAATAAAATCTATCGCATGATGGTAGATAGCTGATAATAGCCAAATATTCAGCATTGATAGGAATTAAACTCTAAAAAACACCCATTTAGACATTAACTAGTCCCTCTACAGATAGAGGAGGGATTATTGAATTATTTCTGTAGACCGATTTGCAAATTGATTAATTATTACGAAAATACTGATATTCGCTTTATATACTTGAAAATTTTTTATGGCTAATCCCATTGAATTTAGTTTATTTGCACCTTATAACGAAGGCGCTGCGTTAATAGGTTCTTTTTCTGATTGGCAAGAAATTCCAATGATAAAAGGAGAAGATGGTTATTTCCGTACAACTGTAGAATTAGAAGATGGGGTTTATAAATATAAATTCCGTGTGCAGTCAAAATCGTGGTTTTTTGAAGCAGATCAATGGGTAGATGTTACAGACCCTTATGCAACCGATGTTGACGAAATTGGTGGTAAAGATAATGGTGTAATTCGTATTAAGGATGGACAAAAAATTGTTGATACTTATGTCTGGCATCATGATGATAAACCTTTACCGCCAGACCATGAACTAGTGATTTATGAATTACACGTTGGTGATTTTTCTGGTGGTGAAGATGACCCTGATGCGAGAGGGAAATATAAACACGTTATTGAAAAGTTAGATTATTTATGTGATTTAGGAATTAACGCTATTGAATTACTACCAGTTAAAGAATATCCTGGTAATTATAGTTGGGGTTATAACCCAAGATATTTTTTTGCACCTGAATCGAGTTATGGTTCTACAAATGAATTAAAGCAACTCGTTGACGAATGCCATAGTCGAGGAATTCGGGTGATTATGGATGGGATTTATAATCACTCAGAATCTTCTAGCCCTTTAACCCAAATAGACCATGATTATTGGTATCATCATGCACCGCGTGACCCTGATAATAGCTGGGGGCCAGAATTTAATTATGAATTCTACGATGAAAATTTAGAGACTTATCCCGCCCGTAAATTTATTGGCGATACAGTCCGTTTTTGGATTGAAGAATATCATGTAGATGGCATTCGCTACGATGCTGCCAGACAAATTGCCAATTACGATTTTATGCACTGGATAGTTCAAGAAGCGAAAAAAACTGCTGGTGCGAAACCTTTTTATAATGTTGCTGAACATATCCCAGAAACAACCAGTATTACTAATATTGATGGCCCAATGGATGGTTGTTGGCATGATAGCTTTATGCACACAGTTACAGCACATATTTGCGGCGATAGTTTTGATTTAGAAAACCTCAAAGATGTGATTGATCCGAAACGTCAAGGTTTCATGGGTGCGACTAATGTGGTTAATTATCTCACCAACCATGACCATAATCGGGTAATGGTTGAGTTAGGTAATCGGAATATTTTCGATGAAGAAGCTTTTAGACGCATCAAATTAGGTGTAGCTATTTTGATGACGGCTGTGGGTGTACCTTTGGTATGGATGGGACAAGAGTTTGGTGAATATAAACCTAAAACCCAAGAATCATCAAAAATTGAGTGGACACTACTAAGTAATGATTTAAACGGTGGTTTATTTAATTACTACAAAGGCTTGATTCATCTACGCAAAAATAACCATGCTTTGTATACAGCAAATATTGATTTCATCCACGAAAATCACGAAGCTAAAGTGTTGGCTTATAGTCGATGGAATGATGAAGGTTCCCGTGTAGTTGTGGTAGCAAATTTTTCCAAAAACTTTTTAGCTGGCTATCACGTTCCTAATTTCCCTTGTGGCGGTACTTGGCACGAGTGGACGGGCAATTATGATGTAGAGGCTGGCGATAATGGGATTATGACTGATCTTGGCCCTTATGAGGCTAAGGTATTTGTCTGGCAATAACAAGATTCTCTGACATGAGTTAGACGTGAATGGGGCGATATTTGCCCCTTTTTTATTAATGGGGAGAATTGGGGCGATCGCTCCAATTCTCCCCGTCACCAATGACAGTTAAACTATCAATAGACTCAGGAATAAAGTCTGTTTAAATAAAAATCAAGGCAGAGATTATTGTGCTTTTGACTTAAAATGTGTATATTACTTTTCTCTCAAGTAACGAGAGCATTCTAATCTCCAGAGCGTCTACATGCACAACAAATTATCTAATACTAACATTAAAAGTTCCCATATCTTATTAACGCCTCACGACGTTAAGACAAGATTGCCAATTACGAAATCGGCAGAACATACAGTATTAAAATATAGACAAGAACTAGAAAATATTTTAGATTTTCAAGATAGTAGAAAATTTATTGTAGTTGGGCCATGTTCTATCCATGATACCAAAGCAGCGATAGAGTATGCTGAAAAATTGAAAGTTTTAGCAGATCAAGTCAAAGATAAACTCTTGTTAGTTATGAGAGTTTACTTTGAAAAACCAAGAACAACAGTAGGTTGGAAAGGTTTGATTAATGACCCTGACATGGATGATTCTTTCCATGTGGAAAAAGGTTTATTAACCGCCAGAAGTTTACTATTAAAAATTACTGAATTAGAATTACCCGCCGGGACTGAAGCCTTAGACCCAATCATCCCCCAATATATTAGTGAATTAATTACCTGGTCTGCTATTGGGGCGAGAACCACAGAATCACAAACGCACCGGGAAATGTCTAGCGGGCTTTCTATGCCTGTAGGTTTTAAAAATGGCACGGATGGTAACATTCAAGTGGCTTTAAATGCCCTGCACTCAGCAAAAAGTCCCCATAACTTTCTAGGGATCAATAATAAAGGACAAGTTAGCGTTTTTCAAACTATGGGTAATCCTTACGGTCATGTGATTTTAAGGGGTGGAAACCAGCCTAATTACGATGCAGCTAATGTCAAATTAGTAGAACAAAAATTAAAAGATTCTGATTTACCACCAAGAATCGTGATTGACTGTAGTCATGGCAATACCAATAAAGATTACCGATTGCAATCTCAGGTATTTGAAGATGTAATTCAGCAAATTATTGATGGCAATACATCTATTGTGGGGATGATGCTGGAATCGCATTTATATGAAGGCAATCAACCATTAAATTGCAAACCAGAAGAATTAAAGTATGGTGTTTCTGTAACTGATAAATGTATTGGTTGGGAAGAAACAGAAAGAATTATTTTGGCAGCCCACGCCAGATTGAGGTAGTAGGCTGTTATAGCAGGAGGAAAGGTTGTTATACCAATTTGAAAAATGATTGCGACAAATGGGTTACTGAAAAGCTCGCCAGTAAGCAATTTCCCAATCCAAAATCTAAAATCCAAAATGGTATTACTATACCTGGCATTCAAAGTTTCAAATTTTCCTAAGAGGATGTTTGGAAGCACCTAGTACCGCTACGCGGAAGTAAAAAGTAAAAAAGCTCATATCACAGGCTTTTCATTCACTTGAAATGGTATCTTTATTTCCGCCGACCTGTACTAGCCCTAACGAGTGAATATAGTGCTGAGTGGTAAAGTTTAAAAGACGTTGCGCTGCAACGTCTTTTAAAAAGTCTTTAGTAGTGATTTCCTACCTTACGATGATGCACAGCTGTCAGTGCTTCCGGTTTAGAAACTCGGCCGCCATTGACGGTGCTGTATACCGCCCAGTGGTCGCCGCAGTCCATCCGGCTAACAACTTCGCATTCCATATATGCTAAAGCGTCGGCGAGGATGGGTGTACCGTCTTCGGCGCTTTGGGTTCGCACACCTGCAAAGCGGTCTGCACCAGGGGCGAACCGTTTGAGGAAGTGGCGCATGAGTGTTTGATAATTGCCTTCTTCTAAGACGTTTAACACAAAGCGATCGCCTACTTGCATTAAGGATTCAATCGCCCGGTCTTTAGCGACTGCAATGGAAAAGCCCAAGGGTTTAAAGCTGGCTTGTGCTACCCAGGAAGCTAACATCGCGCTGGAGACATCGCCTTTTTTGGCGGTAATAATATACAGTCCGCCACTGAGTCTACCCAAGGCTTTATCTAAGTCTGCACTCAGGGCTTTCATCGCTTTGATGCTGCGATCGCGCGTTACCCACTGCCCTAAGTCTGTGCCTGCTTCTTCACACTGCTTATAAGTATTTTCCCTGGGTGTTTCGCTAAGTTGAATCACTGGGAATGCGATATGTAGTCCTAAAGCCCGGAATTTGTTCAACAGGGGGTAAGTCGGCTCATCATTACCGCCGCCGGTTTCAAATATACCAATGGCTTGTTTATCTTTAGCCGAGCCTAACACAGTACTAAGTGCGGCTTGAGCAATGGTATCACCAGCAGATGGCGGCGCACCAATGACTAATCCAGAACAACGCCCAACTAGTTCGCGCAATTCTTGTAAATCTGTGGCTGAACCCAAATCTACTACTTCTACAGCGACATCGGTTTTGTTGATACCGTTGATAATTGCTTGGGCGAGGCGATCGCTATAACCGTATTCTGAAACGTAAAATACACCAACGGTAGTTTCTGGTTTCGCTTGGTTCTGACTCCATTTGCGGTAACGTTGGGTGAGTTCCTCAACGTTGTGATAGAGTAACGGCCCGTGACCTGTCGCAATCATTTTAATCGCTGGTAATTCCCCCATCCGCTTCATTGCAGACAATACCGAGCGCGAATTCGGCCCCATCAAGCATTCATAGTAATATTTAAAATCAGCTTCAATAGTTTTTAAGTCTTCGTCAAAAGTAGCATCGGAACAATAGTGCATCCCGAAAGCATCGCAGGTAAACAGGGTTTGGGTTTTATGGTCGAAGCTGAAGATTGTGTCCGGCCAATGTAAATTAGGCGCAATTACAAATTCTATCTCGTGACCGTTACCTAAATCTAAGCGATCGCCATTTTTAACAATCTGCCGTTTAAATGGCTGATGCACTAAATCTTCCAAAAATTGAATTGCGACTTTGGAAGCCACAACGGTAATTTCTGGAGCTATTTGTAACAAATCTTTCACTAAGCCGCTATGATCAGGCTCAGTGTGGCTGACAATCAAATAATTGATATCTTGAGGATTAATCAATCCTGTGAGCGTATCAAAATACAGCTGACGGAACTTCTCATGGGAGGTATCAACTAAAGCAATCTGCTCACCGCGAATCAAAAATGAGTTGTAGGTAGTACCATTTTGTAAACCAAACTCAATATCAAAGCGATCGCGATCCCAATCTAGAGAGCGAATTGCCGTCGTATCTTGAGAAATATCCTCAGTCTGTATTGTCAACCTTTTTTCCGTTTTCTCGGTGAGCGATACCATAAATCCCCTCTCAAACACAATGAGTATTTATTCCGCTTGTTCTATTTTGACACGGTTCAAATGTAAATTTTTATTAAAAAACCTATAGTTATCTTAAAAAAATCAAAAGAGTGAAACCGCGTATACATAAACCTTGGCTGGCTTTGGAGATAGGTAATTCCCGACTGCATTGGGGGTTATTCGTAGGCGAAACCCTTGACTGTACATGGAATACAGACTATCTACCTGATTCAGTTATACAGCAGTTAGGTAACGGTCGAACCTTAGATGATTTCCCGTCCAAGATTTTTACCCTTCCTTGTCCCCTTCCTCTGGTAATTGCTTCTGTTGTTCCCAGTCAAACCGCACTTTGGCAAAGTTACCCCAATGTCAAAGTAATTACCTTAGAGAATGTACCTTTAAAAAATACTTATCCCACATTAGGAATTGACCGCGCCTTGGCTTTGTGGGGTGCGGGGATAAAGTTGGGATTTCCCATATTAGTAATTGATGCTGGAACCGCACTCACTTTTACAGGTGCAGATAGTCAACAGAATTTAGTTGGCGGTGCAATTTTGCCAGGGCTAGGTTTACAATTTGCGACGTTAGGTCAAAAAACCAGCCAGTTACCCCAGTTAAAAACGCAAACTTTCACATCTTTACCGCCAAGGTTTGCCCAAAATACCCCAGATGCAATTCAAAGTGGTGTTATCTACACCTTGTTAGCTGGAATCAAAGATTTTATGACAGCTTGGTGGGAATTATATCCTAATAGTAAAGTGGCGATTAAAGGAGGCGATCGCACCTTATTATTTAACTATATGGAAACTTTATACCCAAAAATAACAGCCCGTTTGATTGTAGAACCAAACTTAATTTTTTTGGGAATAGCAACGGTTGATAATCTATAATTGGTTGACTGAGAGATACTAAAGCAACTATAAGCTAAAATAGAAATATATACTTATTTCTAATCGTAGATATGCCTAAAGCCACACACATCTATGAAATCATGCAAAATTTAGATAATTTGACTTTAGCAGAATTGCTAGTACTTAAAGCCAAAGTTGATACTTTGATTGAGGAAAAATCTTCGTTTCAATTATACCCTCTTTCTGGGAGCTATCAGAGGAAAACATCTATTTCCAGTACAACGAGAGACTTAGATGTAGTTGTCTCGTTTCCTCCTATAACTACATCATCCAGTCTCAAAGGTCATATAATATACGCCTCTGCTAGAGAACATAGTAAGCTGAATGAATCTTTAATAGGCAAATTTTTAGAATCACAATCAAATCAGGATAATTCTTTAGAAGCGGTGATAGATTTAGTTGATGAATGGATGGCCGATGAATCAGATTACGATGAAGAAACTTATTCATCTATTGAGTCAGCTTTGAACCGCAATCAACTATCATTATAAAAACTCACATGGGTAGAGTTATTTTGTTGGATACTAATCCATTGAGTCAAGTAACGCATCCAAAGATAGATCCAAAAATCCAACAATGGTTAAAGTCATTACAAAAAGATGAAACTCTTATACGTGTTCCTGAAATAGCTGATTATGAGCTACGACGTGAACTTTTAAGACAAGGAAAGCAAAAAAGTATAGAGCGCCTCAACCAACTTAGCAAAATTTGTCTAATACCACTAACGCATGAAACGATGATAAAAGCAGCCGAATTATGGGCTTGGGTAAGAAACCAAGGTCAACCCACAGCCAGTAATGACAGCTTAGATGGAGATGTAATTCTTGCTGCTCAAGCCATTTTGCAACTAAAAATTTTTGATCAGGTTACAGTTGTCACAACAAACTTAAAACATATATCGCGGTTTGAAAGTGAAGGAATATCTGTAGCTGATTGGCAACAAACCCTGAATAAGTAAGTCATTTACACAACATCAAGAGGCTTGAAACTCTTACCAATGACAAATGATAGTAACGCACCAAAAGCTTTACGTTAGATGTGCTATGCTGTCGCTAACACATCCTACTACGTGCATTTCAAAAATCATATATGTTTAATAAAATCATGAATCTCTTCCGCTACAATGCCGGCACACTCTTCTGGTAAATCATTGCCAGCATGAGCCACTAATTTAAAATCAACTTGGGAAATTAATTGTTTATAAGTTTGGCTTTGAAAGACAGCATCAGAAGTATCTTGTCCGCCTTGTAAAATTAATACAGGAACTTCAATTAAATGCAATTTATCTTGCAGTAACTCTGCTTTAATTTCTGCTGTCTGTCTTTGAAATAATAACTGACAAGCGGCAGGATATTTGAGTAAATGTTGGCGTTGCTTTAGGTCTTGCTCGATTTTTTCGTGCCAACCGAATATTTTAGTGATTGGTCTGATAAATTTGAAAAATTTCACTAATAACGGAGAAAATTCTAATAATTTACGCCGTTGTTGCCAACGTTTTTCTTGTTTCTCAACTTCTACACCTTCTGGTGCTAACAGCACTAAACCTTCTACCTGTTCTGGATATTTCAAAGTATAACTCGCTGCAATCCAACCTCCCAGAGAATGACCTACTAAGTATACTCTTTCCAGTCTTAAGGCTTGCAGTAGTTCCGCGATCGACTCTACTTGTAAATCTATTGAGTGATGAATATTTGGCTTATCAGACTCCCCAAAGCCTATCAAGTCTGGTGCAAAGCAATGGAAATTCTTCGCCAGTTTTTCCATTACAGATGACCACTGACTACTATCGTTCCAAGCACCATGTAACAAAACCACCGGAATACCTTGACCAGCCTCGCTCCAAAATAACAATCCTTGAGAGAGCTTTCTGCGGGAGTTACGTAATAGTGTATCCATCTTATATATAAAAATTACATCATAGTAGATTGTAGTTTTTATATTGGATTTTGTAATTAAAACTCCCAGAGAAAATCTAAAGTATTGTTACGCCAGCGTTGTCAAGCCGTTTAAGTAGTCCTGTAGCTGTCGAGAATGGTCATGAGACATTGGGCCTTTAGGTAAAGCACTCGGAAAAAAAGCTTGGATTTCCATAACTTCTAAAGTATCTTGAATTTCCATTTTTCCTTTAACTTCGGCTTCCACCACAACGCAAATCGAATGAATGCGAGGATCTCTATCTGGTGCAGAATAAACACCTACTAAACGTTTAATTTCTACTAATTCCAGTCCTGTTTCCTCTATTAATTCTCGGCGGACTGTATTCGGGATATCTTCTCCCCAGTCCACCATTCCCCCTGGTAATGACCAAAGACCATTATCTCGCCGTCGAATTAAGACAATTCGACCATCAGGTAATAACGGAATAATACTTGTACCAGTAATAGGATGACGGAAAATAATACCTAATACTGTTTGTCCGTAGCGCCATAAACCGCGTGTAGATTGGACAAATGCTGCAAAAAAAGCCAGAACGTTCAAGCTAAAAATTTTGGTGTTATGTTTTTTGATTTCTTGCACTCGCATTTACTCAAATAGCTAATTATTGAGATTTATTTCACACAAAGATGCTTGTGCTTTGAGAGTTGCTTCTTAGAGGTTATTTGAAAAGTATTAGCGAATTTACTTAGTAATTTAATATACGCCTATATCTAGACTACTTGTTGGCAATTGATTGAGAATTTACTTTCATCGATAATTCTTCAGTTAAGTCTTTCCCCAAAAAATTGCTACAAAGCCTGGCTAACTGATAACTATTGACATAGACTAGTCCTATTTGATTGACAAACTAATTCACAAAGACAGGTAACTGGAAACAGGGAACACGAAATAGATTTGTTTGAGTCTCATTTAGGATACTTATACTAAGAAAATCAAGCAAAATACTTGATGGTTTTCAAATATCATCTAATAGTTTTTGTATGATATATCAATTTTAGCACTGAATTAAATAATTTCTTTTGTAGTTCTATATACATTATTTATTTAAGTAGCTGAAGAAATTGGAATATATTAAGATTGTCCTGACGAGATATTTAATTCATAGAACATAGTTAATTTATCTGTTGAAAAACATGGCCAGATTATCTAGCGTTTTCTAGTCTACTAAGATACAAATTTATCTATTGCTATCTGCGTGTATCTGCGTTTATCTGTGGTTAATAATTCTTGGCCGTATTTCATTTAGGATGAAAAATACTATGTACCTAAAGTTACTGTGTAAAGCTGCCCTGCTACTCTAAATCTCAATCTACCATTGGTTGACTCTACTGTGATGCTTCCTTTATAAGATTTTCCAGTAGGGGTTGTAGTTCCGATACTTTTCTTGTTATACTTATACAAGTTCATTAATAAACACAGGTAAAACAAAGCCTAAATAAGCAGTACTTGTGTATTATTTGTATACGAACTGTGTTTATATTGAATAGAAGCCTCTGTTTGCGGGCGTAGTTTAGTGGTAAAACTATAGCCTTCCAAGCTATTAATGCGGGTTCGATTCCCGCCGCCCGCTTAAAAAGCGAAACCCTTGTGAGCTAAGACTTACGAGGGTTTTCTTTATTTATAAGACAGTTCTTTTCGCAGTATTTTTGTACTAAAAATATACAATAGTGACGCACCACAATTGTCTGTGGGGATTGGGTGTGGGGGTGAAAGGGTATGGGGTATAAGGGTTCTGAATACTTACATCCTTATACCCATATAACCATATCTGAAAAATGACAGTTGTGTTTTTATTTAGAACGCGATCGCTAATAAAGTTCTAGAGCAAGCACAAACAGCAAGGATGAAGGCTTTAGCAATGCGGGAAAAGTCTTTAAATTTCCTGATGAGCTGCAATCACTTATTGATTCAGGAAATGACAGAGGTGGAAGTGCAGAACTGAAAAGTTTGCAGGCACAAATTAGGCAGGAACACCAAAAATCATTAGCTTTGCCTTCAGATACAGATAAATTAGCCCGATATGAGAGGCACATTTTAAGAGGACTAAATCAAGCATTAGAGCATTTAGCAACAATCCGCCAGCAACGGCAGAATCAGGATTCTATGGGTTCGTCTGGTTATAAAACAGTTGAGCTAGTTAAATAACAAGTTCAGTAGTTGAGTTGTGGATGCTTTTATCTGGGCGACTTAAATGACTATGCTGAGATTGATAAATTCTTCTCGCTTGAATCACAAAGATTGATGTGCAGACAAAAGATGAGGCTGGAATTGAGTGGGTGATGGGCTATGCTTGCCTTGGGCGATCGCAATAGCACTAAAGTCTTAAAAAACCGTTATATTTCGTTGATTTCAATCCCAAGATCGCGTTAATGGCTCAATTGGTATATCTGGATCAATCTCAATCACGGTAATATTGGCATTCTCTACCACAGTATTTCCCATAATGGTATTGTGCATTGCCTCAAACTTCGATTCTTCCTCTGCAATGCGCTCGTAGTGGAGAATTACATGGTAATACTTGGTAATTGGCTCTCCAGAGTCCGATCTCTCCACGGTGTCCCAAGCTATATTTTGTTGTTCTTCTGCTATTTTGCGATACTCATCGGCTAGTTGTTCTAAGGCGATCGCGATCGCGTGTTCTTTGGTTTGACCGTAGCATTGTATATTTTCTCTAGGAGAATCGCTCAGAGACGATGATAACTGGCAAATATACTGCCCATTGTCTTGAGGCTGCACTGCGATCGTAATAGTTCCAGTGATGTCGGGATTCACGTCAGTCATATTAACCGCGCTGACAAATATTTAGAGGATGTGCTTACCGTTAAATTCTAAACTTAGACGCAGCGCAGGTTGTTGTCAGGCATAGTTATGAATGAGCGATCAGATACGCTGGGCGGTTACGCCATCGCTTGCTCAATGTCAAAATTTACCACTTGAAATGTATACTAACGTTTGACGATAGTAACGCAAAACGATATTATTGTGATTGTTAATTTCAAGTCTGAAGAGACAAAGCTAATTTTTGATGGCTTTACATCTTCTCAATACCCACCCAATATTCAGAAGACTGCTTTACGAAAACTACTTATCCTTGACGCAGCAACATCAATTAATGACTTGCGCGTTCCACCTGGAAATCGCTTAGAAAAGCTAGTTGGTGATAGAAGTGGGCAGTACAGTATTCGGATTAATGACCAATGGCGGATTTGCTTTATTTGGACAGATGAAAACAATGCTTCGGACGTTGAAATAGTCGATTACCACTAAGTATAAAAATCATTATGAATAACAACCGTTTGCCAAACATTCATCCAGGCGAAATCCTACAACTAGAATTTTTAGAACCGTTGAATATCACAGCCTATAGATTAAGCAAAGATATAGGTGTAGCTCAGACACGAATTAGTGAAATTCTATCTGGAAAACGCAGTATTACGGCTGATACAGCTTTGCGTCTATCCCACTATTTTGGCAACACCGCCCAGTTTTGGTTAAATTTACAAACACAATATGATCTACGTCAAGCTCTTGAAGAAAACTCAGAACTTTACAATCAAATTCCTCAACTTCCTTCTAATGATGTAGCCTAAAAGTCATACAAATCATGATATTAACGCTCTATTCGGCTATTTCACGTTTGCGTTTTTCGATTTCGGCGATCGGTAGCAGTAAAGTGTCTTCAATCTCATCTTTTATTTCATCAGATACTGTCCGACCGCTATTTACGCATTCTAACAGCAATTTATTTGCATTATAATATTGATCTAGCAGTCGCCAATTATTCTCTGGAAGCCAGTGCATATCATGTCTAATATTACGGTAATTGACTATTAATTCTCTAAGCTTATCAGCCCAGATTTTGCCTTCCTGTAATGTCCAATCTATAAATTTTTTACTGTTTTCCCAGGAAAACTCTGGTAGTAAGCTGTTTATGTTTTCTAGACCTCTTCTCAAATTATCTTCCAGTGGATAACTAATTAGCATTTCATATACTTTAATAAATTCTTGATTACTACGAAAGTAGCTAAAAGCATTTAGATATGGTGGATTTGCAGCTATATAATAAGCATTGTATAGAAGCAGAGCAAGCTTATAATCAAGAATACAGTCTGAAGCATCTTCAGAATTTAGTAATGAATTAATATCTATGTCCAAATTCTGACTAATTGAAGGCTGTAGATTTACCTGAAAATCAAGTATATTATTCCGATTTATTTCAAAATAAAAAGCTCTAATCATTCTAGGATGAAAAGGTACATTAACAGATTCTGATTTTTCGTAAACCCGACTCAGAAATTTTTGAATATATATATCATCTTCTAGCTTATAATCAACTTCATGTTTCATTGATTTCATTAATTGATTAAGATTAGGAGATATCTCAGTCGCCAGAAGAAAAACTTCTCTATAATGTAATTCAAAAATGTTTTGGCTTAGACGCTGCCAATCACTATAATTACAAAACCACTTTGCCACAAAATACTCTTGAAATGTAAGATGTGAAAAAGACCAGACTTTATTTGCTCGCTCAATTAATAACCCATGCTGAGACTCGATCGCCTTCAAAACTGCTCCACTATCCCGCAGCCCAATTCCCAAAAACTCTGCTATGTAACCCT
Organism: Anabaena sp. FACHB-83; assembly: GCF_014697485.1. Taxonomy (NCBI): domain Bacteria; kingdom Bacillati; phylum Cyanobacteriota; class Cyanophyceae; order Nostocales; family Nostocaceae; genus Anabaena; species Anabaena sp. FACHB-83. Next base: position 206 of record NZ_JACJRY010000083.1, on the reverse strand, counting down.
CAATTTCTGCCTGCTCAAACAAAACATACTGCGGCTGCTCAAACTTTTTCACCGCCAGATACAGCACCTACGGCTGTTATGAGGTACAGTAGCAGCAACTAGCAAACCAGTTTCTTAAATGTTGAGGATTTATTAAGTCGAGTGCAACTGAGATTAGTTTATCAACCATTTCTGTTGTAGTTGGAGCAAAATTGCGTAAAAAAGAT
>NZ_JACJRY010000082.1:0-14831 GCF_014697485.1 Anabaena sp. FACHB-83 | reverse complement strand
TTTTTTGAAGATGTGCTGCAACTATTTTTTCTCGAAGATCGACAGAGTATGACTTCATTTAGAGGTATTTATATTTTAATTTATTGTACCTCATAACAGACGCAAGTGCTGTAATACGCCTCATATTTCAAACTTCAATTTAACTATAAGTTCACTTCTAATATTTACGAGAATATACTGAGTTCAATTCAGAATCAACAAAGTCACTATATTTTTTATACTGGATTGCATATTACTTATGGAGTGAACCGTTCACAGGGCTGGCTATGAAAAAACGCTCAGTTTGGCAGTCAGGGATTGCCCGCTACATTATTTGCGTTAGCTTAGGACTGTGGTTAATACGATTATTGCACTTTGTTTGGTTAGATTGGCTGACATGGTTTTTCTTACCATTGCTTTGGATCTCAGGTGCGATCGCAGTATTGATTGGGTTAATTTGGGCGATTTCCTTTTGGGTGCGTGCCATTCAGAAAGGCTCTTTTCTAAATCAACGGTGGCGACGTTCTTTTCCACTGTTACTACAGTTCTTAGGATTGGTAATTGGGATTATCGTCCCGTTTGAACAGTTTTGGCTAACGGCGAATTTTTATCAAAATTTGGCAAGTCGGCAACAAGTAATTACGTTGGTGCAGTCAAATCAAATTGGTGGAGGTATGAACAATATTGCTACTTTACCGCCAGCTTACCATCACACTTCAATAAGCAAAGAAATTCAAACACAACGGGGACAGAATGGATTATACATTTTGTTCTTTACAGCTAGGGTCTTTGGGGGGGCACAGGGATTTGTGTATAGTGAACAGGCTAAACTTCCCGATCAAAATTTATTTTTAGGATATCGATTAAGGGTAGAACGTGCAATCAATTCCTATTGGTATTATGTCACGATTGGAGATTAAGCTCATACAATTTAAATGCCAGGGATAGTGGTTGAAGGCTACTGAGGATTGTTAATTATGGAAAATGATGAAATTTAAGATTGCGATATTTGCGAGTGTCATTTTATTTGCAACTCAGCTTGGTGTGGAACCGAGCAAAGCTATCCCTGCGTCAGATGCCAAGCCACAGACTCCTCTACCTTATCCAACCGTGATATTAGGATTTGCTGGGGTTTTGCAACCGGACTGTGTTCGACAGGTTGAAGCGGGTGAATATCGCTGTGCAAAGCGTTGGGCAGAAGTAACCCATTTGCTCAAATCATTGGTTTATCAAGATGTGGAGTCCCAACTTATTCCACCCCTTCAACATCAACTGGCGATCGCAGATCAATCCTGGCAACAGTTTCAAATACAACACTGCCAACAGTTAACTCAACGCTTACGCAATACGCCAGATTTTCCAATTGCAACATCTATCTGTTTAGCGCGATTAAATAACGATCGCATTCTAGAATTGCAAAGAGGTGGTGAGGTTATAACCCTCCAATCTCGCGATCCTCGATTTGAATCCTTACTCGATCGACTCAAATTGAGAAATTCATCGGTGCAACGTCACTGGGAGCAATATCAAACTCAGTATTGCCAGATCGAAAAAGCTCTATTCGTTTTTAACCCCCTGAGATTGGCGGAATGTCATCAGCTTCTCAGAGAGGCTCGACTTCAGCAACTAGAAGACCTTTTGGCAGCACCTACTCGTGGCTTGGATCTCTTCAATAGTTTTGTGCTACCTGGAATTCCAGAGCTAAATTGTGTGGATAAGACACAGTTTGGGTTAAATCAATGCGCGGTCTATTGGTCGAAAACAACTCAGCTTTTGCAATCAAGCATTTATGGCGATTGGGCAACAAGACTATCGAAGCAGTATCAGCAAACATTTATGATCGCACAGAAATACTGGCAAGACTATCGTGAAGCACATTGTACTGAGTTGGTTGAACCTTTTAAAGAAAATTCTATGGCACCGATGCTCTATCATCGCTGTTTAGCTCGGCTAAATAACGATCGCATTGCGGATCTAAAGGGGATAGCTGTATATGATTCAGAAGACGAGCAGCAGCAAGCCCCAGTTACATCTGGACAAGATAAAACTCAAGCTCTTTGGGAGCGTTATCAAACTCAGTATTGCAAGTTTGAGTCACGGTTTTTTGGTAGTCAAACCAGAAGTAAGCAATGCCTAAATCGTTTAAATCTGGGACGTTTACGCCATCTCAAAGCAATGATGAATACTCGATAAAGAGGAAAATAATACTAGTTTATGACTTCCTAGAAAATTTTCGATGTCAAATAGCATTGCTCCCTCTTGCAATTCCAGTCAATCTATTAATAAACTTTCTTCAGATTGAGGATAATGATTATTTTCTTTCAATCTAATTGCAGTTTCATCAGAATTCCAAATTACTTGGAAATCATCCTCTGTTTTGCATCTTCTCGTGGAATTATTGGAAATTGAGCCGATTTCTTTTTCCAGTATCCAATAATGTCTAAAAACAGCATGATGACAGTCCATATAACATGTCTCGTCAATTGCGATAGATTTTTTCCCACTAGGAGAAACAAAGTCAGTTCTACATCCTGCTCCAAAAATAAAAATTACTACAAACAATTGAAAAATAAATAAAGTTAAGGGCATTATCCCCAAGAATTGAGGTATAGACAATACGAATTTTAACCACCGAGACAAATTTGATTTAAAAATTAGGATAACTGCTGTAATAGAAATAATTAGGACTAAAATCGTCAAGAAAAAACTACTAAATGCTCCTCCTCTGAGTGAATATTTAGTATTTCCCGATAACCAAATCAAGGAAATCAAGGATATAAAACCGAATATAGATAGTATGTATATGTAGAAAGTGAGACGATTTATAGGAAAAATATTGATATTCTTTTGAGTATTCATATAGAAAATTTTCGTGAAAATATATAAAAAATCCAGAAAACCAAGTTGAAGATATTAGCTATCATCAAATATAATTCTGATAATAGTCACAGTTTTTTGGTAGTCAAACCAGAAGGAAGCAATGCCTAAATCGTTGAAATCTGGGGCGTTTACGCCATATTAAAGCAATGATGAATACTCGATAAAGAGGAAAATAGTAGTAGTTTATGACTTCAAACGATTCGCAGTGAGGAAAACGATCGCAATCCCCAGCGTATAAGCAACCAAATCTCGCCAGTCGAAAGTAGATCCAATTGTTAAATGAGCTAGATGGGAGTTTCGCCAGCCTAAAATATCAATGAGATTAAGAAACTGAAGCAACTCAATCAAGTAGGCAAAGATAAGAGTTCCAATAGTAACCTTCCGTAGTGGAATTGCAATAAAAGCATGAACAAAGTAAGCAATCACCATGACAATTAAAACGTCGCCCAGTAACGGTCTAATCCAATCATCTCGGAAGAAGAGGGCAATTATCACAACTATTGCAAATAGAATCGCAAACAGGGTGAAAGAGGTAGGATTAAATCTCAACCACTTGAGATTAGAAAATTGTTTAGGCACGATTGATTTCCTGGTTTTGATTCGCCAGGATTGTAACATTGTTCTTTAAAATTGGACTAAATTGATGAATCCAATTAGTGAATTAGTGTGGCAAAGTCTGCTGAGTGGCGACATACAGTTAGCAGATTTGATTTGTAGTCTATTGCGATCGCAATTAGTGACAGTTGCGATTCCCTTTGATAAAAGCAGTTTTAGGGATTGCACTGCATTTAACCCCTGGAGAACCAAATCCACTATATTGATCGAAACTTCCTTGAACCTGCAAATCTGGGGGAAGCTTGGCAATGCTAGTTTTGTACAAGAAAAGGTTTCCGTCAACCACCATTGCATTGGGCAGTTCTTCAATGTACGTACCGCTAATAGTTAGGTTGCCTTTGACGGTTAGTTGATTGGGCAGTCGTTTGAGATTGCCTTCCAGGGTAACGTTACGATTTATGATGCAGCGTCCTTCTTGCTCGATCGCGCCAAATTTTTTCAGGCTTCCACAAGGTGCGGGGGTAGCCGGTTGCAGCAGATAAATTCCAAACACCACCAAGGGAAATATGAAAAGCAGCGATGCGACCGGGGAGCCGCTACGCGATCGCCATCTTAGTTTTGGGAACATTTGAGCTAATAAATCCTAATTTAGGTTAACTTAATATCTTGCACATTTACGTATACATACAGCAAAATCGAAAATCTGGGCGATATAGCTACAGTATTTTTGTTTGCTTTTAACGATAAATTAATACTTTTAGCTTTATGCTGAGTATTTAATCTCACCATTTTTTGGGTGGAAGATGTGAGGAGTATGTCACTGGAAAATCCAAGTCCTTTAGCGATCGCGTAGCGGCTCCTACGGAGCATCGCACTCACCCTTTGGAGTATTGGGTTGGTGTCTGAGCAGAACCTCATCGCTTGGGCTGATGCTCAGATTCTGGCGATTGAAAAGCCTGCTGATGATTTACTGGAAATTGCCACTAAAGGTGCGAAAGTATGCATCAAACAAGGGTTGATTGAAACGCTTCCAATTGCCCTTGGCTACTCAGAGGAATTTTTTATTCGAGCTTATTTGTTGGATATCGAATGCGATGGCTCAACAAAATCCTTCATCGCTTGGGTTGCTCACAACTGCTGTGGGAGTACGGAAATACCTGAAGCTGTACTAGGGTATCATCTAGAACATTTATACTGTGATCGTGAGGATGTTGATGCGGCGATCGCACTGCTACGGGTTGAACTTCCAAAAATCATGCCTCGTTGTGAATCCTTTGCTACTATGTTTTTGGAGCAAGTCTCTGGGTTAGAGCTATGCATTTAACCGCCCATCAAACTGCAATGATTGAAGTTGCTAGGGAGATTCGTTTCGCGTTGGATCGCTTGAAATACCTCGATCCGCAGGGAATATGTTTGACAATAGACTTAAATCCACCGCTTGGCTCAATGGCGATTCTACAAGCATTGGAAATTCAGCTACCATTCGCCTATGCTGCTTTTTTGCTAGAGGTGGGAAATGGAGGGTGTTGGGATTGTGCCGAGCGCGACTGCTGGATGACAATTGATGAAATCATGCAGCATAATTGTGCTGAGTTATGGCATCAGTCACCGCCTGATTTCGTTCGTCAATTTCTGGCAACAGGAAAGCAATCTGATGCAGTCGAGTTACCCTATCTCCTGAAAATTAACGCCCTTCCAGGACTATTACGAATTGGGTTGTATCCTCCCGAACAAGACACTTACGGGTTATTTCTGACACAAGAAGGACATGAAGTAAAAATTCAAATCTGCTTACAACCGTTGTTGACCTATGTTGTGATGGAACGCTATGCGCCGAAGCAATGGTTACAAATGCATCTCAATTTTTTAAATAATGAGATTTATGAAATTGAAAAATCGATCTCAATCTTGAATTCTCAGCAAAGTCCATATCTTCTTTTCCAAAAATATTTAATGGGTTTGTCCGAGGCTAGGTTGAAGCAGTTTATTGAAAATTGTCCCGCAATTCCTTTAGAAAGAAAACGAAATTTGCTAGATGAGATATGGTAGACCTAGTAAAACCATTATAGTACTTTCTGTATAATATATCTAACAATTATTATTAGAAACAATTTGATTATATGAACCGCAAACAATTATACTGGGCAAAAGACTATACTTATGAAGCTAGACAAAAAAAGATTGGTTGGCTAAATGAAATAATTGAGTCACTACATGAGCAACCAGAATTAGGAAAATATGAAGACGATGAAGACTCAGAAGAGCTATTTACCCAGGAAACTATCACAGTTGCTCAACGTTTAATGAAATTAGTTATCCAAGAGGAGCCGAATAAACAGGATATTCGTGAATTATATATATTGCTGAAAATTTATGAACATATTCGTAACTCCGCTTGGTACGATATTTGTAAATATGTGGAAAAGTGGCATTGGGTAGTAAATAGTTGGGAAACATTTCAGAATGTAATTGAATTAGATATCTGGCATGGTTGTGAGTATCAACGTTATTCAATTAAAGAACCATTAATTGCTGAGGGTAAATTTACTATAGGTAACTCTTATATCGGTCAGCCCGCTCATATTGCATTCAAATTAGAACAGAATTTAGAGAACAATCAGATTAAAATTATTTGGCAAATTCCAAATGAGACAGATATTATTGACGAATATATTTCAGAGTCGATCGAAGGAATTATCGATGGGCTGATTAAATATTCTCATCTAGAAAATAAAGCTTTTTCATCCCTAAAAATTACTGTCTTTAATGGCAGTTATCACGAATCTATCTGTAGTTGCTTTGATTATCGTATGGCTGCTCGTATTGCTTGGAGGAATGCTTTAGAAAATGCTGAATTCATACCTCTTTAATGGTTAAGGTTGGAGAAATTCAAGCATTTAATCATTATTACAGCATTTTTCACCTATTTGAACCAGTTGCTGGATGAGAGATAAGCATGGAAAAACCTTTGTTCTAATTGATGGGTATACACTAGCGATCGCACAAAGCGATTCAGGTGTGTTATTCTCTGGTCGCCACAGTCGCAAAGCTATAACCCGATATGACGATTCGCTCCTAATTCAGTTTTTGGCGCGTCATGCCCATCATGATACTTTTTGGCAGTGCTTTCAGGCGCGTGAAATGTACGAGAATGAGGATAATCGCTTCTTTGTCAGGAATTGCCAGCAGTTGATTCGCTATCCCAGTTGGAAATTACCGCAAGTTTATCAAAATTGGGCGATTTGGGAACTGATCGATCAGCTGTTTCAAAAGCATGGCGAGTCTTACAATGAACCGATTTGTTTATGGCATCCGGGAAGTTACTATCCGATGTATGGTATTCCCTATGACACTGCATTGAAGGTGATACAGGTTGCGCGGAATTGGAGGAATCTGCAAGAAATTGAGGGAATTGAACTGCTCAATGAAACCCAGTGGAATTTACGCTTTGCATCTGCTGTGAGTCCTACTCACTCTTTACTAATTCCCCAGATTTTATCTGAGATTGAGGAAGCTGCTAGTATATATCTACTATTTTTTGAAGAAAAAGCACGCTTATATACACCCAATCAGGTTGCTGCAATTAGATATGAACTGCTGCATCAGATGGCTATCGCCAACCTACTCAACCGTGAAATCTCAGCAGAAATTCTTGCTCGTCTAGTTGCTTATCCAAATCTGCAACGCTGCGTCATTCAAGCTGAAAAGCTATGGCGCTATTTAAATGCTGCTTCTGTGAGCCAAGAAAAAAATAGTTTGTGTTTAGATTGGATGTTTTTTGATCCACCACTACCTCAACCTGACTTTCATCAGCTTTGCTTACAGCATTTTCAAAAAGCAAAATTGCAGTACCCGTATACGATTCCCTTTGAAGGCGATGGGAAGCAGTATCGACTCGTGACAGGAAATGTGTATCCCAATGCGATCGCCTTGTTAACGGTTTTAGAAATTACAATGACGATAAATGCAAATGCCTTATTTACCAACGTGAATGAGCCGACGTACCTAGAGTTAGTTGTCTGGGCTTCGCTGGAATCCTGCTTACCTCCCGTCGAAGATTGGGAAATGTCTGTTGATTGGAGAGGAAGAGAAGATGAGTTGCTCACTTTAGGAACAGATCCTTCCTTGCCTAAAGCTGAGTTTTTCTTGAACTGTTTAGCATCTCACCTGGCAAGACTCTGGCAAAATGGGGAGCGAACGGCGTTGAAACAAGGATTGCTCCCTTTGCAAAGTTATTTCCCTAAAGAAACCTACTTTCTCTACTGTCGAGGTCAGATGCTACTATCCGGGGAACTCCGATTTCACTATGGGGAATGGTTTGATGGGGGATTCCTCCGGCTTTTTCGGGCAGAACAAGGGGAGTCTTAACAATTCAAAATTCAAAATTAATGGCGATGGCTAGGAGGGCAAGGTGTATGGATTGCAAAGCACTAATTTACGACGCGGTAAGGAAACAGGCGATTCTCCATAGGAGACACTTCGTGAACGCACCAATATACCCCCATTCTTTGGTGAAGTGGGATATTTCCCAACAACCCCGGATAATTGAACAAATCGAGTTACCCTATGATTTTGAATCAGTACCAAGTATTGTTTTGTTACCGGATGGGGAAAGGTTTGCTGTGGCTCCTTCTGAGGTTACGCCAGAATTTGGGATTGAGATTCTTCGCTGGGATGATTTGTCCGTTTTGCAACGAGTTGACTTACCCCATGCACCCTATGAGGAGAATTCCCAGGAGGATGAGTATTATGGACATGGTAAATGTACTCATATTTCCTGGTTAGGATTAACACCTTGCCAGGGCTATTTATTGGTTGGTGAGGGTTGGGGAGATATTTATGAGTCGTGATGCGTAAAACCCCCGTCATTTATGTGGGGGATATAAGCGAATAAGACAAATTTATTTGTCGGTCTTATGTTGGTTATGTTAACATAAAGGTGTGGTTAATTGGTCGATACCCATGATTGTTTATGAGTTTAAAGTCAAAGGGAAACAAGTGCAATATCAGGCAATAGACGAAGCAATTCGTACTAGCCAATTTATTCAAAACAAGTGCTTACGCTACTGGATGGATAACAAAAAAGTGGGGAGATACGACCTCAATAAATACTGCGCGGTATTAGCTGCTGAATTTCCCTTTGCCGATGAATTAAACTCAATGGCTAGACAGTCTGCTGCTGAACGTTGTTGGTCGGCAATAGCTAGGTTTTATGACAACTGTAAGAAAAAAGTTAAAGGTAAAAAGGGTTTTCCGAAGTTTAAGAAAAACTGCCGTTCAGTTGAATATAAATCATCTGGATGGAAACTTTCAGAAACTCGTAAATCTATCACCTTCTCAGACAAGAAAGGTATAGGCACTCTCAAACTAAAAGGGGCTTACGACCTCAACTATTACGATATCAAGCAAATCAAGCGCGTTCGTTTAGTGCGTCGTGCTGATGGGTATTATGCTCAATTTGCAATTGATGTAGACGTAAAAGTAGAAACTCAACCTACAAATCAAGTAGTTGGTATTGACTTGGGATTGAAATACTTCATTGCTGACAATAAAGGCAATATTGAACCTTCACCCCAGTTCTACCGTAAATCTGAAAAACAGTTAAACCGTGCCAACCGCAAAAAGTCTAAGAAGTTCAGCAAAGAGAAGAAAAAAGCCAAGCAAAAACAATCAAACAATTACCACAAAGCTAGAAATAGATATGCTCGTAAGCATTTAAAAGTAAGTAGGCAGCGAAAAGAGTATTGCAAGAGATTAGCATACTCCGTTATCCAATCTAACGATTTGGTAGCCTATGAAGATTTAAATGTGAAGGGTTTGGTACGTAATCGACATCTAGCTAAATCAATTTCTGATGCTGGTTGGTATACTTTCAGGCAATGGTTAGAATATTTTGGTCATAAATATGGGAAAGTAACTATTGCAGTTCCTCCCCACAACACCAGCCAAAATTGTTCTAATTGTGGCGAAAAAGTGAATAAATCTCTGTCTACCAGGACTCATGTCTGTCCCCATTGTGGATATGTGGAAGACAGAGATATCAATGCAGCAATCAATATTTTGAGGCGAGGACTCAGTACGGTAGGGCATACCGGAACTTACGCTACAGGAGATTTGCCCTCTTGGGCGGTTGGCGCAAGCCTGCTGTCTAATGGCGAGTCTGTGAATGTAGAATCCCCGTCACTTTAGTGCGGGGAGTGTCAACTAGTTAATTTAGAAAGCGGTGAGCAGATTCGTTGGTTGCGTCGTTGGCGAGATTATAATGCTGCTTTTGCCATCGATCCACAAATGCAGTTTCTCATTGTTAATTCTGTAGACATGGATGAGTCCCATCAGTTTTACAGAATTGACAGTATGCTTGAGGATAAATTAACCTATTTGGGGGAATATTCAGGTGGTGTGCGTTGTCATCGTGGCAACTTGAGTTTTAGCCCAGATGGTCAGCGTCTGGCTTATACTGCATATCGATATCAAGGTGTTGATTTATTAAGTTTTCGGCTTGAACGCTCGATATTAAGCACTTTATCCCCGCAAACGCAGGAACCACTCAATGAAATATGGAAAAAATGGGAAAAATCGTCACAATATCGGGAGAAAATGTGGGGTCAATTCTTTCGGTTGTACTATGACCATGATGGATTAAATCCTTGGCAAAGTAATATCGTTTGGCTGGGTAACAACAGGTTATTGTGTGGTGTAGGGCAAATTCTGGCAGTGCTGTCAGCTCAGACAGGGGAAATAATCAAAACCTATGACGTAGATGCAGTAGTTAATACTTTGGTGTTTGATTACACATCTTTCCAAGCTATTGTTGCCACCAAGCAAGGGATAAAGGTGGTTGCGATCGCCTAATCAATGTAGCGGGAAAACCCATGATAACAAGTGAAGACATAACTGGCGGTGATTGAGATGGGTGTTTTCGAGGTGAGTAAATGTGGGAAGTTCAATATCTGAATGCAGAGTTACTCGATCTCAAACTTTGGGGCGAAGGCTGTCGCCTGTATCAGATTCGCCAAATGGGTGATGATGAGATTTGCTTGATTCAAAGGGATGATAACTGGCAAGTCGTTTACACCGAGCGTGGTGCGGTTCAACAACTGCTGTTTGAATTTACCGATGAGGCGGAAGCTTGTGAGTTTATGTATCAGGAGATTAAGAGAATCAAGCATCCCCATCTTGTGGGATTATTTCCCACTGATGATGAGGCAGAGCAATTGTGTCAGGTGTTGACTCAGTTACAAATTCAATTCTCTCACGACCCGCAAGGAAGGGTGAGAGTATACGATCAAGACATTTTTACAGTGGAGCGTCACTTTGGTTGCCAATTACCCCTGCGAAAATGGTTGACTGTTCCCGAACGAATTCACGTTACCCTCGCTCGATTGCGAAAATTCGATCCATACAATCGCTATGCCCAAATCACGACTAATCCGCCAATTGCTTCTGAAGCAAAGTTGAGCGCGTTAGAAGCACAACATGGAATTAAACTGCCTGAAGTTTACAGAACATTTTTGCTAGAAGTCTGCAATGGTGGCAATTGGGAACGGCTAGGAAATTACTGGTCGGCTGAGGAAGTTATGGCAAACAATTCTGCCCAAGTATGGAATCAGCCTTTACCTGAGTTCCTCGCAAAGTTGAAAGCAGCAAAATCGAGGGATTGGCTCAAAAATCCAGGAAATCAGCAATATCCAGGGTTGTTACGAATTGTCGATGGGGATAATCCTGTGCGGGATTTGTTTCTCACCCAGGAAGGATACGAGGTGGAAATTCAGGGGGATTGGATTCGTTTTTGTGAGTTTTCCCCAGAACAATGGCTCAAGGATTTTCTAGATGATATTCAATATGGGTTATCTACAATTGAAGGATTACTAGATTTTCTTCGCTCTGGGGAATTAATTCGAGATTATCCATACTTTCATTCTGTGAATTTTGCCAGACTCCTTGCAGAAACCATCGGAATCGATATCTCTCCTGAACTCACAAATGAGCAAGTGAAGATGAGCAGTGAAATAGATTATAAAATCAACCAATGGCGAATTAAGAATATGGGTAAGATGCGGTACAACTTTGGGTTTAATGCAGAGCAAACTGAGATGCGAATTCAACGAATTTTAGAAAGGTTGGAGTACATATATAATATATTGTATCCCTAAATGACCCATCATCTGGATCTATTTTTCCAGTGTGAGTGTGCTAGACCTGGCGTTTGCTGATTTTTAATTTTTTAATCTGAAAATTTAATTAACCTTTACAGACTTACAACCTAATCTTCATCGGCTAATTTAAAAATGTGAAACTTGCGCGAAAATAATTATTTTTATGCAGTTATAGCCACAGTCATATAATTTACGTACAACTACCCATGTTATATTTATTTTTCTAGAGTAAGAAATAAATATACATAAAAATGTTGATGAAAATAGGTTTATAAAAGCTATGAAAAAAATACTTTTATTAGCGATGTTGTCTGCTATCCCAAGCATTATTTTTTCCAGTCCCTCTTGGGCTTCTGTTTATATCCAATATTCCAATAAGGACTCGGACAAACATGTAATGAAAGTCCAGATGGATGGTTCAACGAAAGAAGTTACATTCAATGGTCGTACGACTAATGAGAACCGCTAAGGCTTCTGTGTAACGTTTGGCTTCGTAGAGCGCATCACCATATTTGTGTATTACCCAGTTATTATTAGGAGTTAATATATATATTTGGCGTAGAGATTCAAGATAATTCCCAGCATTTTTTGGGATTGTTCGCAAGTTGATGAATTTTACACTTGGGTCGCTAAAAGCAACAAATTCCATCAGGGTTTCGGACAATAATTTTCCAGAAGATGTTTCCTTGGCTTTATGCAGCCATTTGCTAGCTTCATTTTCATCTTTTTGTAAACCCATCAATCCAGAAAAATAGGCTCTGTAGAGAAAATATGCAGTAGGTGCATAATCAAGCTCGGCTGATTTGTGATACCATTTCAAAGCTGATTGGCGATCGCTCTGTTTTTTAATGCCAAATTCTTCCAAATTGTAGGTTTTTGCCAGCCAGTAACAAGCAACTGCATCATTTCGATCGGCTAAGGGTTGTAGCCGTTTGCGGAGAGCGATCGCTTTTTGGTGGTTAAATTTACCAAATTCAAAAATCTGATTAAATTCGGTAATTTCTGCTGGTGAAATTTGAGTTTTTAAGGGATATTTTTCTGATTGAAGTTCTACTTTATAAGTTGTTTTGGCATCAATATATCCAGATTTACCGTTAATTTTCACCTTCCATAACTGGGGTAATGAATTTTCCTTTGCAGACTTAACTGTGATAGAAGATATTGATTGATGAGTATCACTAGATATAGATGGAGTTGAAAACAATGTTATTCCAGTTATCGCTACTAGCAAAATCAAGGTATGGTGAATATGAGATTTCATATTTGTGACTGAATAGGTAGTAATGTCAATTATCCATAACTCAAAACTAGCTTAATTGTCATCCCTAAAAATCATCGGATACACGAAACCAATACCAATCACCGTACAAGTAAAATACTTGGTAATTAGCAGTACCAAATGGACTTCCTTCACTATTCGGTTGATGGACAAAACCATAGGATATGGTATCAGGACTTAGACCATCACCACCCCAGAAGACACGAAAATATACACCACCACGAGAATCCATAGCGTATTCATCAACTTCATATAAACCGAGTTTGCGGTTTAATTTGATATTTCTTTTTGCAGAAATAGGAAGTTGTACCCGAACTTGTTCAAACGCCGATTGCGATATCATAAATGCTAAACGACGCGGTATATAGAACTTGAGCAGGACATAACAAACTAAAACTATCCCTGCAATGATAGCAACTTCTCTGCAGGGTACAAAAGTTTGCGAGGGAAGCTTAATACTTTTCAAATTCTGTTTTCCTAAAGTTCTCAATCCCCATAAGAGAATTACTAGTACTGCAAATATTGGCACACAAACAATTGACACCAGCATAACTGGAAAAAAGAAACTATTTAATGCACCAGGGTAAATACTGATAATTAGAATTGCGACACCAATCAACAAGGTTATACATATTGCTATTTTGCCAAGTATTTTTATCTGAAGATTATCCATAGTTAATTGAAGATTTTCATCCTAGCAAGCGTTGCATTATTGCGATAATTTTCCTGAGTTGTGATGCGATTACTTTGGTTTGGGTTCCCAGTTAAAATCATGAGGACAATCGCATTCTTGAGCTTGGTTGCAGTTAATTACCATCATGCTAAAGCAAAAATTTAGGAAAGTCCCGTTGTCAAATTTTACTTGTAAATTGCCTGGACTACGAAAACCAGCACCATGATAACCAACAATTTGATACTTAGAGCTTAAGTTTGAGCCATTAAAGAAATATGCTTTAGGGCTGAAGCTATTGTCACCCTTTAAATCATTTAAACAAAAGGCTTTTGTGATATATCTTTGTGCAATAATTTCTGCTTCTTTTGCAGATGGATCACCAATTGCACTGATAAAAGTGTCGGATATATTGGTGATTTTATTAGCTTGAGTACAGTCAACTATATAGGTTATGGGAAAAGCAATACGTAGTAAATGATATGTCAAACCTAGTGATAGAATTATAATAATTGAGATTTGAATAAGTTTTTTCATTGATGCCAAGGGATAGTGCTGTCCTAACTTTGTGTTGCTGATAGATAAAGTTTGTTCACGAAGTGCTACAGATGATGGTAAGCAAGCTGAATTGTGTATATCCTTCCAAAGAAGACTCTTACAACATCTGGGGTGTATCTGAAACATCCAAACTTACCAATTTATAACGCTTTTTATCAAAATTTAAAGTAATTGCCTCTTGCTTACTCGGATCGTAAATTAAAGTTTTGCAGTTCATTTTGGAAGAAATTCGCCAGTTTTTAAGTTAATTTTAATCGCAGATGCTGTTGGATTTCGGTTTGCTTCCAAGGGAATCGTTACCCACTCACCAACGCGGTCTGGTGAACCAAAAAGACAATCACAATTAAACTTTGTAATTACAAAAGGAGTAAAACCAAGTCTAAATTTTAATTCCCCGTGGTATGTGTCACATCCCGTAGAAGTATCTGGTGGAGAACATGTATAATTGTATAAATATACTGTTGTAGGATAGTCTTTAGATGCCACAGTTTCAATAGTTGGGGCATCAAATCCAGACGATATCAAAACGATAAATGAGACAAACAAAAATAGCACACTCGATAATAATAAATATAGAAAAATAAAAATTAGCTTTTTTGTCAATGGTAAATCTTGAGGCTTTTTAAATAATAAAAAACCAAGGCTCTCCGAGAGTAGATATGTTAAGTTAACAACAGAAATACCAATTTAGTAAAACCCTTCTTCTAAAACTATTAAAGTTAGTTAAGCCATAAGCTCTGCGTTTAATGAGCTT
>NZ_JACJRY010000081.1:0-17194 GCF_014697485.1 Anabaena sp. FACHB-83 | reverse complement strand
TGTAGCTTATGGTTCTACCCTGGCTTCCTTCCGGTTTTCTTACTCAGATATCAACAGCACGATTCGGGCGTTGCAGCGATTACGCAATGTTGATGTGGCTAACAATAGTTGGGGTGCTACAGTAGCTTTTGCAGCTGATTTTAACAATCCATTATTAACTCAAGCAGGACAAGCTATTAAAGATGCGGCTCAATTTGGACGTAATGGCTTAGGAACTGCAATAGTATTTGCGGCTGGAAATAGCCGTGAGGGCGGTTTGAATACAAATTACTCAAACTATACCAACTCTCGCCAAGTCATTACTGTAGCGGCACTTGATCATAATGGCTTTGCTAGTTCCTACAGTACTCCTGGTGCATCTATTCTGGTTTCGGCTTTCGGTAGTGGGAGTTTTGGAAGCATTGTCACCACAGATCGTCAAGGATTTGAAGGCTATGACTATGGAGACTACACCTATAGTTTTAATGGCACTTCCGCAGCTGCACCGCAGGTTTCTGGGGTAGTTGCGCTCATCCTAGAAGCCAATCGCAATTTAGGTTATCGAGACATCCAAGAAATTCTGGCCTATTCTGCTCGTCAAAACGATTTCTATAACCAAGGTGGGGATTACGTTTGGCAAATTAATGGCGCTAACAATTTGAATGGAGGAGGTTTACATGTCAGCCACGACTATGGATTTGGTTTAGTGGATGCTCATGCTGCTGTACGTTTGGCAGAAACTTGGCAAAAGCAAAGTGTATTTAGTAATGAGCAGTCTCTTTCTTACAGTTCTGGTAATTTAGGTTTGACGATTCCAGATAATGATGACACAGGCATTAGTAGCACCTTAACAGTCGCGGCTGGTTTAGAGATTGATTGGGTGGAAGTAGACTTGAATCTGACTCATCCTTATCGGGGTGATTTGGTTGTTGATCTGATTTCTCCAAGCGGTATTGTTAGTACTTTGGTTAACCGACCTGGTAATCAGGAGGACGATAGAGATAATATCGTATTTCGGCTTTCTAGTAGCCAACATTGGGGAGAAAGCAGTGCTGGTGAATGGACATTGAGAATCCGGGATTTAGGCCCTACAGATATTGGCATCCTTAATAGTTGGAATTTGCGTTTATATGGGGATACAGATACTGTCAACGACACTTATTTCTACACCGATGAGTATGGTTTTTATGGGACAACCACACTAACTGACACTTCTGGTATAGATACGATTAATGCGGCGGCGATTACTTACGACTCTTACCTGAATCTGAATCCAGGCGCTACAAGTATCCTCAGTGAAACCAACTTAACCATTAGTACAGGAACTACCATCGAAAATGCCTTTACTGGCGATGGCGACGATACAATTATTGGCAATAGTGCTGCTAATATTTTGTCTGGTGGCAGAGGTAACGATATTCTCGATGGTGGAGCCGGGAACGATACTCTCAGGGGTGGCAGAGGTAATGACACATATATAGTTAATGCTACTGGGGATGTCGTCATTGAAAACGCTAATGAAGGGACTGACAAAGTTCAATCATCTGTGAGTTATACCCTGGGTGCGAATGTCGAGAATTTAAGTCTCACAGGCACATCTGCAATCAATGGTACAGGTAACAGTCTTAACAACACCATTTCCGGCAACAATGGCAACAATATCCTGAATGGTGATGCTGGTAATGATATCCTGACTGGCGGTGCTGGTAATGATACGCTCAATGGTGGTACTGGCAATGATACGCTGATTGGTGGTGCTGGTAACGATATCTATGTTGTTGACAGTACAGGCGATTTCGTTTCTGAAAATGCTAACCAAGGCATAGATACAGTGCAGTCATCTATTAGCTACACTCTGGGCAATGGTGTAGAAAATTTGACGCTCACAGGCACATCTGCCATTAATGGTACTGGCAATTTTTACAACAATACAATTACTGGTAATAGTGGCAATAACACCTTGAATGGTGGAGATGGGAACGATATTGTTAACGGTGGTGCGGGTGTTGATACTCTGTTGGGGGGTAATGGCAATGATAACCTCATTGGCGGTACTGGTAATGATACACTGACCGGCGGTGCGGGGCGCGATCGCTTTACTTTTAACTCTTCGACAGAAGGCATTGATAGAATTACTGATTTTAACGTAGTTGATGATACTATCGCCGTATCTGCGGCTGGCTTTGGTGGCGGCTTAGTTGCGGGTGCAGCGATTACAGCTAGTCAATTTATCATAGGTACAGCAGCGACTACAGCTAGTCAGCGATTTATTTACAACAATACAACAGGTGGGTTATTCTTTGACCAAGATGGCTCAGGTGCGATCGCCAGAATCCAATTTGCTACACTCAGTGCTGGATTGTCTTTAACCAATGCAGATATTTTCGTTAATACTTAAGGATTTTTCATCACTTTAGGACTTACCCACAAAGATTGTTTGTGGAGACTGGGTGTAGGGGTTTAGGAGTATGGGATTGTAAGGGTTTTGGATATATACGCCCCCATACCCCTAAACCTTTCCCAAAACTCTTGATTTCTCGTTTTTATGGGTAAGTCCTACACCAGATTGATAGTAAGATAAATTTGTACCTCAGCAGACTAGTACAGCAAGGCAAAAGGAAAAAGAAAGAATAACGATACCACAAGCTTTTTAGCAATTTCTTATGGTCACTGAGCGTACTTGTACTGAGCGCAGCCGAAGTAGCCGAAGTGTAGTCTGTTTATTTCCGCCGACCTGTACTAGTAAAGGCTATATCTTTCAAAAATTTAATTAATAATCATGATTTCCGGTTTATAAATTGTGCCTTCAGGCATAATTGTATGGTGGAGTTTGCTATAGATGATTTTTGTTTCCCAAAGATTGGCGTTTAATAAGTTGGCTTTAGTTAAATTAGTCCATGTCAAGTCTGCACTATGTAAATTTGCTTCGGTTAAATTAGCCTCTAGTAATATGGCACCAGATAAACTAGCTGCTTGCAAATTTGCTCTGATTAATTTAGCTTCTATTAATGAGGCTTCAATGAATTGGGCATAACTCAAGTCTGCTTCGGTGAAATCTACACCACACAAAGAAGCACCCCAAAAGTTACTGTGAGTACATTGCGATCGCCACAAGCAAGACTCACACAAATTAGCATAACTTAAATCAGCATTACTCAAATTAACTTGGGTTAAATCTGCTTCACTTAAGTCTGCACCAGTTAAGTTTGCACCAGCTAAATTAGCACCGCTTAAATTTACTCCCCGCAAGTTAGCACCACTTAAATCAATTCCTTGCAAATCACGTCCACTGAAATCCTGCTGTTGACCAGATTTTTCTGGAATTTGGCTAGAAATTAATCTCATGTTACTCACCTCAGAGTGTCAATAATTGCAAAGCTCAATTGTGAGAGTTACTGTATATCGAGATTACACCAATCAAGATAATTCGCTGAATGATAAATAAAGAATATTTGGATAATTGACGTAAAGTAGCCTAAAAATGTGTTTCTCACAACAAAAAATGCTGACATAAGTCAGGAAATAATCATAAAATATCCCCCAATACGGTTCAGTTAACGTTGTCAGCTTATCGATTTCAGAAGAACCAAGACTTGGGGGAGAATCCCCCAAACCCCCGATTGGGAGACGGTTGCGTCCCCCAAACCCCCTCCAAAAAATAGTTCTGTTTTATGTGTAGCAGTTAATTTATTTTCTTAACTGAACCGTATTGGATTAGAGGGATGTTTTTTGTTTCGCGCAAAGGCAAGGCAGCGCGTTGGGCGGGTTTCCCGACTTGAAGCGACTGCCGCGCAAAGGCGCGAAACATCGATAGTTAACCTTGCTAAAAATGCTTAATTCATCCCGCATTTATGGAACGCCTAAAATAACTATTCTTCGTCCCAAGTTTGTAATTGGAAATACACTAAAACTAAAGTTACAGCTAATAAAACTGTCGCCGCCGCCGCCGCATAACCAAAATCAAATTGACCAAAGGCTTCTTGATAAATGTAGTAAACCAATAAATTAGTAGAATTTAAAGGGCCGCCGCCAGTAATAACGTAAACTTGTTCAAAACTCCGTAATGTGAAAATTGCTGTGGTGATGGTGGCGAAAATTACAGTAGGGCGTAATCCTGGTAAAGTTACATACCAAAATTGTTGCCAAGCATTTGCACCATCTAATTCGGCTGCTTCATAGCGACTGGGAGGAATTGCTTGCAACCCAGCTAAAAAAACAACCATATTAAACCCTAATTGTTTCCAAATACTTAAGATAATTAACACAGGCATTGCCCAAAAGGTATCTCCTAGCCAGGAAATGGGTGCAATACCAAATAAATTTAAAAGTGCGTTGACAGGGCCAGTGGTTTGAAATAACCAGCGAAACCCTAAACCAGCCGCGACGAGAGAAATAATAGAAGGTAAAAAGTAGGCACTTCTTAAAATTCCTCGCAAAGCTAGAGAACGATTTAATAATACTGCCAACCCCAAAGGAATAATTAAGCTGGGGATGACTGTAGCCAGGGTAAAATAAATTGTGTTGCCTAAAACTTGCCAAAAATCAGGGTTAAGTAACAAACGCCAGTAGTTTTTTAACCCTACCCAATAAGTACCTGTGGATGTAAAACTACCAGCAGTGAAGCTCAGGTAAAACAAATAGGCGATCGGCCAAATTACAAAAATTCCTAATAAAATTAATGCGGGTGCAAGAAAAGTCCAAGCGGCAAATGTATCATTATCTAACCATGATTTATTAGTATATATCTTTGGCATCTATTCATTTTCCTTGTTGCTGTTATGACCTTTCGCCCTGATTCTAGTTTTAGCTTGGTTTCTCCCCATATTAGCGGACTACCATTTAGTGATACTCCAATTAAGCTTGGCATTCTAGCTTCTGGGAATGGTAGCAATTTTGAAGCAATTGCTCAAGCTATGGACAATGGCCAAATTAATGCCCAAATTCCAGTTCTAATTTACAATAATCCAGGGGCGAAAGCAGCAACACGGGCGGCTAACCGTGGTGTTGAAACTGTTTTATTAAACCACCGCGAATATAAAAAGCGAGAAACTTTAGATCAACAAATTGTCCAGACTTTGCGTCAGTATGATGTTGATTTGGTAATTTTGGCTGGCTGGATGCGGCTGGTAACATCGGTGTTAATTGATGCTTTTCCTAACAGAATTATTAATATTCATCCGAGTTTGTTACCAAGTTTTAAGGGAATTCATGCAGTAGAACAAGCTTTGCAAGCAAAGGTAACAATTACTGGCTGTACAGTGCATTTGGTTTGTTTAGAAGTTGACAGTGGCCCGATATTAATGCAAGCGGCTGTGCCTGTGTTACCGGATGATACACCAGAAACACTCCATGCCCGGATTCAAATTCAAGAACATCGCATTTTACCACAGGCAATTGCGATCGCAGCAAATACGCTCCAAACCAACCTGATACTTTCCTAAAATAATTAACCTCTCCCCAACCCCTCTCCGACACGGAGAGGGGCTAAAACATTGTTGAGTAACTAACCACAGATTTAACGTTGCTGCGTTTTCCAAAAATAGCTGGAAATCCAATTGGTCATAATATGGGCAACAATTGGGACTAACAAATTGCCACTCAATAAGGCGCTATATCCTAAAATCAATCCAATCACAGTTGCCCACATTACATAAGGCCATTGTTGCGAACCACTGAGGTGTAAAACTCCAAAGCAAAGGCTAGAGACAATGACTGCCACATGGTCTAAGCCTAAAGCCGGCAGCATTACACCACGAAATAATAATTCTTCACTTAAACCAGGTAGTAAACCCAACCAAATTAAGTCAGGCCAAGCTAAAGGTCTTAAGACTAGTTCTAAATAATAATCCGCGCTTTGACGATAAACAGGCCATAAGCGATAAGCTAAACCACTTAAAGAGGTGATGATAAAGCCTACACCTATTCCCCAACAGAAATCTATTGGGTTCCATTCCCACTTGAATAAATAAACGCCACCAAAGCGTAACCAGACTTTGGCAACTGTCCACAACAGAATTGCTGTTACACCCATTGCTATCAGCACTTGGGTACGGGTTAAATAGGGAATTTCAGGGTCTTGTTTTTGTTGTTCTACCACGGGAGTTTAGGGAGGGAGTTCAGGGAGAGAGGGGAGAGAGGGGAGAGAGGGGAGACAAGGGAGACAAGGGAGACAAGGGGGAGAAGATTATTGACCATTAACTAAGGCATGGGGATTAATGCCGGCTTTGAGGGCTACTAATACACCAATTGCCTCTAAATATGAGTTTACCTGGATGGATTTGATTCCTAAAGGTTGGGCTGGAACTTGGATTTGGGTTTGATTATCTCTGACGGTAATTATTTGGCATTGGCTTTGACTTAAACTGAGTAAAGCACTGCTACCACAAGCGTTTGCAGGCACTATCGCAGCATCTATATGATCAGCCCAAATATCATCGTGACAAGATGTAAATAATTGTTTCTCGACAATAAATTGCGGGGCGCGACTTAAACCTACAAGTACGCTTGGTAAAAAAGTATAACCTAATTCTTCGGCGGCGGAACGAGGAGATAAATCGCGGTAAGGAGGGGCGCTGGCGAGGGCTGGTGAATGGGCGCAGGGAATTTGCAAATGTCTAACTAATAAATGACTAATTACGGCTTCTGCGCCGGCTATTATGTCTACGCCTTTGCCTTGGAGATAATTTTGTACAGCATCTTCATCCATATTATCGGGGAAACGGGCGACAACTGCGATCGCTTCTGCCCCAGTTTTTTGTATGAGTTTTTCCGCACCCCGCAGTAAACTATCTGGGTTGCCAATGGTTCCCCAACTTGCCCCCGATGCTGATGTGCGTAATTCTACATTTAATGGAGCATCAGTAATTACATAATCTGTAATCGTTAATCCCAGGGTTGCCCTAGCTGCATCAGCAGCTTGCAAGTGACGCAGTAATAAATCTGGTTCAATACCTTGGTCTAAAAGCAAACCTACTTTATTATTGCGGACTGGACGTAAACCCCAATCACCAGCCGCAAATTTATCTAACCCGTAACCTTCCACATAAAATGCGTTGGGGATATTCCAATATAAACTTGCGCCGTTGAGAACATTGGGGTGAGTAATCAGGCGATCGCAAACCTGTGCTAAAGTTCGAGCAACAGGTATAGCATCACCCGCATATCCCCCAATCGCCGCCCCAACGCCAGTAGGTACAATTAAAATCGCAGTGTAAGGACGCATTGTAAGTGCTGAGTAGATGTAGGTTGGGTGAAGCGATAGCGAAACCCAACATCACAGTTTTGTTAGGTTTCACTGAGTCATATATAAGGTAGTCAGATATTTTAGGACATTTTGAAAGCTTTAAGAAATATTTGTGTAGCGCATCTATCCCGCCTCAGAATGAATTCCGAGTCTCATAGCGCAAGTCATCTCAAGATGACTCAACTAAAAATGTATTTCAGTCCACTTGAGTGGACTTTGACTATGAGCCTGAAACTTTAGTTCTAGGCGGGATGTGATTGAACATGAAAATTGAGAGTTTTCTATGCAGCTTTTACTCAGCACTTGTAGTAACAACTGCTTCAACAGCAACTTTCTGCTGTGCTTCATCCACAGATGTAATTGCCCAACGCAGAGGTTCACCTTGTTTTTTCAACTCAGCTTCAATTGTTTTTTGCAACTCAGTAGGAGTTTCTTGAATGTCAATTTCTGCGGTAATAAAATGAGTAGTCATCGCCGTTCATCCTTTTTATTAATTGTTTCTAGAATAGCGGAATGAAGTATGAATTATGAAGTATGAAGTATGAAATTTTATCCTTCAGACTTCACACTTCATACTTTATTGGTCTTTGCCAAATTGCAACTGATAAACTATTTCTTCTTTTTCAGTCTCAATTTTCAAATCAGAACGGGGATAAGCGACACAAAGTAATGTGTAACCTTGTTTTTGTAATTCTAGACTAACGCCCATACCATCAGTCTGATCTACAGTTCCTTCGGTAATTTGCGCGGCGCAAGTTGTACATACACCTGCATGACAAGAAGCAGGTAAACCAAGACCAGCAGCTTCAGCTACTGATAAAATAGTTTCGTTTTCAGGAACTTGCAGAGTATGAACTTTGCCTTGGTGCAGCAGTTCTACGGTGTAGGTTTTGGACATATACTCAAAAAATGAGTGCAATAGACAAATTTATTATTATATCGGAATTGTTTAATATTATTGCAGATATTCAATAAACTTTTGACTTTGCCCAACTTTTTATAACTCTTTGCGCCTTGCGTGAAATAAAACTTTTGCTTTTTAACATGCACATTTTAATTGAGCGATCGCGCAATATATATTTTTGATGGTTATGAGCAAGGCTTTGGTAGAAGAGTTTCATCAATTACTATAATATTCACTAAATATAGTTAAATTTCCTTAGTTATAGTTATGCGCGATCGCGTTTCCTTAGAAACTGTCTCTTTAAGTCTACCTTTTGGCATTGGTTCCATGTCTTGGAAAGTTAACACCACAGAACAAAGGGCAGCTTGGTCGCTGTATGTGGAGTTAGTGACGCGCATTGCTGTGCAACCATTACAAATGGAACAAGGTTTAGTGCGGGAAGCAATGAACTCTCTTTATAGTTTATTTGCCACAACCCGCGAAATTCTCAAAGCTGCGGGGCCGGATGTGGGTGCTAGTCGGGATTCTGTGGGAGGAATTGCCATTGCAGTGTTAAATAATGGGTTAAGACCGTTTTTGTCAAAATGGCATCCGTTATTGCAAGCGTGGGAAGCTAGAAAACCTGTGGGAGTGAGTCCTAGAGAACATGAACAGAGTTGGTCTGAGGAAGCAACGGCGCGACAGGAGTTAGAGGCTTTGCGCGTGGGTTTAGAACAGTATGCTCAGGCGTTGGCGACTATTGCGGGTGTAGAGGAGTGATAGGTGGAAGAGTTTGATGTGTTTTTAGCTCACAATAGTTTAGATAAACCCCTGATTATAGAAATTGCTCGACATTTAAAGCAGAAAGGTTTAAACCCGTGGTTAGATAAAGAGCAAATTCTTGGGGGAGACAAAATTATACAAGCTGTTTTTAATGGAATTTCCCTTTCTAAAACAGGTGCTTTTTTTATTGGAAAAAATGGTTTGGGAAACTTTCAGGCAAATCTGGAATTAGATACAGTAATACACTCTTTTTTGGAAAGACAATCACAAAATTTTCGTGTCATTCCTGTTTTACTTCCTGGGGTGAGCAATGTACCTCAAGAGCTATGGTATTTAAAGCAATGGCGTTGGATTCAATTCACTAAAGCAAATGATGAAGATGCCTTAGATGATTTGATCAGAAGTATTAAAGGTGGAGCAACAGAAATTAAAGCACCAGTAATTCAAGTTCTGGATACACCCCCTGTAGTTCAGCCTACACCACCAAAAACCCCTGAGCCTGAAAAAGACGACCTAGCCTCAGAAAAAGGCATAAACTACACCAGACTGCGCGACTTACTAGCAGCAAAAAACTGGAAAGAAGCCGATAAAGAAACTTATCTGGTGATGATTAAAGCAATAGGTAAAAAAGATGGCGACTACTTCAACTCAGACGAACTCTTAAATTTTCCTTGCACTGACTTACGCACAATTGACCGCTTGTGGGTAAAATACAGCAATGGACATTTTGGCTTCAGGGTTCAAAAAGAAATTTACTTGAGCCTAGGTGGTAAAGCTGACGGCAAGTATTACAAAGAAGCCTGGGAGAAATTTGGCGATCGCGTAGGATGGAGAGTGAAAAGTAGCTGGATTAATTACGATATTGTAACTTTTGACACTTCTTCTCCTAGAGGACACCTCCCTGTTCTCCGATCTCGTAGGGGGTCGATCTGGGTGGATTTACATGGGTTCGTGAAGCGTGGGTTGGCGGGGGTCTTTTTTGTAGGGTCTCTTCTCTCGCATCGAGACTTGTAAAGTGTAACTTATAAAGCTTTTCAATATTTCTAAAGATTTATAACAAGCCCTTGATGTACGCTAGAATCAACATTTCATAATTCCGATACCTGGCGACCCCTTTGGGGAAGTCAAAAGTCAAAAGTTTATTTCTCTAGCTTTGCTTTAGCAGTCACAATTGATTTAGCAATAATTTTAATTAACTGTTCGCATTCATCTAAAAGGCTTTTTACTTGTGTCTCGGTCATCATTTCTGATTTGATTAATAGCTTCAGCCAGTATTTTGTTTCTTTCGCTTCTTTAAGTGCTATTGATTGCTTGCTGATAAAGTCTCTATTGCTTTCAGCAGACTGAGATTCTTCAATATTTGCACCAATTGATGTACCTGATCTAAACAACTGAGCAGCTAATAATCTTGGTGTTCCTGGTTGTTTATCTAAATAAGAACAAAGCTTTGTTATCCTAACAGCAAATTCAAATGCTCTATCAGGAATGGGGATATAACGACTCATGCTAACAAATATATCAAAATTCAAGTATTATTTTTGATTTTTGATTTTTGACTTCCCGCCAGGGCATGTGATAGGAAAAGCCTGATTGTAAATTGGGTTTTGGGCGAGACATGGAAAGAATTGCAAGAATACCACGCTTGTTATCATGCACTCACCAACAAACTTTAGTCATTAATGTTATAACATTAAACTTTAAAGTTACAATATTAACCCTTAAAATTACAATATTAACCCTTAAAATTACAATATTAACCCTTAAAGTTACAATATTAGCCATCAAAGTTACAACATTAAGGATCAAGGTTAAAACATTAAGGCTTAAAATTAAAGCGATCGCTGTTATAAAATGTTTTAAAAGTCTTAATGTTAGTCGCCAAACATTTTAGATCCCCCTAAATCCCCCTTAAAAAGGGGGACTTTAAGAAACTATTAGCCCCCCTTTTTAAGGGGGGTTGGGGGGATCTTTAAGTGCTGAGAAGCACAACCAACCGCTTTTAAAACAACTTCTTAACTATGCAGTAAAAATGCCATCTGTGATTAAACTCAGAGAAAACACGTACATAAATAAAAACTTGTGCTACAAAAAATGTGTTTTTTGCTGAACTATAATTCAGGTTAACTAAGCCAAAATAGCTTTGTAAAGCTTTTAAAAGAGCAAAATTATGCCTCGAAAAAAACGTAGTTCCCAGATTTTAGAAAAAGCTCAGTTTAGAGTCGCTGGAATGAAAGCTATTGATCCAAACCTTAATTTTGATGATACTCATAACTTGCAAAGCATAACGGAATTAATTGAGCAATTTAAAAAAATGCTTGAGGACTATAATTCTGCTCTAGCAGTTATAGATTCTTCTAAACAAAAGCTAGATGAAATGGAAAAAACCTTAAAACAAGTTTCAGATAGAATGGTGACAGGAGTTGGTTTTAAGTACGGCAGAAACAGCAATGAATATGAACTAGCAGGTGGTATTAGAGAAAGCGAGCGTGTCCGCAAAAGTAGATTAACACGTTTAAAATCTAACCCAGATAAAACATCCGATGAAAATGCAGTAACCACTTTAGTACCCTTGCGTAACATTTAAAGACAGTCAGCCAATATGCAAGTTTTACAGATCCCCGACTTCTTAAAGAAGTCGAGGATCTATAGCATCATAAATAGTTCAGTATTGCTATATAATCTGGGCATTAATACAGAACTTCCGCCATTTTAAAATGACCCGGTTCATACATGATCAATTTGCTAAAGACTACCTTGAAGAACTCTTAAAAAACTACGGGGAAGTCAAAGCCTCAGAAAAAGTCTCAGGAGAAATTAAAGAAATAGATGTTTTCTTTACTCCTTTTCCCCAGCAAAACGCTAATTTACAAATACTAGGCTTACTAGGTAGGCTTGCCGAAAATCCTGCCATCATAGAACCTTTCCGCAATCCAGCTTCTACTGATGAAATTTGCGATTGTCTACTCAAATTATTAGAAGTCAAAGCTTATCTGCGGCGAGAAGCAAAAACTAACAAAACCAAACTGCAAGACTCAGAAATCCCTAAGTTGTGGGTATTGACTCCAACCATATCTGAAACTAAATTATCTGGTTTTAGAACTATTCAAAAAGAAGACTGGATATCAGGAGTACATTTTCTGGCTGATAACTTACGGACAGCAATTATCGCTATACATCAATTACCAGCAACACCGGAAACTTTATGGCTGAGGCTTTTAGGTAGAGGAAATGTGCAGTCACAGGCAATTGTTGAGTTGCAAGCGTTACCATTAGATCATCCCTACCAACAAGCCACCCTAGAATTAGTTTACAACTTGCGCCAAAATTTAAGATTAAATCAAGAACTAGAAGCAGATGATCGGGAGTTAATCATGCGTTTAGAACCACTATATCAAAGAGACAGAGAACAAGCCAAACAAGAAGGCAGACAAGAAGGCAGACAAGAAGGACGACAAGAAGGTAGACAAGAAGGCAGACAAGAAGAAGGACAAGGATTAATACTCCGTCAACTAAATCGCCGTTTTGGTGAAATTGAGGCATCATTAATTGAGCAAATTAGAAGCTTATCAATTGAACAGTTAGAAAATCTCGGTGAAGCATTGCTAGATTTTTCTAGTGTTACTGATTTAGAAACTTGGTTAAATCAACACTCAGGTTAAGTCATCAATAGATGTATTGAAAACCAGTATTTGTAGGGTGTGTTAGGCGTAAGCCGTAACGCACCGAAAACTTTGTAATAAATGCGTTACGCTGTCGCTAACACATCCTACGTACATTTCAGAAATCAAATATTAGTCTTGTATATTGATAACCCATCTTTTCTATCATCAAGACAAAAATTCATCACCGCAGAATAGCGATCGCACTCAGTAAAATATCTTCTATGAGAACTAATACGCAAAACCATCATTTAAGTATTAGTCAAAATTATCGATGATCAATTACCAGTAAGGCTTTCAGCTATAAAATAGGCTAAACTCTTATAGCCAAGTCTTGCCTAAAAATAATTCATAATTAAGGGAAGAACATCCCAACGGAGAATAGAACAATGCTAGAAGAATATCGTCAACAAGTCGCCGAAAGGGCAGCATTAGGAATTCCCCCTTTACCGTTGGATGCGAAGCAAACCTCAGAATTGTGTGAATTACTGAAAAATCCGCCCAAGGGTGAAGAAGAAACATTATTACATTTGTTGCGCGATCGCATCCCCCCTGGCGTAGATGCAGCCGCCTATGTTAAAGCTGGATTCTTAACAGGTATTGCTAAAGGCGAAATCACCAGTCCCCTAATTTCCTCAATTGAAGCAGTGGAATTACTGGGGACAATGGTAGGCGGTTATAATGTGCAGTCTTTAATTGAGTTGTTGCAATTTTCTACCAAACCATCAGAAGGTGATACACCCCTAGTCATGGGTGGTGAAGGTAAAGAACCCATCGCCGCCTATGCCGCCGCCGCCCTCAGCAAAACCTTATTGGTGTATGATGCCTTTCATGATGTTTTGGAACTGTCCAAAACTAACCCCTACGCTAAACGGGTAATTAACTCTTGGGCAGAAGCAGAATGGTTTACTGTTCGTCCCAAACTCCCAGAATATATTAACGTCACCGTCTTTAAAGTGCCTGGGGAAACCAACACCGATGATTTATCCCCAGCCACTCACGCCACCACCCGTCCAGATATTCCCCTCCACGCCTTGGCAATGTTAGAGTCACGGCAACCAGGAAGCTTAGAAACTATTGCTGAGTTGAAGAAAAAAGGACATCCTGTGGCTTATGTTGGTGATGTTGTTGGGACTGGTTCATCACGGAAGTCTGCTATTAACTCCGTGTTATGGCATACAGGGCAAGATATCCCCTTTGTTCCTAATAAACGCGCTGGGGGTTATATTTTAGGTGGGGCGATCGCGCCTATCTTTTTCAACACTGCTGAAGATGCTGGTGCTTTGCCCATACAATGCGATGTTACCCAACTTGAAACCGGCATGGTAATTACCATCTATCCCTACAGAGGTGAAATTACCAACGAAGACGGCGAAGTTATTTCCACCTTCACTCTCAAACCCGACACTATCCTCGATGAAGTCCGCGCCGGTGGACGCATCCCCCTACTTATCGGACGTACCCTCACCGACAAAACCCGCCAAGCATTAGGCTTAGAACCCAGCACTCTGTTCATCCGTCCCCAGCAACCAGAAGACACAGGTAAAGGCTACACCCTCGCTCAAAAAATTGTCGGTAAAGCTTGCGGTTTACCCGGTGTCCGTCCAGGGACATCCTGCGAACCCATCATGACTACCGTTGGTTCCCAGGATACCACCGGCCCCATGACCCGCGACGAACTCAAAGAACTGGCTTGTTTAGGTTTCAGTGCTGATTTAGTGCTGCAAACCTTCTGTCATACCGCCGCCTATCCCAAACCAGTAGACATCAAAACCCACCACGAACTACCAGATTTCTTCTCCTCCCGCGCTGGTGTTGCCTTGCGTCCCGGTGATGGTATCATTCACTCTTGGCTCAACCGAATGCTGTTACCCGACACCGTAGGTACAGGTGGCGACTCTCACACCCGCTTTCCCTTGGGAATATCCTTCCCCGCCGGTTCCGGGTTAGTTGCCTTTGCTGGTGCTTTGGGTGTCATGCCTTTAGATATGCCAGAATCAGTTTTGGTAAGATTCAAAGGCGAATTGCAACCAGGAATTACCCTGCGAGATATTGTTAACGCCATTCCTTATATCGCTATTCAACAAGGTTTGCTAACAGCAGAGAAAGAAAACAAGAAAAACATCTTCTCTGGACGCATCATGGAAATCGAAGGCTTACCAGATTTAAAAGTCGAACAAGCCTTTGAACTTACCGATGCTACCGCCGAACGTTCTTGTGCTGGTTCCACTATTAAATTGAGTGTCGAGACAGTAGCCGAATATCTGCGTTCCAACGTAGCTTTACTGAAAAACATGATTGCACGGGGTTATCAAGACTCCCGCACTCTCCTGCGCCGTATCGCCAAAATGGAAGAATGGTTAGCCAACCCCGTGTTACTAGAAGGCGATGCAGACGCGGAGTATGCAGCCATAATTGAAATTGATTTAAACGACATCAAAGAACCAATTGTGGCTGCTCCCAACGACCCCGATAATGTTAAATTATTATCGGAAGTTGCTAATGATCCAGTACAAGAAGTATTCCTTGGTTCTTGTATGACAAACATCGGTCATTATCGCGCCACAGCCAAAGTTTTGGAAGGTGCAGGAGAAGTCAAAACTCGCCTGTGGATAGCACCACCCACCCGCATGGATGAACACCAATTAAAAGAAGAAGGTGTATACAGCATTTTTGGTGCGGCTGGTGCAAGAACAGAAATGCCTGGATGCAGTTTATGTATGGGAAATCAGGCGCGAGTTGCTGATAGCACAACTGTATTTTCCACCTCTACCCGCAACTTCAATAATCGTATGGGTAAAGGCGCAAGAGTGTATTTAGGTTCAGCCGAATTAGCCGCAGTTTGTGCGTTATTAGGACGCATTCCCACAGTACAGGAATATCTTGATATTGTGGCAAGTAAGATTCATCCTTTTGCTGATAATTTATATCGGTATTTGAACTTTGATCAAATCGCCGGTTTTGAGGATGAAGGGCGCGTGATTTCTAAGGAGGAGCAAGCTTCGTTGGTATAGTTTAATTAGGGTGAGTCTTCATGGCTCACCTAAATCTTACTAACAGGGTCAAATGGCAGCAAAAGATACTTACCATGAAGCTGTAAAAAATGCTTTAATTAAGGATGGTTGGACGATTACTTTTGATCCTTATCCCATTAGATATGAAGAAGTTAAGTTACTTGCTGATTTAGCTGGAGAAAAAACAATTTCTGCCACAAGAGAAGGAGAACTAATAGTTATTGAAATTAAAAGTTTTCTTGGTCGTTCTAATATGCGTGAATTTGAAACAGCGTTAGGACAGTATTTAATTTACCAAACATTTCTTAATATTACTAACCCTAGTTATAAAATTTATTTAGCAATTAGTAAAAAGATTTATGAACAGTTCTTTCAACAGGTTGCTATTCAATTAATCATCCAAAAATATCAGGTTTTACTTTTAGTTGTTGATATCAATAAACAGGAGATTTTTCAATGGACAAAATAGCCCATTATCAAAATTTGATTAAACAAATCCTTGCCGAGTATGACAGAATTTCATCACAGGTACCAGATCCAGATATAGATGAAGTATTAATGTTCGACGATCAAAGAAGTCAATATCTTTGGTTTAATATTGGCTGGAAAAATGATAAAAGAGTCGAAGCAATTTCAGTTTATGTTCGCATTAAGAATGAGAAAATTTATATTGAGGAAGATTGGACAGAAGAAGGAATCGCTACTGATTTATTAAGAGAAGGCGTACCGAAAGAGGATATTGTTTTAGCATTTCATGATCCAGAAAGTCGTAAATTAACTGAGTTTGCTGTTGCTTAATCAACCAAAACAATATTTGCGATCGCCTAAAACTTTTCATAGTCAACAAAACTGCGATCGCCTAAAATTTGTATAGTAAATAAAACTGCGATCAATGGCGCTAGATTGCTGTAGTAAAGTTCAATTTTAAGTGAAACTGCTGGGCAAGTTTTTGATAACGGCTACGCACATCCTCAACCGATATTTCTAATTGTTCAGCAACATAATTAACTCGTTCATCATCAATCTCTTCTTGAGGATCTAAAAACGGGTTAAAAGCATCAACATCTCTAGAAAGCAGCTTGCGATCTATTTCATCGTCGCAAGTCCAAGATAACGCCTTGAGAGTCATTATACTAATGTTTTGATTATCACAGTTTGACAATCTATCTAATAACATTTTTATAATTTTCTGCTCTCCAAGTTGTACTAGTACTTCCTCTAAAGCTTGCCGCACATTGTTATCAGCATCATTCAATTTGGCAATCAAAGGTTCTACTGCTCGTTTATCCTTAACTTCACCCAATGCCCTTGCTACAGCTTGCCGCACATTGTTATCAGCATCATTCAATTTGGCAATCAAAGGTTCTACTGCTCGTTTATCCTTAACTTCACCCAATGCACTTGCTACTACTTGCCGCACATCGTTGTCAGCATCATTCAGCTTGGCAATTAAGGGTTCTACTGCTCGTGTATCCTTAATTTCGCCTAATGCCCTTGCTACTGCTCGCTGCACATCATTATCAGCATCATTCAGCTTGGCAATTAAGGGTTCTACTGCTCGTGTATCCTTAATTTCGCCTAATGCAGTTGCTACTGCTCGCTGCACATCATTATCAGCATCATTCAGCTTGGC
>NZ_JACJRY010000080.1:0-17525 GCF_014697485.1 Anabaena sp. FACHB-83 | reverse complement strand
TTGAGGTACTCATTTTTTAGCATTTGAGCCTCTTTTTCACTTGCTTTTCTTCTTTTATTTTCCGACTCTGAGAATGAATACTCACACCCTTGTAAAAAACCTACACCTGTCAGCTCCCCACTCCCCACTCCCCACTCCCCACTCCCCACTCCCAACTCCCCACTCCCAACTCCCCACTCCCCACTCCCAACTCCCTCCATCCTGGGTAAATTTGCTAGAGTTAACACACTAGGATTTTTCAGTTAAATCCCTGAAATTCAGCCAGCAGACGAGGCTAACCATGCTTACAAGTACCCTACTTCTCTCGAACCAACTACCAACTTTAAAATATTCCTCCACGACAGAACGATTCGATGAAACATGGGAAGCCCCCCTGGCAACCCTTTTGGGACTAGGACGCGCCGCCGGTGCTGACTTCGTTGAATTTTTCTTAGAGCGCCGCAACTACATTAATTGTTTAGCAGAAGACGATGCCATCACCAGCATTTCGCCTAATTTGTCCACAGGTGCAGGTGTCAGAGTATTTCGTGGCAAAGCCGACTGCTACGTTAATACCAACGACCTTTCCTTTACTGGCTTAAAAGCAGCTTTAGAAAAAGGACTTTCCATCTTAGGGTTACAACTACCCGCTCCTTATTCCTTCATCCCAGAAATCAACCTGGAATTATTGCGCGACTACGCCAGCAAAAGAGGCAAAGATGGTTGGCTAGAACTGTGTAGCTCTATCCGCGAAATGGGCGAAGTTCTCTTAGATGGAACTGCGGCTCTGAACAAAAAAGCCAGCCATATCCAATCTCGCCGCGCCACTTATTTCCGAGACTGGCAAGAAATTTTAGTCGCATCTAGTGATGGCACCTTTGCCCGTGACATTCGCCTCACCCAATCGGTAGGATTTAACTTATTGTCTACCGATGGTGCGAATCGTTCTTCTATCGGTGAACGTGCAGGCAATACCAGCGATCCTAACTTCCTGAAAACTTGGGACTACACCCAAGCCGCCGAGCAAATAGCTGAATCTGCTGGCAAAATGCTGTATGCAGATTACGTAGAATCTGGTACTTACCCCATCATCATGGCCAATCACTTTGGCGGAGTAATCTTCCACGAAGCCTGCGGACACCTACTAGAAACCACTCAAATCGAGCGCAACACCACCCCCTTTGCTGATAAAAAAGGCGAAAAAATCGCCCACGAAAGTTTAACAGCTTGGGATGAAGGTCGTTCTGACAATGCCTTCGGAACAATCGATATGGATGATGAAGGTATGCCGGCACAAAGAACATTACTCATAGAAAAAGGCGTTCTCAAAAACTTCTTAGCAGATAGAGCCGGTTCGTGGCGCACTGGACACCCCAGAACAGGTAGCGGCCGCCGCCAAAATTATACCTTTGCTGCTGCCAGCCGGATGCGTAACACATATATTGCCACTGGCGAATACACCAACGAAGATTTATTTGCCTCCATTGATAAAGGCATTTACTGTAAAAAAATGGGTGGTGGTAGTGTTGGCGCTACAGGCCAATTTAACTTTAGTGTTGATGAAGCTTATTTAATAGAAAATGGCAAACTTACCAAACCATTAAAAGGCGCAATTTTAATTGGTGAAGCCAAGGAAATTATGAATAAAATTTCCATGTGTTCTCAAGATTTAGAATTAGCTCCCGGCTTCTGCGGTTCTGTTAGCGGCAGTATCTACACCACAGTTGGACAACCACACATCAAAGTTGATTCTATTACTGTAGGTGGACGTTAATCATCCACATATCAAACCACAGATGTACACAGATATCTGCGTCCATCTGCGGTTAATTTAAGGCATTGCTGAATGAGGAGATGAATTTGATGTCTTGGAAATTTTTAACTCCTTATTCTCTCTGCGTCTTTGCGCCTCTGCGTGAGATAAATCATCCCGCAATTATGCAACGCCTAATTTAAAATCCAAAATCTAAAATTTGACTATGCCTAATATCACAGAAATCGCCAATTACGCCAAAGAAAACGCTGATAAACTTGGCATCAAAAAATTCGACATTTATGGCTCAACCATAGACGAAACGAGCGTGCAAGTAGATCAAGGTGAGCCAAAACAAGTTAAAGCTTCCAATCGCTCTGGTGTTACTGTACGTGTGTGGAACGAACAAAACACAATTGGGATTACCAGTACCACAGATGTAGACCCCAAAGGCTTAGAATTAGCCTTAAAAACTGCCTACGAAGCTAGTTTTTTTGGTGTTAAAGAAAACGTTCCAGATTTCAGTCCAGAAGCAACAGTTCCTATTGCTCATCCATCCGAAGATAAAGCTCCCCAAGCTCCAGTTTCTGAACTAATAGAAAAACTATTGGTAGCAGAAAAAGAATTACTTTCGGCTCATCCAGCAATTCAAGGCGTACCTTATAACGGTTTAGCACAAAGAGATATTGACAGATTTTATCTCAATAGTGATGGTGCAGTTAGAACCGAGTCTAACTCCATCGCCTCAGTTTATCTGTACAGCAAAACAGAAGAAGAAGATAAAAAACCTCGTAGCGGGAATAGTTTTAGAATCAGCCGTAGTGTTGCAGAACTAGATATTAATGGTTGCATCAAAGAAGCCGCAGACAAAACTATCAGTCACTTAAACTACGAAAAAATCAAGTCTGGTAAATATTTAGTTGTCTTCTCTCCCGATGCTTTTTTAAATTTGTTGAGTGCTTTTTCTAATTTATTCAATGCTCAAAGCATTCTAGATAAGCAAAGTTTGTCTACACCTGATGATTTAGGCAAAGAAATTGCTTCACCATTACTTTCAGTCTACGATGATGCACTGCATCCGGCTAATATTGCTGCCGAAACTTTTGACGGCGAAGGAACACCAACTCGTCAGGTAAAATTGATTGAGAATGGTGTACTTACAGGCTTTCTTCACAGTGCCGGTACTGCAAAAAGATTCAATGCTCAACCAACAGGTAATGCAAGTATTGGTGCAAAAGTTAGCGTCAGTCCTAACTTTTATCATATCTTTGCTGCTGCAACCCCTGAGCAAGAATTTAGTTTAGCAACTGCGGAAAATGTCATTTTAATTGATGATTTACATGCTCTGCACGCTGGGGTGAAAGCTTTACAAGGTTCCTTTTCTTTACCTTTTGATGGCTGGTTAATTAACAAAGGCGAGAAGACAAGTATAGAATCAGCCACGGTTGCTGGTGATTTCTTAGAAGTTCTCAAGTCAATTGTTTACCTAGAAAAAGAAGTCGAATTAACCCCAGGCGGTGTTTCTCCGAGAGTTTGGGTTGATGGACTTTCCATTACTGGGGAATAACATCACGCGATGTGCAACTTATTTTTGAAACCCCTCTCCAAACCTCTCACGCCAGTCGCTACAACGGAGGGAACCTCCGCAACGCGCTGGCTCCCCGAAGCGGAGAGAGGCTTTGAATCTTGCCCCCCTTCCCTTGTAGGGAAGGGGTTGGGGGTTAGGTTTGAGAGAAAGTTGCACACCACGTAACATCTCAAAAAAAGTAGGTTGGGTGGTGGCGCAATTGTAGATTGTACCGCTACCCAACACTAAACTAAAGAGGGATGAGGGGGAATCTAGAAGTGCTGACCATCATAAGTAGAGCGACGTAAATATTTGTAGTTGGGAAAAGGCAGGAGGGAAGAGAGTTTTAGTTTAATTTACTTTTCTTAATATAGTTATAGCATTTCTTATTCTAGTGAAGTACAAGCAAGAATAATTAACCGCAGATGGACGCAGATAGACGCAGATAAATTTGTACCTCAGCAGACTAGGAAAAGCTATATGTTTTTTCCAAACGACTTACTTAACCAAATATAGGACTCATATTTGATTTGGGAAAAAAATCAGTACACTCAGATCAGGGCTTCTTTCCTACTCCCGACTCCCCATTCCCTACCTACACAAATAAATTCAGAAATCAAACCGGATTCCTATAGTTTTCAAACAACCTCTTAAACCTTAGCCACAACCATCGGACTAACATCAATTTTGCGATTAAAAATAAAGCGGGGTTTGAGCAATATTCTCAATACTAACCAGAGAGAAATTAACTCTCCTGGTGCATTTTGCCGCTTCCATTGTCCAGGGCGACAAAATAATATTTCTACTAAATGACGATGTTGACTAATAGTGACTGATTCAAACTGGAGGCGAATAATCGGAAACTCATTAGCAAATCCTTGATGGACAACTTCTGCTTTTAGCTGTAAATTTTCTTCAGCGATTTTGATTTTGACTGTTTGACCAACTAATAAATCAATGGGTGGTTGCTGAGTCAGTGCTATCTCTGCACCAATTTCTGACATCATTGTGGTGACACCCCAAAAACTTTCACTACCAATTTTTAACTCTACGACTCGCCGTAAATCAAACCATTCAAATTTATCTGTCTTGGGTGCATCTAAAAAAACTAAAATCGCTGAACCAATCATGATTAAGTTATAGATACTCCACAGCCAGCCCACACCCACACCCACAGTTTGTTCAGCCATTGCAGGCACTTGGGTGGCTATCATTTGTTTGAGTACGCTCATACAGAGATTCTGCCACAAACTAATAGCTGTACCGATAAATAGTATGATTAAAGGTAAGGCTAATTTCCAGTTAAAAGTATAGTGATCGCTACTTAGTCCTTTAGGTGTAACTTTAAATCCTGTGCCAAAGGGACGCAACAAAGATTGAATAACTGTCCAAGCTACCGGAAAACATAACACCAAAAAATAAATATCAGATAAAAACGCCGAACGCGAATATTTATTTAACCAAGCAAATACCGCTAAATTGACTACATAAAGAGGCAACCAAAAATAAATTAATTCTGGTAAGTTTGCCCGAATGGGAATTACACCTAAAAATGAATAAGCCAAAGGCATTAACAAAAAAGAAATTCGGGCGACATTGGCAAACCAACTCAAAAACCCTCCTAAATGAGCTAATCTTTGAGTTAAAGTCAATCCAGGCAGAATCAACGGATTAGATTGAATAAACAGCCCTTGGAGTGTACCTTGCGCCCAGCGCAAACGTTGAGTTGCATAAGCAGCGATGTTTTCTGCGGCTAAACCTGCACTGAGTAATTCATTTAAATAAATAATGCGATAGCCATAAGCAGCTAAATTAACGCCTGTAAAATAATCTTCGGATAAAGATTCGGTAACAAATCCTCCAGTTTTTTCTAATGCAGCACGACGCATTACAAAAGAAGTACCCGCGCAAATTGCACTTTCAACATTATCTCGGACTGATTGGACATGGCGATGAAAAATTTCTTCATCAGGGGTGAGAATATTTTCTAAACCAAGATTTCGGGCGATGGGGTCAGCATTATAAAAACTTTGTGGTGTTTGCACTATGGCTATGGTTTCATCTTGAAAAAAACCCACAGTCCGCAAGAGAAAGTTAGTGGTAGGCACAAAATCGGCATCAAAAACAGCGATTAAGTCACTACTAGTTTGTGTCAGGGCATTATTGAGGTTGCCGGCTTTGGCATGTTGGTTATTTGGGCGGCTAATGTAGTAACATCCCAGTTCGGCGGCTAATTCTCGCATTTCTGTACGCCGATTATCATCCAAAAGATAGATGTTTTTTTCGGGATAATCTAGGGCTTGACAACCCATAATCGTACGCCGCACAATAAATTCTGGCTCGTTATATGTAGGAATCAAAATATCTACAGATGGCGTAAACTCACCATTAATCACCTCGATGGATTTTTCATCGGCTTCCCGGTGACGTTCTTTAATATTTAACATTAAAAATAGTTCAATCAAGCCGCTAGAAATGATCACAATTTCTAGGACGAATAAGCCTAAACTAATTGTGCCATTTAAGGGATCAACCAAGTTAAAGGTAGAGAGCGATCGCCATAATAAATAACGTACAGTCAAAATAATTAATATGCCAACGACTAACCTTTGTGACCAAACACGCGGTTGGGGTGACAGTTTCATCACCGCAAACATTGTGACTAGCAACGCTAATGTGAGCGAAAGTAAATATT
Organism: Anabaena sp. FACHB-83; assembly: GCF_014697485.1. Classification (NCBI taxonomy): domain Bacteria; kingdom Bacillati; phylum Cyanobacteriota; class Cyanophyceae; order Nostocales; family Nostocaceae; genus Anabaena; species Anabaena sp. FACHB-83. The sequence continues at coordinate 11,531 of NZ_JACJRY010000080.1, read as the reverse complement.
TATTATGTACCATTGGCGCTTCTAACCACATTGGCGGCTGCATTTGCCAAGTGTGAATTTGAGCAAAAAACTGATTAATTGTCATTTCACCTGCAAACCAACCTGCTACCAGCAAGCCAGATAAAATCACAATGCTCAAAAGTATGAACGCCACTAAGCGAAATAGAATAACTCTTTGTGTAATTAAATCATCGTTATTTTTCTCTCCTCGATTCAAAAGATTAACTCTGGCAAGTTCAGGTTTCTGCACTTGATTAATCTCCTAAATAACTAAAAAATCTGACTGACTTGAATGGAAATATTATATAGTCTATTCACAAGAGTTATGTTCAATTATTCGGGACAAAAATCATCTTGTTAGCTTTTTTCGCTAAAAATTAAGTGTAAAATTAACTAGAATTAAATTCTGATAAAAATGGCTGAACCAAATTTTTAGCTAATTCTCAGCGTAATTTAATATTCATCATCAAAGACGGCTATAAATTCTTCTCATATAGCAGTAATTGAGGATGTAAACACTATGAAATTTCAGAGTTTAGCTATCCTGGGGATGATTGCAACTGTTAGTTTAGGTTCTATTTCAGAAGTGACCGCATATCAGGCATCAACTTCTACACCTGTTGCTCAAACTTCAATTAATCAATTAGCTGCGGCTGTAGGTCAGTCTGCTAATTTCCGCAATGGCGAACATGCAACTCGCGGAAGAGTTAGCATTGTGACCAGAAACAGAACCAGATATTTACAATTTAGCCAGAATTTTAAAACCAGTAGCGGCCCTGATGTGTACGTAATTTTACATCGTTCTGCTGCGCCCAAAATCTATGGTTTAAGAGCTAAAGATTACGTTTTAGTTGGTCGCTTAAGAAAATTTAGTGGTAGCCAAAGCTATGCTTTACCGGGAAATCTTAATTTGTCTGGATATAGATCAGTAGCGGTTTGGTGTCGTAAATTTAATGCTACTTTTGGTTATGCTAGTCTGGGTGGTTAAACAGTATTTCAACCCATAATTAACTGTATGGGTTGATATTTGAATATTTCAGATTGTAATATTTAGTATTTTTTTGGTAAAATTTTTAATTTTAAATACTAAACACATTGCAAATTCAAAATAGTTATAATACAAAAGATTTATGGAAACAGCAGATTTTCTTGGGCTTTTACATCCAGCGATCGCAGTTATTTTTGTCTTTCCGTTAATTGGCAATGTTGTTAACTTTGCTTGGCAAACTCGTCAACGGCGGTTGCAAAATTTAGCCGAAGGTAAGAGTAAAATTCCGCCAGTCGTTGGTAAAGAGCATAAACAATTGGGTGATTGGTTAACCAGTGCTGTTGTTGGCTTAACATTAGTCGGTTTAGCATATCCCATTGGTAAAAACATTATCAAAAAGCAATTGTGGAATACTGCTAATTTTCAAGTAATTTTTATCATATTAATGTTTTTGGCGACGATTGCTTCTTTAGTACTGCTTTATCAAGCCAAAAATAAATCATGGCGAGCGATTTTTGCTACCTTAACTGGTATTGGTTTAGTAGTTCTTGGCTGTCAAGATGGAGTCTATCGGCGGACTAATGAATGGTATTGGTCACACTACTACATTGGCATTGCTGCATCTCTACTGATGGTTTTTTCCTTAGCAATTGTGCAAGATATTTATAAGTCCCATCGCTGGCGGGTAATTCATACAATATTAAACTGTGTTGCTCTTTTACTGTTTATTGGACAAGGATTAACAGGTACAAGAGACTTATTAGAAATTCCCTTGAGTTGGCAGGAACCTTATATTTATCAGTGCGATTATGTGAATAAAACTTGTCTAACACCCAACCCTCAAGCACCGAAGTGAACCAAATTCAGAGAATCTTTCGGATAATTGATCCTTTTTCATTACGTGTTCGACTGACAATTGGCATTGCTGCGGTTTCGGCTTTAGGATTAGGTAGCCTAGCTATCTGGACAAGCTGGAAAATGCAGCAATTTTTAATTAATAGTTATAAAAATAATATTCAACAAATTACTCAACATTTGCCTTATTATGTAGAGCTTTATACAGAAATAATACCTGAAGAAAATGGGCTGCAAAGTGCAATTAATAATTTAAGTACTACAAATACATATTTATGGGTGAAAAATCCTAAAAATCAGATAATAGCCCAGTCAGATAATTTAAATAAATTACCACCAAAAAAAGTAGCTGAGTTGATGAATTTAACTCAGACATCCATGAAACCCATAGCTCAAGAAATGGGTAAAAGCTACTTTGTGATGTGTGGGAGTAGTTTGAGATTACAAAATCAGACTGTGGGAACTTTATTTGTTGTGCAGGATGTTACCCAAGAACAAAGCATGTTTTTAGTGATTGTGCAGAGTTTGGGAATTGGCAGTATTATCACTATTACAATTATTTCTGTTGCGATCGCATTTTACATTAAACGTTCCCTGCAACCCCTACGTCAGTTAAGTCAAATGACAGAAGTTATTTCCCTTGCAGACTTAGGACAAGCACAAATTTATTTAGAAAATGCCCCTAGCGAAGTTCGAGAATTAACTCAAACCTACAACATGATGTTATCGCGGCTGTTCCAATCTTGGGAACAAGAGCGACAATTTGTCAGTAATGTATCTCACGAATTACGCACACCCCTGACCATTGTACATGGTTACTTACAAAGTGTGTTGCGACGACAGCATAATTTAACCGAAGTGCAGCAAGAAGCTTTAGCCACCGCCGCCGCAGAAGCCGAACGCACCATTCGACTATTACAAGATTTACTTGATTTAGCCAGGGCTGATAGTGGTAATTTGCTATTTCGCCTCGAAAGTTGCTCATTAAATGACTTAATTACCGAAGTTGTGGTGATGGCGAAAACTTATAGCGATCGCCAGATTAGCATTGAATCAACTAACCCAGCAATCGCCGCTAAAGCCGACTACAACCGCCTCAAACAAGTTTTAATTAATTTAGTTGATAACGCCTTTAAATATTCTGCACCAGAAACCCCTGTAACTATCAAGTTTTATCAACAAGCCGACCAAGCCATTATTGAAGTTTACGACCAAGGCTATGGTATTCCTTTACAACATCAGTCCAGGATTTTTGAGCGATTTTACCGCATCGATGAAGCCCGCAGCAGTTCCACCGGTGGCTGTGGTTTAGGACTATCAATAGTTAAAACCCTAGTCGAAGGTATGAATGGTCATGTAACAGTGCGATCGCGTTTAGGTGAAGGCAGTACATTTACAATTACCCTACCAGCTTATTTATCAAATTAAACAACCCCTTCTTCACATCTTGCACTAATCGACTGAACTAAAATTAGGATAAGCAGTCCATACGAATAATATCTTCTGGAAAAAGATTTGTAAATTTTAAAACATTTCGTCCGCAAAAATTTATTTCTTCATTTGGTGAATAATCCCAATAAATACTAGGTATGTAGGCATCTCTTTCTGTAACTAATCTATCTACAATAGTACCTCTAGAAATATTATTTACATCAAGGTTTCTCTCAAGTGATTGAAATTCTGCTATCACTCCATTCTCAAAAATATATTTTTCTATCATAATACCTTTACTATATAGTAGGTATTTTGCCGTACTGCTAGTATCACTACCTCTATAATAAATTGCATTGGTTTGTAAGCTCTGAGAGATTATTTGTGCATCTTCTTCCTTAATTAAAACACCAGAAAAATCTAGAAATATTATACTCCAAGGATGACCTAATAATTGAAAAATAAAAATCATATTTTTAGAGATGTTAATACTTTGATTATATACATCCTTTTGCCATATTTTTTTTTGATAAAGCTTCTTAATAATGTCTGCTGTTGGCTCTACAGATTTGTTCACTAACAAAAATAATTGATTAGTATCAATAGTCTCTAACCCTCTCTTGTTTTCTAAATACACTTCGCTAGGACGATTAAAAATAATTTCCATTAATCCACTTTATTTTTAATAGACTTTCTAAATTCCATTCGTCGGGACTAGGTGCAAGATATTCCCTTGTCCCCACACCCATACACCCCATCTCCACAAACAACTTCCTAACTACAAACTCAACCTTTCCAAAAACTGTTTACCACAATCTTTACAGAGATAGCGTTGCTTTCCGTGACGATGCCCATTTTTCGATACGCGGGATGACTGACAATAAGGACATATCATTACTTTCATTACTTGCTGTGGCAGAGTGTATGGTGTTAAATACGCAATTAACAATGTTTTGAGTTCAGCATAAAGGGCTTGACGTTTACTCTCATCCTGTTTCAGTGCATTCAACAGTAAAGCGTTATAAGTTCGATGCACTGTTTCCGATAGGAGTTCACTTTTTTCTACAGTTAAGTCTGGGTTCCACTGGCGAAAAAAGGCGGCGAATTGTTGAATTAGTTGCTTATCAAAGGTTTCGTCAAATAATTTAAATAATTCTGGTGCGACAAAATATTGAATATAGACAACGCGAGGGATGGGATCTGCAAAATATTGGGCGTAAATATCTACTGTAAACTCAATAAACTCAGATAATGACTGATGCTTGTCGTTTGACTGCATAATTTTGCTCAAAATTGCTGTCACCCGTTCCATGTGTATAGCTTCGAGTGCATGAAATATGGCGAGTTTATCGGGAAAAAACTGATACAGCGAACCAATGGCTGTTTCTGCTTTCGCCGCAATTTGATGAGTAGTTGCAGCTTCATAACCCACCTCTGCAAAAACTTCGGCTGCTGCTTTGAGGATTTTTTCAACCCTTTGCTGACTCCGCTTTTGCTTGGGTTGACGGCGCATCAGATCAGGTTTACTCATAGCCATAGTTCTTGACAAACATGAATAATCTGTCGTATTTTGAAGACAAATATGAAAGTTTCGTCACAATTTACTTTAAACCTTGGGAGATTATAGCGATCGCTATAGTCTCACATAACTTTAACTAGGAGGCTTTTATGGCAGTCATTCTCCCTGGCGCACCGTGGTTAATTGCCCACCGTTCCATGCTGGGTATTAACAAGCCTTATAAAGTGGCGCTGAATGGTCAAGATTATGTCCTCTGGCAAAATCAGCAAGGTGAAATTTTCGCCCTAGATAACGTTTGTCCCCATCTGCAAGCACCTTTATCTGATGGCTGGATTTGTCAAGAAAGGAATACAATTGCTTGTCCCTTTCACGCCTTAGAATTTGATGGACAAGGAAGGTTACATCAGTCCGGTCAAATAGGCACTCAACCACTGCTCACGCCCCTAGAATTAATCATCAAAGATGACTGTATTTGGACTTATGCTGGTCATGTTCCAAAAATTCCCGTCCCAGACCTCATCCCAAAAGTGAGTGCAGGTATGAGTTTTGTCGGTGTAGCTGGGGAAAAAAGCATCCGTGGCACTTTTTTAGATAACTTGTTAATTAACTATGACTACAACCATCAAAGCGGCACACACCGCGACTTATTTGGTATTAAAGCTAATCGCGTGCCGGTGTTTGAACATGAAGGATATTGGGTGAAAGTTGTCCAGGAACTAGAGCGCGAGGATAGCACCTGGAATGATATCATCCGCAATCCTGTTGTTTTGACCGCACCTAAAACCTACACTGGCATTTTAGAATATGCGTTTCCCCCACTGCTAACTTTTCGCACCTCTTTTTTACTAGGAGAAATTTTGCAGGTGCATATCTTATATCCAGAAACAGAAACTCACACTAAAACCTTTGTGTTGGTCTTCAGCAAACCCAAACACCCAATTTTGCTACCTTTATTGAGACGCTCAATGTTGAGTGCAGTCACAACTGTTGTTGAGCAAGATACACGCGCTATTGAAACATCCTATCCTCGTCAAACACCTAAAATTCGCCTACCAAAAGAGGAAATTATGTTTCATGCTCAAAAACTATATCAAGATTGGTAATATGGTAATCCGGTTTGATGTTTGAAATTATCTGTGCGTCCCTACCCTTGACCGTTTTTGTTTACATATCTTTACACCAAGTCTTGAAGGTAGTTAACAAATGAGGGAAACACGCTGCTCTTCTGTAGCTGATTTATAAGGAAACAGAGAAATTTCGCAAATTTTAACTTTAAAACGTGCCTATTACATTGTTTGAAGTTATGTAGCCTTTTACTTACTCTGGATAAGCCACTGCGGTAAACTATGCCTTGATTATGATTCTTTCGCAGAGAAGAGAACTCGAAAGGAGCCTTTTTTCAATGTCTCATACCGTAAAAATCTACGATACCTGTATTGGCTGCACTCAATGTGTTCGCGCCTGCCCTACTGACGTGCTAGAGATGGTACCCTGGGACGGCTGTAAAGCTGCTCAAATTGCCTCCTCTCCCCGCACAGAAGACTGTGTAGGCTGCAAACGTTGTGAAACTGCCTGCCCCACCGACTTTTTGAGCATCCGGGTTTACCTGGGCGCTGAAACAACTCGCAGCATGGGTCTAGGTTATTGATGCGGAATTTATTCTAAAATTTCTCATCAGACTTTCAATTAAGTGTCTCCATAGCAAGCTTTTTTAGCACTGTAGGGTGGGTTATGCCCACCTTACTAGGGTAAACACTTCAAAAACCATAAACATACCTTAGTGGCAGAAGGAGCAAGTTGCTCCTTTTTTTTTGTGAGAACTTAGGTTCAGTTAAGGTGATGAGAGTTGATTTCTCAATTTCTGCTCTACCTATCAGATAATGAACAAGATTTGGGGGATTCTCCCCCACACCCCCGATTGGGGGACGGTTGCGTCCCCCAAGCCCCCTCCAAAATCATTTTTGCGTTTTTTGTGGAGTCATTATTTGTTATTTGTTGGTTTTGTGTTAGTCCACGTAGGAGGTCACTGAGGTTGTCGAAGTGTGGACTTTGCTTGTGTAGTAGCGAATTCTATTTGCCCAATACTTTTCAAACATCCTCTAAAACCTTTTTGGGAATGATGTCTGGCTTCATGAAATTACTGTTGCGATCGCTATTTACTTTGGCTTTCTCGCTACACCAGATTTATTAGAACTACACACAGGACAAAGCCGCACTCGTAGTTAGGTATAAAACGGACTTGTAATGAGATTAAGTGGGTTAGTTATTTAATTTTGCCTGAGTTTAATGTATTCCTCCTATAGCCATATACCCCTTTTGCCAACATCTATACTGGATTTAATAATCCTAAAACCAAAATGGTGTGAGCAATGTGTGGAATCGTCGGGTATATCGGCACTCAAGCAGCAACAGAAATTTTACTGTCTGGACTGGAAAAACTAGAGTATAGAGGCTACGATTCTGCGGGAATCGCCACAATTTGGGAAGGTGAAGTTAATTGTGTTAGGGCGAAAGGAAAACTACATAACCTGCGTTCTAAACTGGAACAGCTAGAAAATCCGGCTCAAATTGGCATTGGTCATACTCGCTGGGCTACTCATGGTAAACCAGAAGAGTACAATGCTCATCCCCATTTGGATACAGCATTACGTATTGCGGTAGTTCAAAATGGCATTGTGGAAAATTACCGCGAGTTACGGGAAGACTTAAAACAAAAAGGACATGAGTTTCGTTCGGAAACTGATACAGAAGTAATTCCCCATCTGATTGCAGAATTATTAAAAAATCCAGAGTTAAATTTTTTAGATGCAGTTCGTCAAGCTGCTAATCAGCTAGAAGGTGGATTTGCGATCGCAGTGATTTCGGCTGATTATCCCGACGAATTAATTGTAGTGCGTCAACAAGCACCTTTAGTAATTGGATTTGGACAAGGTGAATTTTTCTGCGCTTCCGATACGCCGGCGATCGTTGCTTACACCCGTGCCGTATTACCCTTAGAAAACGGGGAAATTGCCCGCCTCACACCATTAGGCGTGGAAATTTACAACTTTGCTGGCGAGAGGTTGAAAAAACAACCCCGGATGCTTAACTTGAGTCCCACAATGGTTGAAAAGCAGGGATTCAAACACTTCATGCTCAAAGAAATTTACGAGCAGCCAGGAGTAGTAAGAGCTAATTTAGAAGCATATTTTGATAATTCCAGTGATGCGTCTGTGTCGCCTATTAATCTTGGCTTGTCTGAATCACTCTACGCAGATTTAGAACAAATTCACATCGTCGCCTGTGGTACAAGTTGGCACGCCGCTTTAGTTGGCAAACACTTATTAGAACAATTAGCAGAAATTCCCACCCAAGTACACTACGCTTCGGAATATCGCTATGCACCATCACCACTAACACCAAATACATTAATTATTGGTGTTACTCAATCTGGTGAAACTGCCGATACCTTAGCAGCTTTAGCAATGGAAAAAGAACGCCGCCAAGGTCAAGAGGCGAAATATCAAGCGCGACTTTTAGGGATTACCAACCGCCCAGAAAGTAGCCTTGGTCACATGGTTCCTAATATTATTAGTACCTTAGCTGGGATAGAAATTGGCGTAGCAGCAACAAAAACATTTATTGCCCAATTGATGGCGTTTTATGCTTTAGCCTTAGATTTAGCTGCCCGTCGTCAAACAATTCCCAAAGAAACTATCGAGCAAATTATTAACGGACTGCGACAAATTCCTCAAGAAATTGAAGAAACATTGGCAAGTCAAGAACGTTTAACCGAACATTTAGCCCATGAATTTGCTGATACTCAAGATTTCATCTTTTTAGGAAGAGGAATTAACTTCCCCATTGCTTTAGAAGGAGCTTTGAAATTAAAAGAAATTAGCTACATTCACGCCGAAGGTTATCCGGCTGGGGAAATGAAACACGGCCCCATTGCATTATTAGATGCGAAAGTTCCGGTAGTGGCGATCGCGGTTCCTGGTAATGTATATGAAAAGGTAATTTCTAACGCCCAAGAAGCCAAAGCCAGAGATTCTCGCTTAATTGGTGTAACACCTGTAAAAGATGGCGAAGCAGCAGAAATATTTAACGACTTGCTCCCCGTTTCATCAGTCGATGAATTATTATCGCCAATACTTACAGTTGTACCTCTGCAACTATTGGCTTATCACATCGCCGCCCGTCGCGGTTTAGACGTTGACCAGCCTCGTAACCTGGCAAAATCAGTGACAGTGGAATAAATAGATACGAATATTTCAGTAAATTGTAGACGAATAATTCGGTTCAACAACTCATAAAACGATTGAACAATAACCTCTAAGGGAGTACGATTGTACCATGTACAAATTCGATAACTTCCAGAGGTTATTTTTATGGTTAGGGGCAGAAAGGAATAGACTTAAGCTAAATTTATGCCTAAACTAGGCTATAAAAAGCATATTTCATAAAGAAGCAAATCAGATGAGTGATAATTCACGGGTAATTAATGCTGAACCAACTAAAGATTTATTCATATATATGTTGGTGCGAGATATACCGCTTATTCGTGCGATTATTGATCTTGTTGATAACTCAGTAGATGGCGCAACTCATTTACAGAGCAATGAGAATTATGAAGGGCTTTGGATAAAAATTTTAGCCAACAAAGAGTACTTTCAAATTCAAGATAATTGTGGAGGAATAACCGTCAAGGAAGCAGAGGAGTATGCTTTCAAGTTTGGAAGAGCCAATGATGCAGCAGTAACGCCAAAATCAATTGGAAGATTTGGAATTGGGATGAAGCGAGCTTTTTTCAAGATTGGAAAAAAATTTACAGTTCAATCAACTACCTCTAGCTCGAAATTTGTAGTTTCAGAAGATGTAGATGAATGGAAAAATAAAGATGAATGGACATTTGAATTTTTAGAAGTTCAAGAAGATGGTGATTACGAATCCAGTGAAATCGGAACTCGAATATTAATTGAACAATTGCATGAGAGTGTGTCAGAAGATTTAGGATTAGAAAATTTTCTATCGCAATTAAGGCAAGAATTAACTATTGCATATTCATTAAAAATAAAAAAAGGCTTAAGCATCAGTATAAATAATGAGGATCTGCGCCCAACTCCCCTTAATTTTCGTACTTCTGACAATATTAAAGTGGCAAAATTTGAAAAAGAGTATAAATACTTTGGAAGCCATGAAATAGATACGCCAGTGCGGGTTAGCTTGTATGCTGGTGTATCAGATAGAAATTTAAATGAAGGCGGATGGTATGTATTCTGCAATGAAAGGATGGTTCTTGAAGCTGACCAAACTGAAATAATGGGCTGGGGTACAAAAAGTGGTTTCCCGAAATATCATGCTGATTTTGCATTTTTTAGAGGTTATGCTTTTTTCGAGTCTGATGATGCTGCTTATTTACCTTGGACGACAACAAAAACAGGGATTGACTACGACTCACCAATCTACAAATCAATTAAACAAGAAGTATCTGAACTAACGGTTCCCGTTCTTACATTTTTAAGAAAAATGGCAGATGAAAAGAGTCGTGTAGAGCGTGGTGAGATATCTGAGAGTTTACTTGAGCGAGCGTATTTGCAAACTTCAATTCACTCTGTATTTGAAGTAGATACAAGTACCACTTTTCAACTTCCTGAGCAATCAGCAATTCCGCCTCGTCAGAGCCGTGGCACCATACAATATAACAAACCAACTGAAGACATTGAGCGAGTTAAAGAACTATTAAATGTTTCATCGAATAAAGACGTTGGTGAAAAAACCTTTGATTACTATTTAAACAATGAAGGATAAGGGTGATGGCTGGTAGCTATTCAAAAATTAATTACAGTCTTCGTCCTGCAAAAGCAGTTGAAAGAAAAATGATATGTGATTCTCTCCGATGCTTAAATCCGTTCGGAGAACTTACAAGTTATAGATACGTAGGTTTTGGCTCAACTTACTTTAGTGACTTTATTCTTTTTCATAAATCCTTACATATTGAGGACATGATAAGTATAGAAAAAGATATGCACGCGAAAGATCGTTTTGAATATAATAAACCTTTTGGGTGTATAGAAATCAAGTACGGAGCTTCCTATGAAGTTCTGCCAACAATTGAATGGAATAAAAAATCAATTGTATGGCTTGATTATGATAGCCCATTAGAAAAAACAATTCTAGATGATATTGATACTCTTATAAGCAAATTAGTATCTGGAAGTGTGTTAATTGTTACAGTTAGTGCAGAGCAAGAACGACCTAAAGAGGAAGGTCTTACTAGAGAACAGATAGATGAATTTAGAGAAGATAAGTTACGAGAAAGACTTCCTAATGAAAAAATTCCTATAGACATCAAGCCGATTGATTTAACTGGCAAGAAGCTAGGAAATCTGTATAAAAGAATAATCAATAATCAACTTAAAGAAAGTATTAGGAACGCTAATTCAGCACGTTCTGAAGGCGATAAGCTTAATTATAAACAGATTTTTGATTTTCGTTATGCTGATGGTTGTCGTATGTTAACAGTTGGATGGCTCCTTTTTGAACAGAACTACTGTAATCTGGCAGAACAATGTAAGTTTAGTAAGAATTTTAATGCAATAGAATCAGATAATCCTTATGAAATAAACGTACCAAATCTGACACTTACAGCACTTGCGTCTGTTATGAGGTACAATAAATTAAAATATAAATACCTCTAAATGAAGTCATACTCTGTCGATCTTCGAGAAAAAATAGTTGCAGCACATCTTCAAAAAA
>NZ_JACJRY010000008.1:0-249955 GCF_014697485.1 Anabaena sp. FACHB-83 | reverse complement strand
AACGTAGTTTGTGAGTCGTCACGTTCTACTATCTCTGGTTGAGTAGAAGCAGAATTATCACTATCTAATTTTAGTTGAATAACTGGTGATGCTGTAGCAGTATGAGAAGGTGCAATCGCTTTTTCATTTAACGTAGTTCGTGAGTTGTCAATTTCTACTATCTCTGGTTGAGAAGAAGCAGAACTATTACTATCTAATTTTGCTTGAATAACTGGTGATTCTCTAACAGTATTAGAAGGTGCGATCGCTTTTTCATTTATCTCAGTTTGTGACTGTTCAACTTCTACTATCTCTGGTTGAGGAGAAGCAGAATTATCGCTATCTATTTTTGGTTGAATAATATCTGATTCTGTAGCATTGTTGAAAGGTGCGATTGCCTTTTCATTTAACTCAGTTTGTGAGTAGTCAATTTCTGATATTTCTGGTTGAGGATAAGCAGAATTATTACTATCTAGTTTTGGTTGAATAATTGGTGATTCTGTACCAGTGTTAGAAGGTGCGATCGCTTTTTTATTTAACGTAGTTTGTGAGTCGTCACGTTCTACTATCTCTGGTTGAGTAGAAGCAGAATTATCACTATCTAATTTTAGTTGAATAACTGGTGATGCTGTAGCAGTATGAGAAGGTGCGATCGCTTTTTCATTTAACGTAGTTTGTGAGTCGTCAGTTTCTACTATTTTTGGTTGAGTAGAAGCAGAACTATTACTATCTATTTTTGCTTGAATAACTGGTGATTCTCTAACAGTATTAGAAGGTGCGATCGCTTGTTCATTTACCTCAGTTCTTGAGTAGTCATTTTCTACTATCTCTGATGGAAGAGAAACCAAATTATCACTATCTAATTTTAGTTGAATAACTGGTGATGCTGTAGCAGTATGAGAAGGTGCGATCGCTTTTTCATTTAACGTAGTTTGTGAGTCGTCAGTTTCTACTATTTTTGGTTGAGTAGAAGCAGAACTATTACTATCTATTTTTGCTTGAATAACTGGTGATTCTCTAACAGTATTAGAAGGTGCGATCGCTTGTTCATTTACCTCAGTTCTTGAGTAGTCATTTTCCACTATCTCTGATGGAAGAGAAACCAAATTATCACTATCTAATTTTGCTTGAATAATTGGTGATTCTGTACCAGTGTTAGAAGGTGCGATCGCTTTTTTATTTAACGTAGTTTGTGAGTCGTCAAGTTCTACTATCTCTGGTTGAGGAGAGACAGAATCATCACTATCTAATTTTGCTTGAATAATCTCTGATTCTGTACCAGTATTAGAAGGTGCGATCGCTTTCTCATTTAACGTAGTTCGTGAGTTGTCATTTTCTACTATTTCTACTTGAAGAGAGACAGAATTATTACTATCTAATTTTGGTTGAATAACTGGTGATTCTGTAGCAGTATTGAAAGGTGCGATCGCTTTTTTATTTGACTCAGTTTGTGAGTAGTCAGGTTCTACTATCTCTGGTTGGAGAGAAGTAGAATCATGACTATCTAATTTCGCTTGAATAATTGGTGATTCTGTACCAGTGCTAGAAGGTGCGATCGCTTTTTTATTTAACTCAGTTTGTGAGTCGTCAAATTCTACTATCTCTGGTTGAGTAGAAACAGAATTATCACTATCTAGTTTTGGTTGAATAATTGGTGACGCTTTACCATGATTATTTGGTGCGATCGCTTTTTTATTTAACGTAGTTTGTGAGTCGTCAAGTTCTACTATCTCTGGTTGAGGAGATACAGAATCATCGCTATCTAATTTTGGTTGAATAATCTCTGATTCTGTACCAGTATTAGAAGGGGCGATCGCTTTTTCATTTAACTCAGTTTGTGAATATTCAGCTTTACCACTATCTGCTTGCGGTTGAATAGTTAGTGATGTGTGTTGTCTTGGTTGCGATGGATTGGGTAGAGCCTCATTTTTTTGATTTGTAACAGAATTATTAGTATTGATTTGTGGTTGAATTAATTTTGAGTCTTTATTATCAGAAATTGATGATATTATATGTGCTTGTTGAGGTGTGTTTGATAATTTATTTATTTCGCCAATATCATTATTTTCTATTGTTGGGTTGATATAATTCGTGTTTGGTGTGGTTACATCTATATTGGCGATCGCTTCACTTGGAGATAATCGGATATCACTGTCCTGACTTAATAATATATCTCTACTTAAACTGGAGTTACTTCCTGCTGATTTTTGTTGAATGTTGGGTGAATTTGAACTATTTTTTTTGACTTTATTTCCTTCAGAATGACTTGGTGTATTGAAATGCTGTGATTTAGATTCAGAAAAAAAAGGTGAACCTTGAAAGGAATTTTCAATGATGTTAAAATCTGTGATGACTGGATTAAAAAATATGGAAGAATCAAAATTTGATAGTGATTTTGCTCCTAATGGTGATAAAAATTTAGGACTAATAAATTTACTTCCCAAAGGTTGATGAGGTAATAAAGGTTGCTTTATCCCTAGATTTAGGTCTGGTTCTGAAGGTTCTGAACTAAAACCTGTTGTCAGATTTTCTGTCATATACTTTTAATTACTAGCAAATGAACCTGAACTATCGCGTCCTGATAAAATTGATGCACCGCCAGACCTTGTTTTATCAACTTTTAAGCCTTCATAAGTTAAAGTTAATTCTTCAATAGCAACTGTGCTAGAATCGGCGCTTAAACCTGGTGCTTTCCATGAGATAGGTACAGCACCAATTAAAGTCCAACATTGCATGGTTTCACCAGCTTGATTAAACACTAAAATATTGACGTTACGCCGTTCTATTGCGCCACTTAAAATTTTATTCATCCAATTCCAAAAGGTTAAGTCATTTGTAATTCCTCGTTTGAGAGTAACATCAGAAAAATCTGCGGGACTTAACAAGACTCGTTGTTGATTATTCACACCGCCTTCAGCAAATTTTTCAGTTTTGATATTCACACCTAAGCCTTGGCATTCTGTAAAGCAGGCGGTAATATTACTTTCAATTTCGACATAAAATCTATTAGCGGTAACATAGTTTAATTCTCGGCTAGTATTAGCCATAACTCACTCCTATCTAATTTTTAAGTCTTTCTTTTTGCTGTTGTAAATCTTCCTTCATCAGTTCATAAACTTTATCTGTCAACTTCCATAACAATTGACGATCGCACATTACCTTACCTGCTAACTTGGCAAGTTTTTTTTGCTGATTACTGTCATCGGTCATAGCTAAACAATTGGAGAAATAGATTTATATATATCAGCCAATTTGTCACATCGACAATTAGCCAATAGTCTACTTTTACTGCTTTATTGACGACTTAGTGGTACTAAACCAGTTTTCTCTAATATTTGCTGTACTTCTGCGGTTCTTAGCATTTCCGCAAATTTTTGACCGATGGGAGGACGGCTATTATCTCCTGGATACAATACAACTAATGGATAACTGAGGGGATAGCTACCTGTTTTAAATACTTGGATGTTAGGCTGATAACTGCCTTTATCATCACACAAGTCAGTATTTGGATTTATTGGCTTTCCGTTATCTTGTACTAAAGTTTGTACTGCGGCTTTATCCTTATCTGCTATAGCTAAAGGATAAACAGAACACTGACCAAATACTTGACTAAGTGTAGCAAAACCAATACTACCAATATTATCTTCTTCAAAGTCCCGCAGAACTTTTTGTAGCATTTCTAAGGTTGATAAAGATGTTATATTGATGCCAGAATAAGTAAAAGATGTGTTTGATTGTTGCTGTTGTTTTAAATAACGGAAAGTTGCGATCGCTTCTTCATTTCTGAGTACTCGCTGTTCAAATATCCTGATAGTTTCTGCGTCTTTTGGTATGTAAAGATTAACTGGTAATTTAGGTAAATTAAAGCCTTTCAGTTGTTGCCAATTAGTAATTTTACCTGTATATAAATCTTGTAATTGCTGAATACTAATCTGACCATTTAAAGCTCGTGGTAAACTTTTATCGCGCTTGGAGTAACTAAAAGCCACAAAGACCACCAAACCATCATAAGCAAATTCTTGATGTTTTAGTTCTGGAGTTAATGGTTCTACCATATTAGCGATTGCAAAATCTTTTTGCTTGTCTTTGACACTGGCGATCGCTTGTTCTATACTATCTTCTGGTTGATAGTTTAACTGTAATTTTGGCTGACTTGCTTTTAACTTTTCTTCCAGTGTTTGATTTTGCAAGATTAAATTGCTTTGTCGCCGGATAAAACTCCAAGTACTGTCTTTTTCACCAGTATAGTTAAATTTACCTCCAGGTACACCAGTCACACTTTTTAAACAGCAAACTACTGGTTCTTCCATCACAGTTTCTGGAGATTTCCATCTCTGGACTAGCCATACTATCAATCCACATAACAATAATCCCCCCAAAATACTTAATAGTAATATCGACGGACGATAAAGTTTGGCTTTGGGGGTCTCTGGTTGTTCTGGAATTATTAATATTTCCCTTGGTAAAACCTGATAAACTTGTAATAATGCTTCTCTCGCTTCTTCCGCATTATTAAAGGGCTTATCCAAGCCTAAAAGCCGGAACAAAAAAGCTTTAAATTCAAGAGTTATAGCTTGCCAATATTGTTCTTTTCTGGGGTCAATAGTTGTATCTAAAATATTACCTTGCAATAAATAAAAAGCTACATAGCCTAAATCAACTAAGTCTTGCGCTACAGTCGAAACCACAGGTTTAATAGTTGATAATTGAAATAAATTTTCCCATAATGTTAAATCTGTTAAATGAATAAAAAATTCTGCTGTATCTGCCATAATTAGCAGACTATCTAAATTAATATTACCGTGAGCGATTCCTTGTTGTATTTGTCCAGTTGGTAGACTAAATTTTTGACCGTGAAGAAATTGTAGAGTTTGTAATCCTTGGTCAAGCACACGATATACTTCCCTCTCAGACATTGGTTTATTAGTAGCTTTTAGATATGTTCTGAGAGTAGGATAAGCATCGATATTGCCATTAGTAACAAGATAGCAGCGTTCAGCAATTGGGTCAGAAATTGCATCCCAAGGAAAATTTAGCCGGATATCTTGAATTCTTCCATCAGCTAAACTCAAACCAGCCAAACGTTCAAAAGCTTGTTTCCTATCTCTGGTTTCTTCAGCGTTAAAAGCCAGTTGAGGTAATAAATATTCTTTAATAATTGCTGGCTGTTGGTCTGTTAGCTGTATTCCCTGATATAAACGCCCTAAACCGCGATTTCCGATATACTTATCTATGCGATATCGCCCTTTGTACCCCCGAAATTCAGTTTTAGCAGGGATAATCGCCGGAAAACCACAGGTTTGACAAGTTTTAGCTGTCGGGTTTTGTTCTATTGTTTTTTCTGTCCATTCACAGCTTAAAGTATTCCCCGTCCAGCAGCGATATTTGTGGTAGATGATATCCACCCCCACAGGCATTGGTGGTTGCAAAGTGACAGGAGTTAAAATCGGTTCCGGTTCTACAACTGGTGGGTTTTCTGATTTTGGGAAAAACCTCTGCGGTAATTTGGCTTTAATTTGTTCATAAACCACGACGGAAACCCTTAGCGATCGCTCTTATCTACCGCATCCTACACTGAATTTTTGCCCAAAGCCATTAGACTTTCCGCTAAAAAATTGTTTAAGAGACAGTGAAATGGTTTCCCCAAAAATCTGAGATTGAGACTTTATCCGTTGCCAGATTTTAGAGAATTAGTATTAATCTGGGAAAAATAAAGATGAGTAGTTATATTTCCAACTCGAAATCAAATTTCATACTCATCTTATGTTGAAGCTCTTATCCCTGTTCCAAAAGTTTTCTCCAAAATTGCCAACCGTTAAGACATCACTTACACGCAAAACATTGCGAAATATGACACTGCGAGTTGCAGGAGTTATATTAATTTCTACAAGTGTCAGCTATTTTCATGTGATATCTAATTTGGAAGTACAAACCAAAAAGCAGTTAGAAAAATACATCACGGAACGAGGACAGCGAGAAAGCATAAGTTTTAAACTAGCAGAAGATAATCTCACATTTTTAAAGCAGCAAATTCTAGAAAAACTTCAGCAACCAAGCAGTCGTGATTTAGCAGCAGAGTTTGATCGGCTGCATTTTCGTTGGTCAGATGGAACTTTCCGAAATGCTCCCCAAACACAACCTATCGCTGCATTTGATACAGCTCAATATCCCACGAGCTTTATTAGTCGAGATGCCCAAATGGATGCGACACTAAAACGGGTCTTTATGGCAGGTTATAACTTAGTTCAGGCTTATGGCCCGGCTTGGAGTGTGCGCTTTCCCGATACTTATTTTAATACGCCTGAGAAGAACAGTGTATTTTATTGGAAAGATGTGCCACTTAATCTAATAGGGCCTTCTGATTTTGATCTGACAAAACAAGAATTTTTTTATATAGCTGACCCAACCCATAACCCAACGCGCAAACCTGCATGGACAGGTGTGTATCGAGATCCTAATGCCCAAATTTGGATGGTATCTGTAATTGTGCCTGTGTATGATGGCGATCGCTTTCTCGGCACTACGGGACATGACATCATTCTGACAGATTTACTGGAACAAACCATCAAAAATCGCTTACCAGGAACCTACAATTTAATTTTTCGTGCAGATGGACGCTTGATTGCTCATCCTGATTACATGGATAAAATTCAGCAAGCCCAAGGTCAACTTAAGATTACTAACCTCAATGACTCTCATTTACAAACAATTTGGCAATTAGCGCAAAATTCTCACACAGGCGTAGTCGAAAATGCACAACACCATGAATTTTTAGCTATTACCCAATTAACTGGCCCCAATTGGTATTTTGTCACTGTTTATCCCAAGTCTCTGCTATCGGGTGCTGCGTTTGATACCGCTAGATTTGTCCTAATCACGGGTGCTTTGGCATTGCTGATAGAAGTCATACTCTTATTTTCTGTCTTACAAAAACAGGTGGCTAAACCACTACAAAGTTTAACATTTGCTAGTGAACAACTGACAATCGGTAATTTTGAGATTAATCTTGATGTCACTCGCCAAGATGAGTTAGGACAATTGGCTAATTCATTTAACAGTATGACTAGTCAATTAAAAAGTTCATTTATGCAACTGGAACAAGCGAATGCTGAATTAGAACAACGAGTAACAGAACGAACCATAGAGTTACAAAATACAGTTCAAGAACTACATCGCACCCAAGCTCAGATGGTACAAAGTGAAAAAATGTCTGCTCTTGGCCAAATGGTAGCTGGTGTTGCTCACGAAATCAATAATCCCATCAATTTTATTCACGGTAATCTCAATTATGTTACCAATTACACGCAAGATTTACTCGAATTAATCGAACTTTACGAGCAGTATTTTCTAAATCTACCACCAAAAATTGAAGAAAGACGAGCAGAAATTGACTTAGATTTTTTAGCAGAAGATTTAACTAAAATTCTCCAATCAATGGCAAATGGAACTGGACGAGTGAGGGAGATTGTTTTATCACTACGTAACTTTTCCCGTCTGGACGAAGCAGACTGCAAAACAGTTAATCTTCATGAAGGCATTGATAGCACAATCCTGTTTTTACAGCATCGTCTCAATACAACTAATCAACGTCCCGACATTAGCATAGTCAAAGACTATGGTATTTTGCCTCTAGTCGAATGCTATGCTGGAGAATTAAATCAGGCATTAATGAATGTATTAGTGAATGCCATTGATGCTTTAGAAGCATCATCGGCTCCAACAATTACCATCCGCACCCAAGCAGTTGAATCTGTAGTTATGATTACCATAGCTGATAACGGAATTGGTATGTCTGGAGAAGTTAAATCGCGCATTTTTGATCCATTTTTTACTACCAAACCTGTTGGTAAAGGTACAGGCTTAGGGTTATTTATCAGCTACCAAATTATCACCCAGCGACATTACGGGAAACTCTATTGTAATTCTGTCGTGGGAGAAGGTTCGGAATTGTGTATTGAAATTCCACTCAAACAAATGTGAGTCTGTAAAAATCAATATTTCTAACTGTGACTTCTGCTATTTACTTGTTGAAAAAACTACAGTCTTTAATTCCTCCCTGTAATGATAAAACCTGCCCAATAATAAGGATGATTATAAGGCTTTCTCTCAGGAACTATTTTGCTAATTCTATATAAATGGGTAGCTAAATAAGTTCTAATTCGCAACTCATCTGGATGCAGAGTTTTAATTAAATTTTCGTACCAAATAGCCAATTCGCCGGCGGTGACTTCTTGCAACCATGTAGTTGCTTCTGTTAAAGCCGTGGCTGGTGATTTGTTAACTTGTAGACGGCGATAAAATTCGATAATTAATAATGCACTCGCTGATGATTCTACATTCCACAAAGTGCTGATAACTTGCGGAACACCACCACACAGAAAACCATTTACTAAAGAGACATATTCAGTAGTGATATTTTGGTTAAGATGACTCACAAATTTACACGCCGATAGTAAGACTAAATTGTAACTAGTGAGGTTTTTTTGGCAGATTTCTGCAAGGGTGAGTTTTTCTTCTCCTGCTAATGTTAATTCTGATTTATTTTGGTCAATGAAATTGTTGATAACTTGCCCGGTAAAATGCAAGATATTGTAATCATCAGCTAAGGCTTTCTCAACAGTAGTTTTAATAGCGGCTTCAGCTTGGATGCGTTGGTGATGTTCAAACATCTGGGTAATGACTTCTGATTCCAACTTGGCAAATTTTGGTGGTGCATAATTTGTCTGTGCTGGAGATTCAATACTGAGTAATATCTGTTCTTGCCAGTTCTCTATATTTCTGGGTTGTAAGCTTAATCCTACTTGGACACTAGGCAAATAATTTGTAATAAATTTTGCGGGAAGATTGAGCATTTCTGCGTCAGAATTAGGCAGATTAAATAGCAGGTGTAAAGGCAATCTGGCTAAGTCGCGGTGCGGAATTAAAATGAGGTTGGTAATTCCTTCCAGTTCTTGAGTAATTGTGGCAATTTCGAGAATTTTTTGCAGATTTAACAGCCTGTATTCCATCTGCGATCGCCAAACATGATTGCCTTTAGTTTGGGGGTCTTGGGCTTGTTCACAATAATCTTGATAAGTTTTATGCCAATCTTCTAACCAATGTTCAAAAGCAATCAATCTTTGCGTTGCTTCTGGTAATGGTAACTCTTGTAAAGGCTTATTATTTGCTGCTGAAATATTACCTCGTGCTTGCACAGGAATAAACACCAAAATTGGCGAAGGAGCGCCATCTTTAATAATAAATGTGTGCAGTGCTGCTGGGCTAATATGCCAGTAAATAATTGCCGTGTGGGGGTTCAGTAACTCTTGAACTGAGTTATAATTCAGAAAATAAATTTCATTTTGCCAGCCAAACAATAGCCATTGCAAACAAGCATTTTTAATTTGTTCTGCCAATTCCCAAGCTTCTACTAAATCACCAGATTCTACTAAAAAGTCCACGCCTAATTGCCCAATTCCCGCAAATTTTAGCGCCAACTGTTTTTTACTTTCTTCAGAACGTGCAGCATCACTCAACAATGCTTGCAATAAATTAGCAGCCCGTTGTTGTAATTCTTGGGCTTGGGTAATTTGTCCTAAACCTAACAGAACTTTAACTAAAGATTGAAGTATTTCTAAATGTAACTGGGGAAATCCTTCCCAACTGAGAGTTAATAAGGCTTGGTTGTATTCAAATACAGATTTCCGCCAATGTTGACGAGATGCAGATTGTTTCTTACCTTGCTCATAATGGGTGTTGCCAATCGCCAAATGTAATCTACCCCAACCTTCTGGGTGAGTGTCTGGGCGGATATGTTTTAACCCTTGTTCATAGCTGGCGAGTTTACCTATATAACCGCCTTGTCTTAAAGCTGGGTAATTGATGGCGACGCTGGTTAATAAATTGAAGACATAACTTTCTGGTACATGACCAATTGCTGTCCCTCGACCAATCCAAGCTTCCCAATAATCAAGTTTAATTTGTAAGGCGTTGTCGTAAGCAACGATCGCCTCAGTATAGCGTTCCAAATAAAACAGAGCGACTGCTTGATTATACCAAGCTAAATGAAAGTCTGGTTTAATGGCGATCGCTTTTTCGTAAGAAGATATCGCTTCTTCCCGCCTGCCTAAGTTATCTAGCGCCACGCCCCGGTTATACCAAGCCAAATAAAAATCCGGTTGGGCTGCTAAGGCTTTATCCCAAGATGCGATCGCCTCTGACCACTGTCTCAAATTAAACAGCACCACACCCCGGTCAATCCAGACTTCGTAATAATCGGGTTGCAATTCTAAAGCTTGATTATAAGAAGCGATCGCATCTTCATATTGTTCGTTAACCGCTAAAGCAATGCCTCGGTAATACCAAGTTTCCGGGTCTTGGGGTTGCAATTCTAAAGCTTGATCGTAACTGGTAATGGCCTCCCACACTTGCCCCAACTTCAACAACGCCAAAGCCTTACTCGCCCAAGCTTCGGGGTAATTGGGGTGAACTTCAATCGCCTGATCAAAAGATGCGATCGCTTCGGCAAATAATCCCAATTCTCCCAGCGTACCGCCACGATTGTACCAAGCTTTGTAATGGTCTGGTTTCAGATCAATTGCAGTGTCATAAGCCGCCACCGCTTCGGCAAACCGTTCTAAATGGAACAAAGTCAAGCCACGATTAAACCAGTATTCAGGGGATTCCGGTTGTAATTCAATGGCACGGTCGTAAGATGCGATCGCACCTGCCAAATCCCCCGTTTTGGCTTGTTGTAAACCTTGATAAAACCAAGCTTGGGCTTGAATTGCCGTATTAGCTGGATTCGGCGTAGTCGGCAAAGTAGGACTAGATTGTGTTGTCAGATTAATTGCCAATTGCTGTACTAAATGGGCGCTTTGATCCAACCTGCCCAACAATTCATCTAAAGTGTAGGCCACAGTGGGATCTAAATTTGCCAGATATTGATCCCAAGCATTTTCAGAAATACCTGTTCGCGCTAGTCTGGCTGGTTCATCTGGATATTCTAGTGACAATTCACCCAAATTACCAATCACATCTTCTGCCGCCGGAGTTAAAAAAGCCACGGTGGCGGGGGGTGCAAATTCTTCTTCTGCGGTGTCTTCCCTGGTTGCTGTTTCCTGAGATGGTGCGGTGGTGAATGCTTCCCCAGTCTGTGTATTCACGTTTTCTGTAGTCTGGGGTGGTGGACTATCTACCAATTCTGCGGCGGTATCTCCCCAAAGACTAGCAGCTAAATTATCTCTTGCCGTTTCTGGTGCATACTCCCAAGTGGGAATATTTGTGTTTTCCGTGGCGTATTCTAGAGGTGGTGGACTATCAGTCAATTCTGCTGTGGGATCACCCCAAAGACTGGCGGCTAAATCATCTGCGCTAGTTTCCTCTGGTGTGGTGGTAAACGCTGACCCAGAATATTCCCAAATCGGGATATCTGTATTTTGGGCGTGTTCTGCTTGGGGTATGGTACTAACTACAAATTCTTCCCCTGTATACTCCCAAATAATTTCTGCGACATTCTCTGTCGAAACTTCCGAGGATGATGTCATATCTGCAACCTGATTAACTGCATTTTCTGGAGGTTGTGCAGTTGCTTCCTCGTACTCCCATAGCGATTCGCCCAGATTCCGCAGTAAATTCTGCCCAGGAGTATTCGTTGTTTCATTCGTTGTCGAGACAACAGATTGTTCCTCAGCAGCTTCTTCCCAGTCATCGGTATGACTCGTCATTAAACGAATACCAATGTCATAGGAAAGTTCACCAACTTTGCCGATATTGAGTTCTCCTAGTTGGATCATCTGCGAGGCTAACTGCTGATTAGGCGGCCCAGAGGAGATTAACAATCGTTCACCATAAATGAGTAACCAATCTATCCAACGTTCGGTACTAATTCGGTCTTCCATCCGTTGGAGATATTTGATTGCCCATTGTTGTCCCCGTCCTTGATGTACCCCTTCTAGCAGTTGGGTAAACAGAAGTTCCAAATCAGCATTAGTTAATTCAGGAGGTGGTTCTACCATTTCCTGTTCGCTAACAGTTTTTAAAGTCTGTTTACTACTAGTGGGCTGGTTTGAATGTGTTTTAAGCCACTGCCATAGCTGCGTGAGCATCTGCACATACTCTGAAGGTTTTGTTTATCCTAGATTGTAGCGATCGTTATGTCAAAAAACGCTAGATTTGCGGGAAACCCACTGCCATTAACGGGTTTATCGGGTAGATGTTTATCAAAAATATACAAAACTTTGTTAGTTGTTATAGCAGGAGGCAGAAGAATTTTAGATTTTGGATTGCCGTTAGCGCAGCGTTAGCGAGTCCGCGAGCGTCTTTTAGATTGAAAGAGTTTCCTAATCAGGACTTACGCACAAAGATTATCTGTAGAGATTGGGTGAAAGGGTGAAAGGGTTTGGGGTGTAAGGATTTTGAATCAGTACACACGCCACTTGGCTCAAGTCGGGAAACCCGCCCACGCCAGTGGCTCCCCTATACCCCTGAACCCCTACACCCTCGCCAAAACCCTTGATTTTTGGTTTTTATGCGTAAGTCCTACTAGTCTAAAATCCAAAATTTAAAATCCAAAATTGATTCACTCAGCACTTTCACGCTCGGAGGTAACAGTATTACTATTGCTAGTTTTTAAGCTCTCAATCTAAAATCACAAATCCAAAATCCTATTAAGCTGTCGCTTCATCAGATGGTGCGCTGGGCATATAGTATTGATGCACCAATTCTTTGATAATTACTTCTGCATCATCAGACTCAATTCCTAATTGTTGGGAAATCTGCTGACGTAGGTTTTCATCTTCCTGCATCATGCTAAATAACTGCTCTAAGGTGACAGTTTGGTAATCTGCTTCTGAGGCAGAATCATCAGTTGTTTCTGTTTGTAATATTTGGTCATCATCTGATGAGGAATTGTTACTGAAAACATCTGGCCCATCATATTCCCAGATGGTTTCGCCAGAATTGCGTGTCAATAATTGCATCCCAATTTCGTAAGCTTCATCGCCCAGTTCACCTACGCCTAAATCGCCTAGTTGCACTAGCCGCGCTGCTAACTCATTATTTGGTGTCGGTGCAGCAAGTAATCTTTCCCCAAAACGGTGTAACCACTCTAGCCAACGTTCTGTGGAAACTCGATGCTCAATATTATGCAGCCACTTGATCGCCCAAGCTTGTCCCCGCGCCTGATGTACGCCTTCTAGCAGTTCGGTGAAGAGAAATTCTAAGTCTGTATCACTCAGAGGCGGTGCTGGCTCTTGAGAGACATTTACATCGGCTGTTTTCGGCGTTGATTTGCCGCCAAATAAGCTCTGAAAAAGGTTTTTGAGCCATTGAATTAACCGCTTGAGCATTTGTCCCACCATAAAGTGTATTGTCTACCCTAAGATTGTAGCGATCGCTCTCGAAGATGGCGGTAGTGCAGTTAAGAAAATGTACATTTTGAAGGCTGAAGTATGAAGTCTGAATTATGAAGTTCAAATTTCAGACTTCATACTTCATACTTTAAAATATGGTTCAAATGTACTATAATTATGGAAAACAGACACCCTGCGTTTAAAATATTTGAGCGCCAATTTGGGCGTTTATGTAAAAATCGATTCTGAAAATGAATTGACATTTTCCTTCCATGCCTTACGAACCCCTGCACCACAAGTATCGCCCAAAGAGTTTTGCTGAACTGGTGGGGCAAGAGGCGATCGCTACCACCCTAATTAATGCTATCCGTACAACTAAAATTGCCCCGGCTTATTTGTTCACCGGGCCAAGAGGTACGGGTAAAACATCTAGCGCCAGGATTCTCGCCAAATCCCTTAACTGTATTCAAAGTGACAAACCCACCGCCGAACCTTGTGGGGTATGCGATGTCTGTCAGGGAATCACCAAAGGCTACTCGTTAGACGTAATTGAAATTGATGCCGCTAGTAACACTGGTGTCGATAATATCCGCGAACTCATCGAAAAAGCACAATTCGCCCCAGTGCAGTGTCGGTATAAAGTATATGTAATAGACGAGTGCCTCACAGGAGATTCTCTGATATTGACTGATCAGGGACTCTTCAGAATTGACGACCCCAAACTTAAAGGTAAGAAAGTTCTTAGTTATAACGACTTATCGGGTCAATGGGAGTTTAAAAAAGTCCTGAGATGGTTAGATCAGGGAAAACGTCAGACTCTGGTTATCAAGACAACTAAGCGTGTAATTAAATGTACAGGTAATCATTTAATCAGAACAGAGCAGGGATGGATACCAGCAAAGAACGTAAAAGAAGGAACGAAGATACTATCCCCTGTGAATGTGGCTGTGGAAACCTCATTTACAAATATGGGACGGATGGGCGCATCCGCCGATTTGCCAGAGGACACCAGTTTAAAGGCAACAAATACGGACAAAAATCTTACGACCTGGAATCTATTCTTCAAGCAGCAGAAGCGTTACGACCCTTGTGTGCTTGCGGATGTGGAGAAAAACTCCTTATTCCTACCTATTTACAGCGCAAAGGTAAAGGAATCGCCAGTATACAATCTTATTGGCAAAGACACCCATACCAAAAAGGACACGGCATTTGGCAACTCAGAACAGAAAAATTTCTGGCAAATGCCACTGTTATACAACCAGAAGCATTTGGGCTTATCTACGGTACATTGTTGGGGGATTGTGCCATCTCTTACCCCAACAAACACAGTAGATTCCCTAGATTGTGTTGGACACATGGTGAAAGCCAGCAAGAATGGCTGGAATACAAAGCACATCGCCTCCAACAATTGTGTCCCAAGCTGGGAATCACAGAGAACAGAGGATACGGAAACATATCCGTTACCTGTAAAACCATGTGTCATCCCCAACTCAAGGATGTCTTTGAAATCGTCAAACCGAACGGCAACAGAAAAATTGTGTCGATGGACTGGCTCAGTCGAATTACCCCAGAAGGACTTGCTTGGTGGTATTGCGACGATGGGTCACTCAGTCTTACACCAGCAGGTAGCCCCCAAATTCAGTTACATACAGAAGGATTTTCAGAGCAAGAAAACCAACTTATTGCCAATTGGCTTACAAACCTCGGATACCCGGCAAAAACAAGGTGTTACATCAGAAATAGTACAGGTAAGCAATACCACTACATTTGGATGGGCGCAAATAGTAGTAGAAAATGGTTGGCAGAACTCAAACAATATTCAATCCCTACAATGGATTACAAGTTTGGAAACGGTAGAATCTGTTCACCTCGATGGAATTGAGCGAGTTTATGATATTGAAGTCGCGGACAATCATAATTTTGTGGCAAATGGACTTTTAGTTCATAACTGTCACATGCTCAGTACCCAGGCGTTTAATGCGTTACTAAAAACACTCGAAGAACCACCTAAACACGTAGTTTTCGTTCTCGCAACCACCGACCCACAAAGAGTTTTACCAACAATTATTTCTCGTTGTCAGAGGTTCGATTTTAGACGCATTCAATTAGAGGCGATGGTGAAGCATTTAAATGCGATCGCCTGGAAAGAAAGCATTGATATTTCGGAAGCAGCTGTTACTTTAGTAGCGCAAATTTCCCAAGGTGGGTTGCGGGATGCAGAGAGTTTACTTGACCAATTAGCTTTATTATCGGGGCAAGTCACACCGGAAAGAGTCTGGGATTTAGTCGGTTCTGTGAGTGAACGCGACTTGTTAGTCTTATTGAGTGCGATCGCTCAAGATAACCCAGAAACAATCTTAGACTGTAGCCGCCACATCCTTGACCGAGGACGAGAACCACTAACTATTTTGCAAAATCTCGCCAACCTCTACCGCGACTTACTCATTGCTAAAACAGCCCCCAATCGCCAAGACTTAATAGCTTGTACTCCACAAACTTGGGCAGCCTTAGTTGAGTTAGCCCAAAACTTACACATCAGTACAATCTTGGCAGGACAACAACACCTGCGAACCGCAGAAATTCAAATTAAAAATACTACCCAGCCGCGTTTGTGGTTAGAAGTAACATTACTCGGATTGTTACCCAGCGCCAGTATTCAGCCAGCAGCCACAGTTGTTGTGCCAAAAATCAATGTCCCAGCACCACAAAATCATCATCCCCCATCACCACCAGTTTCAAACCCGCAACCCGTCTCACCACCGCCTCACACTGCACCTTTAAATCAGCCACCTGCAAAACCAGTTACCACAGAAGTCATACCTGCAAACCCACAACCCGTCTCACCGCCTCCGCCTGAACCTGTCGCCGCAGAAACCACACCAGAAACTGCACAACCAGACTTAACCCAAATTTGGCAGCAAGTACTGAGTAATATTCAGTTACTTCCCCGTCGGGCATTATTAGGGCAAATGTGCCATCTGATTGAGTTTAACGGTAATAGTGCGCGTGTAGGTGTTAAACCTGCATGGTACGACAAAGTTAAATCTGACCTCACCATGATTGCTGGGGCTTTTCAGCAGACTGTGAATCGCAACGTTGAAGTCAGCCTAGAAAAAGCCACAGCCGCAACTGCTTCTCCCCCAAAAAAAGAACCATCAACCAATAATTCCAATGGGCTTCACAAACCTTCTTTACCCCAAAAAAACAACCATCACCCAGCACCAACACCCCAAGCATCTACACCGCCACCACAACCAGCACCACAACCAGTCACACCGCCACCTGTAAAACCAGAATATTCTGAATATTCTACAAATGGTAATGGTACTGCTCACATCCAACCTCCCCCCCAACCCACACAAAATTCATCAGAAGAATGGGAAGAAGTCACAAGAGCCGCCCAACATTTAGCACAATTTTTCGACGGGCAGATTGTCCGCTTTGCTGATGATGGTTCCGATTCATCTGGTTCTATCACTCCATCTGATTGGGTAGAGGAAGTGGAGGTTGATGATTAAACGGCAAAAGTAAAAAGTAAAAAGGCAAAAGTAAAATAGGACTTACGCAAAAACCTCTCAAACTCTTATTCTTCCGTGAACACTGTGTCTCTGTGGTTTGATTTTCCGTGGTCTGTAGGTAATACCAAATTAAAAAATGATTGCGGCAGATGGATGACTCAAAAGCTTACCGATCAACCCTTACCCAATCCAAAATCTAAAATCTAAAATCCAAAATGGTATAAGTACTGCAAAAAATAAAAAGGCAAAAGAATGTATTTCTTTTGCCCTTTACCTTTTAACTTTTGCCTTTCTAATCTCCACTACCAGAATGTACTGTCTTTACCCATTTCAGTCGCTTTGGCCTAAAGGACATCCGGGCGGTGGTACTACTCATCACTACTAACCAGTGCAGCATATATAATGTGCCGCGCAGGGTTTGTAGTAGTAACACCGGATAAGTCGCAACGGTGAATTTCTGCTCTTGACGTATCCGCCTTAGTCCGGCAAACATTCCCAACACGGACATAGACACAGACAAGGTAGTGACTGGGCCTAGCAGTGGTAAGCGATGCTTGGCAATGGCCATTAATAAGTCTGGGATGGCAGCCGTTGGCAAGATGTACATACTGATCATAAACATGAGCATATCCCAGGTTTTGCGGGTTCCCATGCGGTTTTTCAGAATCAGATCCCAGTAATCTAAATAACGCTGATAGCCACCTTCTGCCCAACGGTTGCGCTGATGCCAAAGCGCGATCGCATTTGTTACACCTTCTTCCTGCACGGCTGGGGAGAAGACACACTCAATATCCCAGTTATCCAAATGCAAGCGCAAGGTCATATCCAAGTCGTCGGTGATGGTTTCCTCATTCCATCCACCACAACTATCTAGGGCGGTGCGGCGGACAAATTGGCCGTTACCCCGCAATTCACCAATCCCACCCAAAGCAATGCGTTGCTGTTGGAACCAAGTGTCCAGTGCCATTTCTGCCATCTGTCCCTTAGTCCAAAAGTTTTCTTTGGCGTTGGCGATTGCTTTCCGCACCTGCACTGCACCAACTTTTTCTCTTTGAAACAAAGGTACTATCTGGAGTAGCAAGTCTGATGGCACTTGAGCATCAGCATCAAACACCGCAACAATTTCGCCTTTTGTCTGGGGCAGAACTTGATTTAATGCTCCCGATTTACCGCCACCTGCTTGGGGAGAACGCCTCAGTACTTTGAGTTTTTTGTATTCCTGCGCTAGTTCCGCTAAGATTTGCGGTGTTTTGTCGGTACTGTTATCGTCAACTATCCAGACTTCGTATTGTCCATCTGGATATTCCAGATTGCACAAATTCTTGACTAACTTCCCAATTACCGCTTCCTCATTTTTGGCAGCTACCAACAAAGATACAGAGGGTAAATTACCCTGCATTTCTTTTTGATAGCGGCGAGGTTTAGCGAATATCACCACTAACGCATGAATACCCAGGATTGTCGTCAACCCTAGAACAAAAATGTAAGCCCAAGAAGCCAAGTGTAGAGCGATCGTACCACTCCAAACTATTGACAACACCAGAGCGGCTTTACCTCTACGTCCTTGAAACCGTGATGGTTGAGACAAGCGATTTGTCCCTACCAATGAATCTTCTGTCGCCGATAGGTCAGCTAACAGAGAATCTAGCGGGTCAAGCTCTTTGTATGAATCGTTTTCAGGCCAGGAGTTCGCTGGCATAGGTTAATTAATGCGATACCAGTATTTTTCTACACCCATAAATAAGCCGGGAATTCTGTAACGTCAAACTTTGACTCTGCCATCTAGCTTTACTTGCTGTATCAAGATTATGTTGCTTTTTCAGGGCAACAGTAAATTCAACAAAGTAATTACAAGATAGACACAGCTTTGGGTTGTGAGACATTGCAATCAGCGTCTTGAAGACCTAATGTTAGGTTTTTTCGCCGCTACTGCCCCAGCTTGGATAAAAGCTAATGCAGCCTTATTGTAACCGAAATTTTAATATTTCTTAGTACTAACTTTGCTGGCACTATCACAAACTCAAAACTAAAAAGACAAAATACAAAGAATTACTTATTGATTGTTGCCATTCGTTAACATTTCTTGCGGAATATTTTGAGGCTTTTTCTGAGAGTTGTGATTTTGTAGTGTGTATTACAGCAGTTTTTTTGGGAATACTATTGACAACTACTAATATCCCCAGTTTCACCTAACTTGAGGAATATTCAATAATGTCTATTGAGCAAATCCAGCCTGCAACTCAGCAGCAAGCAAGCGTTTACTTGCCTTATATTCAGGGTACAAAGCGGAATTTCTTGCCCTACGCTATCAGTCTCTATCAAAAAGGTATTTTGGAGGGACACCGCAAAATAGAAGCCAGTGAAAATATTCCTTTTGTCGCTTCTTGGAATGTGGCCACCCTACCTTCAGACTTAACGCGCTGCCGAATGCAGTTTGATGGTAATGCTGAACTCAGTTATGAAGTGATGATGGCCAGCTTTGAGTTTATTAGTTTTTTAATTGAATTAATGGAAAACTATAAACGTTATCGTGTCACAGACTTTTCGCAATCATTCTACAGAAAGTTGCTGCGTATTGATGAATAAATCAATTCCCTGAAAGTCTAGGGTATAGGATTGCAAGGGAAAACAATTTCCCTTGAACCTAGCCCAGACACTAATGCTTACGAGCATTGAGGCATAGTTTAGTTTATATATTTAGCATCCAGCCCATAACATTTTCAGCATTATTTTAAATACCTAGTAGTTAGTAACTTTACAGTATCAATACTGTAGATAAAAGCTATTTTTTTCACCAAAAAAATGTTATTTCTCAAAAACTATGCTCGCAAAGAGCGTAAGTCTTTTGCTGGAACAAACTAAAATTAGTAAACACCTAGCTGGGTTCTACTTCCTTTTGAAATTAGGAGTGCATGTGTGCCGAAATCTGCTAAACATCTGCTGATTGGCTCAACCGAAACTTATAGCGGAAAATCTGCAACAGTTTTGGGTTTGTCTTATCAGCTACAGCAAAAAGGACTGGATATTGCTTACGGCAAACCACTGGGAACTTGTTTGACAACCTCTGGTGGTACTTTAATTGAAGAAGATGTCCAGTTTATTGCTTCTAGCCTGAATCTAGCAGCTAACCGCATTGCGCCTACTCTGCTGGCTTTAGATGCAGTCAGTGTCCAAAAACGTTTAAGCGGCGAAGATAACAACAATTATCGCCAGTCGTTGATTCAGGAATATTTACAAGTTACTCGCGGCGATTTAGTCTTACTGGAGGGGCCAGGCAATTTAACAGAAGGACATTTATTTGATTTATCAACGCTACAAGTTGCAGAAGTGTTAGACGCGGCGGTTTTGTTGGTTAATCGTTACAATTCGCTACTTTCTCTAGATGCGGTATTGGCAGCAAAAGAGCGTGTAGGCGATCGCTTGGTGGGTGTTGTTCTCAATGATATTCCTGCCAAAGAAGTGGAAATGGTCGAAAATCTCGTGCGGCCATTTTTGGAACAGCAAGGAATTGCCGTATTAGGAACACTGCCGAAAAATGATTTACTGCGGAGTGTCAGAGTCGGGGAACTAGTCAACCAGTTAAATGCCGAAGTTCTCTGCCGTAGCGATCGCTTAGATTTGATGGTAGAAAGTCTGGCCATTGGGGCGATGAACGTCAATGCGGCTGTCAAGTATTTCCGCAAACGGCGTAACATGGCAGTAGTCACAGGAGGCGATCGGGTAGAAATTCAACAAGCTGCCCTAGAAACCTCAACTCAATGCCTAATTCTCACAGGACAATTACCACCGCCGCAATTTATTCTCAGTCGTGCTGAAGAACTGGAAATCCCCATTTTGTCTGTTGACTTAGACACCTTGACTACCGTAGAAATTGTTGACCGGACTTTTGGTCAAGTACGTGTCCATGAACCAATTAAAGTGCAGTGCATCCGCCAATTGATGAATGAGCATTTTGACATTGAGCGTTTATTACTGAAACTGGGCTTAAGTACAGCAGCCGCCTTATCTTAGCCATACACCAAGCATCTTTGAGATTGACCCTCCGAATTTTAGATTTTAAATTTTGGATTTTGGATTGCCGGGTTAAATCTAAAATCCAAAATCTAAAATTGGCTCGGTCAAGGTTCACAAAAGCCTGATTTTGGTTAAATCTAGCAATCCTCAATGATTTATCAACATCTCTCTCCCTTGTCCACCCTGTCTTCCTTGTCTCCCTTCGCCAGCTACTTACTTAAATAATTCAAAAATTGTAGCAATGTCTAACTTCAGCAGGCTGTCTACCTACACTCTGTTTGGTAAAATATCTAGGTCGTTCAATTCTAATTAATTTTATCTTTGAGCCAGTCAATAGACCTAATTAACCTCGATACATTAGCGCAAGAACTGGCGACAATCCAGCAAACAGGTTCTAAGCGAATTGCTTTGCTGGGTTCTCGTCATGTGCCGATTACCCATCAAAATCTGATTGAAATGATGACTTATGCCTTGGTGTTATCAGGCAATCGGATTATTACCTCTGGGGCTACGGGAACGAATTCAGCCGCCATCAAAGGCGCAATGCGGGCTGATCCCAATTTGCTGACTGTAATTCTGCCGCAAAGCTTGGAACGTCAGCCTTACGAATCTCGGCAACAGTTAGAACAGGTAATGCACCTGGTAGAAAATCCCAGTAACGATAACCTGACTCTGGCTGAAGCTAGTTACATCTGTAACAAAGAGATTGTCTCTCGTTGTCAGCAGTTAATTTGTTTTGCTTTTCATGACAGTCGCACTCTGCTACAAACTTGCGGAGATGCCGAAGAACAAAGAAAAGTAGTAACTTTGTTTTACTTTGATTAGTCATTTATCCGTTGTCATTTGTCCTTTGTCATTTGCAATTTACTCATGACCAATGACCAATGACTTAATGACTAATAATTATGGACTAGTAACTAATGACTATTTTTTTGTACTGTATTGCCGCAGCTGCTGTATTAATTTATCTGCCGTTTTTGCTGGTGGCTTATGCCCGGTTGAGTGTGGGATATGATATTTCTGCACCCCGCGCGATGTTTGATAAATTGCCACCTTACGCTCAACGAGCGACTTGGGCGCATCAAAATTCTTTTGAAACATTTATGATTTTTGCTGTCGCCGCATTAATGGCTTATGTCACGAATGTCAATTCTACTGTGGCTGTAGTTGCGGCGATCGCTTTTGTCGTGACGCGGTTGTTATACTCTATCTTTTATATTTTGAATGTACCGCTTTTGCGATCGCTGATGTTTGCTATTGGTTCTTTGGGTTCTGCAACTCTCTTCTTCTTTAGCATCCTGCAAGCAAATACTTAAAATTAGGGAAGAGGATAGATAATACCAATTACCAATAAACTCATCTACAATCCCAAAGTTAACATTTTTTATGGCTTCAACTTACTCCTTTGACATTGTGAGCGATTTTGATCGGCAAGAATTAGTTAACGCTGTTGATCAAGTTGTGCGAGACGTTAACAGTAGATACGACCTCAAAGATACTAAAACTACAGTTGAGTTGGGTGAAACAACTATTACTGTTAATACCGACAGTGAGTTTACTTTAGATTCTGTACACAACATTCTCCGCGAAAAAGCTGCCAAACGTAGTCTCTCTCAAAAGATTTTTGAATTTGGCAAAGTTGAATCTGCAAGTGGTAATCGTGTACGTCAAGAAATCACCCTCAAAAAGGGCATCAGCCAGGAAATTGCCAAGCAAATTTCTAAATTGATTCGTGATGAATTTAAAAAGGTACAAGCTTCCATTCAAGGTGATGCTGTGCGGGTTTCTGCCAAATCAAAAGATGATTTGCAAATTGTCATTCAACGGTTAAAACAAGAAGACTATCCAGTTGCATTACAATTTACAAACTATCGTTAGGAAATGCCTAAATCTAGTACAACAAGGCAAAAGTAAAAAGGCAAAAGGAAAAAGAAAGAATAACAATACCACAAGCCTTTTAGCAATTTCTTCTGGTCTGTTTATTTACGCTAACCTGTACTAGTTAAAGTTTTTCCAAGAAACTGCCAGCGAGTTGTTGTTCGTTGGCAGTTTGTTTTATAGCAGAAGGCAGTGGTTCGGCTACTTCGACTGCGCTCAGTACAAGTCCGCTCATCAACCAGGCAGGAGAAAAAGTCTTACTATCCCTCGCATTCAAGCTTTCAAACTGTCCTAACATATCTGACTACCGCTATATTTTCAAGACAACGTATGCAGAGTTTGTTTTCAGACTATTCTTATATAGCAATCCTACGTGAGTTGTAAAAATTGAGAGGCTCAGATCCCCGACTTCTCAAAGAAGTCGGGGATCTCGTTGTTCACAAATGATTTAGGACTGCTATAGCAATCTTAAATAATTGATAAACATCTTGCTCCCTTGTCTCCCTTGTCTCTTTCGTTCCTATCTCACACAGGACTGCTATATCCCAAAATAATTTGGTACATCTTCATAGAGAATAGTTATAAGTATAGTTATTGTTCGAGATTAGTCAAATGCGTGACCCACAGAAGAATACCATTCAAATTGACCCAGCAACTGTTGTTTTAATTGCGTCCATATTAATACTTTTACCTCTTGTACTCACTGGTTTGTTCTGGCAGTAAGAAGATAATAGAAAGATTGACCCTTTCTAAGGTATTTACCCAATGAAATCTGGTGCCACATTTCATCAACCGCAAGAAGAAGACATTTATGATTGGAATGGGGAACAACTCAAGCCAGAGGTGCGCCAACATCGTAAAACAAGGCAAAAGTAAAAAGGCAAAAGTAAAAAGAAATAATAAAGAATAGAATTCGCAGCTTTAAAGAAGAAGTCAGAATTCTGGTTCCTGACTCCTGAATTCTGACTTCTGACTCCTGAATTCTCTTTTGATCAATTAAGGTTCTGTAGCCGTTGATTGAGGTGTAAACTGAACTCTCGGATCGGGCATAAAATTATATCTAACGTACAATCCACCCCAAACAAACAACACAATTAACAAAGCACCAATACCGAGAGGACTGGGAAGCCAAAATACTACTTCTATATGATTGAGTTCACCGGGTTGGAGTCGCCATAGCAGTTGATTACCTTGTTTTTCGGGTTCAACAGCATTTTCGGTGAGTTGAATATTGTTCGCACCCCAGGGAGTGTTTAAGCTAAATTCTAAATTGAGAATTGCACCGGGATCAGCAATAACGTTACCTTTACTGGCAATTAAAGCCAGCGATCGCAAGTCTAAATCATAAATTAACCGATTCCGCACTAACAATAAAAAATTATTCTGGAATAGCAGTAAATTAGATTCTATTTTCGGTAATTCCGCATCAGCTTCACTATTTGTAGCTGCTACTTTTTGATTGTTATGGGAATTAAAAAAGTCATTAAACTTAGTTTGTAATTCTCGACCGTTACTAAAGGGGATAGTAACTATTAGTTCTTCTTGCGAAATACGCTTGACTTTACCTTCTAGTTTACGAGTCCGATTTTCTATACTATCTAACCAGGCATATACATAATCACCACTAAAACTAGTAAGTTGTTCACCTAACTTAATATGCTGTACTAGTTCGCCGCTATTGGAGTGATGAAAATTCACGCCAACATCATACTTTACACACCCAGATAACAGCAGGGATGTTAACACTACTAGCCACAAAATAGTTTTTCTTGGGGAAAAGATGTGGTTAATGTTGTGTCTGATTTGTATCGTTAACCTGCCCAATGGTTGAGTTAACCTCATCAATATTTTTCCCAACTTAGAAAAATTCATCACTGTATTTCTCCTCAAGAAGTATGAAATATGAAGTCTGAAATAAAATTTTATCTTTGGCTTAGGGTATAAGGGTTGCAGATCAGACTTCTTTAATAAGTAGGGTATCTTGTTCTGCATGATTGATAACCACTTCATACTTCATACTTCACACTTCAGAATGCCAACCAAGTTAAGTAAGAGAGAATTAATCCAATAGCAGCGATCGCCACCCAAATAAAGCGATTATCTTTGGTATTAACTTGGCTGAGATCAACAAATTCCTGTTCAGCAGGTTTTTTCTTGGCAGAAGGTTTGGGGGAATTAGCCGCAACCCGCATTTTCGATTCATTATCTGATAATGCACCCAAATCGGGAATCTCCGTCATCCATTCGCTAGGGCGTTTCAGCTTTGGTGCTTGTAAAATGTAGAGCAATCGCCGAGCTTGTTTATTCGTTTCGGAATAGGGATGGCGTTGTAGTTGTTTGCAAAGTGCGATCGCTTCTTCATTTCTGCCGGCTGCTTCATAAGCTGTTACTAGCCACAATTGCGCTTCTCCTCCCAAGCGAGAATTTCGCGCTAACAAGGCGCTGGCCTTTTCCAGATTTTCAATCGCTTCCCGATACTGCCCATTTTCAAAGGCAATTCTTCCAGCTTGGTAACGCTTTCTGGCAATTTCTAAACTTTGTTCACTCACGTCTTGCATATTAAATCAGCACTGCTTTAATTTTGCCAACGCCAGGAATCTTTTTGTAATCTTTTCAAAAGCTGGCAATCTTCAAGTAAATAAGCTTTTAAAATTTTAACTAGAAGTCATCTGTAAAAACCCTTAATTATGCAATGCAGGTGAGCAAAATATGGTAGATATCAAGCTTTCTCAACTGAATTGGCTAGGAGCCGGGATCACTTTGGTATTGATGAGTACCGTAATTACCCCAGCTTCAGCCCAACAAGTGATTGTGATTGATCGCAGCAATCCTTTTAGCGTCAATCAGCCGCCTGCTGTTGGTTCTTTTATTTATGGTAGTCCGATTGCCACGCCTATGCCCGTAGATCCCACAACAGGGCTTTTACCTAGCCGCACCATCTACCCCAATTATTATCCCCAAGTCAGGTACGACAGGTTCAATAATTCCACGCTGGTGAATCCGACTTTGATTAATCCCATTATTAAAGATTCCACAATCGTGAATCCAGTGATTATCAATAATTCCTGGCAACGGACACCATTTAGAGGGCGATCGCGGGTGATTATCACTCATCCTTGGTAATGACGTTAGTCCTTTGTCATTAGTCATTAGTCATTTGTTAAACCAAAGAACACAGGACAAATGACAAAGGACAAATGACCAATAACTTAAGCAAAGTGAGAACCAGAAATCATTGTCCCGATCCCAACATCGGTAAAGATTTCTAGTAGCAGTGCGTGGGGTAGACGACCATCGATAATGTGTGCAGCCCTGACTCCTTGAGCGAGCGATCGCACGCAGCAATTAACTTTGGGGATCATCCCGCCACTGACTACACCACTAGCAATCAATTCCCTCGCTTCCCGAATATCCACTTTGGGAATCAACGTCGATGGGTCTTTATAATCTTTTAAAATCCCTCTAGTATCAGTCAGCAAAATTAACTTTTCTGCCCCCAGCGCCGCCGCAATTTCCCCCGCAATGGTATCTGCGTTAATGTTATAAGCCTGTCCCGAATCATCGGCGGCGACACTTGACACTACTGGAATATAACCATTACTCGACAGAGTTTCTAAAATTTTGATATTAACACCGCTAACTTCACCTACAAAGCCGATGCCTTCTTGACCTTGGGGACGGGCGGTAATTAAGTGACCATCTTTGCCACATAGCCCCACAGCCATACCACCGGCTTGGTTAATCAAAGCCACAATTTCTTTATTTACCCGACCAACTAACACCATTTCCACAACATCCATTGTGGCAGCGTCAGTAACTCGTAAACCATTCTTAAATTGTGGTTCAATGCCTAATTTATCTAACCAACTGTTAATTTCTGGGCCGCCACCGTGAACAAGAATGGGACGCAAACCAACACAAGCTAAAAAGACAATATCGCGGATTACCTTGTCTTTGAGGGTGCTGTCTTTCATCGCCGCACCACCATATTTCACAACAACAGTACGTCCCGCGAATTGTTGAATGTAGGGTAGTGCTTCGCTGAGTACCCGCACACGGGTGGCTTCAGCTTGCCTGATATACTCAGTATCGTTGACCATCATGGTTGAGATTTTAAACCTATGCAGTCAGTGTAGAAGACTTTTTCACTGGTCACAATCTCTTGCTTGGAAGTGCTGAGTATGAACAAGGCGATCGCTCAATTTTCTACATTCTGGTGTGATGCAGTAGTTTTCAACACGCTAGGAATGGCTGCCATCACTCTGTTAGCGATTTGTTCTGGTGTTTCACCTTCGTTGACGATGATGTGTAAATCAGCTTGGGCGTAGAGTGGTTGGCGTTGTTCGAGGAGCGATCGCAATTTACCTTGGGGATCAGGATCTTGCAGTAGTGGTCTGGTATTATCTTCCGCCAAGCGGGTGTAGAGTAATTCCACGGGCACATCTAGCCACACAATTAAACCGTGGCGCAAGTAACTCCAATTTTCTCGCCGCAGCACAATGCCGCCACCTGTGGCTACAGTCAATTTAATATGGGCGCTAATTTGTGCCAATACATCACTTTCCAACTGGCGAAATGCAGTTTCTCCTTCTTCGGCAAATAACTGATTGATGGATCTACCTGTGGCTTGAGTAATCACATCATCAGTATCTACAAACCCATAACCCAACTGCTGTGCTAGTAATCGTCCTACCGTTGTTTTACCAGCGCCCATCATGCCAATCAAGTATAGGCTGACTCCTTGCAATAAGCTGCTCATACAATTTTAGATTTGAAATTTTAGATTTTGGATTGGGAATTACTGTTTGCGTCTTGGCTTGCCGTTAACTTATCCTTTCAACTACGCTCGCCCGTTGCTTTACTCCAGTAAATTCTCAATTCCTCACTTTACTTTAAATCTCGGCATTCAAGCGACTTTGTTTGATATGGTTTTTGAGGTGGGCGGCAAAAATCGTCTGACTCATTAAAAAGTAGCTTTCTTGTTCGTCACTTAATTTCAAGTTTTCCTCAATTAACCGTTCAACGATATACTCCATTAACACCACAGTTAGCGAAAAGCTAGAAGCTTGTTGTTCGATGGGCGTAGGTGTAGTTTTTTCCAGTAGCGATCGCTTATGCAACAAATCTACAGCTTCTAAGATTAATCTTTGCGACAATCTAGGCGATAACCCTGGTATGGTGTTTTTCTGCAATTGTCGCACCGAAACAGCGTTCTTATTCATTGCCAACCAGTACATTATGTGCTTTTCTAACTGCGACAACCGATTAAACTGTTGGTCTAATATGGTGCGAATTTCGCCAAAAACTACGGTTCCCTGCTGAATAAACTCATCAATATTGCCCCCAAATAAATCTTGAATTGTCGTCGCTACTAATTTCAGAAATAAGGGGTTACCGGCATATTGTTCTGACAAAATGCGGCATTTTTCTGCTGATATATTGAATAATCCTTTATACTTTAGAAGTGACAGACTTTCTGATTGATTTAAACCAGTTAAT
Source organism: Anabaena sp. FACHB-83 (assembly GCF_014697485.1). NCBI lineage: Bacteria > Bacillati > Cyanobacteriota > Cyanophyceae > Nostocales > Nostocaceae > Anabaena > Anabaena sp. FACHB-83. The sequence continues at coordinate 221,736 of NZ_JACJRY010000008.1, read as the reverse complement.
TTGAGCGATCGCACAGGTAATGTATTACCTTCTAAAGCTGCTATCTCTGAAGTTTTTTCTCGGCTGGTTAATAGTAAGCAACTTTGATGTTGAGACTCACCTATTCGCCTGATCAGTTCACCATAGATTTCATAACCTGAACGATATTGAATTTGCGGCAGGATAAAAGCCGGAACATGATTCTTTATCCCTTGGTGACTAACTGTTAAATTTGCCTCAATATCATGACTTGCTAAAACTGCATCCAAATTATCTAAAATAATTAAACATTTATTATGCCGCAGAAAATCTATCAATTGAGAGATGCGCCCTTCTATTGTTTCTGCAATTACTATCTCGGCATTGGGCGATAAAGTCTGAATTAACTGTTCAATTATCTGCTCTGGGGCAGGTGAAAGACGTAGCGATCGCCAGATAACATAATCGAACTGATGTTTAATTTCTTGTGCCAACTTCACCGAGAAAGCAGTCTTACCAATCCCACCCATCCCTAATAGTAAGAGCAAGCGACAACCTTCTTGCAAAACCCATTGCTGAGTTTTTGCTAGTTCTGTGGTGCGCCCATGAAAAACACTAACATCAATTGCCTCACCCCAGTCTTGAACCAACGTAGCAGAAGTTTTGACTAACTCTGTCTGTTGAGTTGTTTGTGTTTGTTGGGGAATAATGGCAGCTGGTAATTGAAACCTGATTTTCTTATACCCAGCTTTCTCAAGTAAATAAGTTACACGGCTCCAATTTTTTACCTTCACTGAGTAGCCAGCAGCATTACTCAGCATTTCTTCTATATACTTGTATAAACCATTAGACAAATAAACTCTCACAGTACTACTACTGCGACTTTGATAAACTATACTGGCAATTTCCGCCGGACTACAACCACACAGTAAACCCCTCAAGAATTTCTTTTCTACAGGTGTTAAAGCCTTACCCTTTGTGGAAGCTAAATCTACGTATAACTTTTCTAACTCCCAATTACTTTTAGCTTCAAAAAATTCCTCTTCTGCCTGATTGGCATCTGGTGTTATCATTACCATTATTGATGTATTTTATATAACCCCGAAAATATCCTAACTATTATTCGATGAAGTCAGAATAAATCAAAATTAAATTTATAACGAATTTACTAACTGTTGTTAGGTGACTTGGAAGTTATTACTTAGATATCTTTAGACTTAACGGAATTTTTATAAAGCTTGTTTGAAACTTTAAGTAACCAAATTCAGTCAACATAAATCTACGTAACTTTTGGTCTGTACTGTGAGAATTTTTAGATTGGCATCCCACTGTGTTTTTAACATCACATTATTGGAATTCTAAAGTTCTTGGAAACTAGCTGCTCATCAATAATTTTTGCCAAGCAAGGTGTAAAAAATGACTGAATTTTTGAGCTTGTCAGAACTAAGCTTTGCAAAATTTAAGGTATAAACACCAAAACCGATGCGTAATCTACCAGAATCAGCCCGAATAAATTAATTGTGGTGTGTTAAGAGGCATCAACCATGACTCGAATTCGTGACGTTGTACATCAAGCTTTAGCAACTGGCTATCTAACGGTTGAAGCAGAAAACCAATTGCGCCATTTATTGACTACCCGCTATGACTCAGAAGATTTCAATGCTTTCATGTCATTACAGGAAGCAGCAATGAATGGTCAAGTCAAGCAAGAATCGCGGGAAAGAAGTGTGAAATGTGAAGTCTGAAGTTTGTAGACTGACTTGAAAGTGCTGAGTGCTGAGTGCTGAGTGCTGAGTGCTGAGTGCTGAGTAAAAATGCTAGTCCCACTTTCATACTTGGCTATGAAACAAGATTCATCGGGACTGCCTTCTAACTCCTGACTTGAAAGTGCTGAGTGCTGAGTAAAAATGCTAGTCCCACTTTCATGCTTGGCTATGAAACAAGATTCATCGGGACTGCCTCCTACCTCCTACCTCTCATCTACTCAATCATTTCCGTGGTTTGTCTTCATCCCCAAATTCATCATCCTCAAAAAATGACCAGTCATCGTCATCATTAGTATTTTTGGGTTCGTCTTCAGGCTGTTTGTAGGGGGGAATAATCACGCGGTAGTCAGCATCATAAACTGATTCTGTTTTGCCTGCCGCCGTATTTTTTGGTTCGCGGTAGCTGTAAGAGTAGGTTGAACCAGACTTAGAAGCAGTTTTAGGCTCTGGCTGGCGTTCTTCTGGTTCAAAATCGCGTTCTGGCTGGGTTTTTGCTCTAGGGGGAGGTGCTGGTTCTGACTTTTCCGCAAAATCCCAATCATCGTTATTATTGCTAGTTTCCCAATCATCAAATTCTTCACTGTCAGCCGCCTGATTTGACCTAGAGGATGATGGCGGAGTATAAGGTTGAGATTGGGGTTCTTCTCTACGCGGTGTGGTGACACGTCTAGGAGTAACTCGTGATTTGGGGGCTGGTTGCGATTGCCCTACAAAATAACTTGATAATTTAAATAAAGTAGTAATCAATACAGATGTCAACGCACCCGCAGTAGTAATGAATAATATCCACATCGCTAGGGGTAATGGTTGAGTACGCACCCCCAAAAATACTAACGATATGGCAGGCGACCAGTTCTGTACTAACAAAAGTGTTAGTCCTCCTAGTATTGCCACTAATAAAATTAAGCGAAGTACAGCCATAAGAAAGTATGAATTATGAATTATGAAGTATGAAGTATGAAGTGTGAAATATAAATTTCATACTTCAGCCTTCATACTTCATACTTTAACGATGACCTTGCCATCGTTGAATGGGGATGCAGTCAATCTCCAATTGATCTAAAGTCCTGGCAACAACGAAATCTACCAAATCCTCGATAGTTTGCGGGTTGTGATACCAAGCAGGTATAGCTGGGACAATTCTCACCCCCGTTTCTGCCAAGGTTGTTAAGTTACGCAGATGAATCAGGCTAAAAGGAGTTTCACGGGGAACGATAACTAGTTTGCGTCCTTCTTTGATTTGGACATCGGCAGCTCGTTCCAGTAGGTCGGAACTCAAGCCACCAGCAAGCTTGGCAACTGTACTCATACTACAAGGGATGATGATCATCCCCAAAGTGCGAAAGGAGCCACTGGCGATATTGGCTCCCACATCACTCCAAGGATGACAGCGTAGTTTGCCTGCAACGGCTACTCCTGCTTGTTCGCGCCAGAATTGCTCTTGTTGAGTTGGTTCGGCTGGCATTTTAATTTCCTGTTCTGCTTGCCAAACCATGTAACTTGATTTAGAGGCAACTAATTCAATTTCATAGTCAGCAGCAAGCAAATACTTGAGAGCGCGAACGGCATAAATTAGCCCAGATGCTCCTGATACGCCAATGATTAAAGGCTTGGTGTGATGTGACACGCGGTTTTCTTAACAAAACTTATTCATCATCAGCATAAGCTTCTAAATCGCTAGGTTCAAGGTCACGAGATAGATAAATATCATCTCGGTCATCGTTAAGACTAGAATTACCTAGTCCTTTAGGTAGACCATCACTGCCAACGGTGACTAAATCAATTTGTTGGCGGTAGTAATCGACACTCTTCACCTGGACAGATACACGATCGCCTAATCTGTAAGAAGCACGATTTTTTCGACCAAACAAGGCTTGTTGTCTGGCGCGATATTCATACCAGTCATCTTTTAATGAACTAACGTGGACTAATCCTTCTACCCGTAATGGCGCACTGGGATGTTTTTGTTTGGGCGAGTCTGTTGTTGGGACTTCAATTTCCACAAAGAACCCGTAGGACTGCACACCAGTAATTACGCCTTGGAATACTTGCCCGATGCGTTGTTTCATCAGTTGGGCTTTTTGCAACCCTGCCAAGTCAGCTTCGGCTTCTTGGACTTCTTTTTCGCGGTCGTTGAGTTGAATGATGACTCTGGTTAAATCGCTTTGCAGTTCTTGTTGCAATTCGGGCGGTAAGACGTTCCAACTTACTTCGATGTGGGATGATGAATGACGCAGGTTAACGCGGTCTTTAACGCGGGTAGTGCGGCGATCGCGTCCATGTTCAATCAGTCGGTAGTAAACTCGTTGCAAGAGCAAATCGGGATAGCGGCGTAAGGGCGAAGTACAGTGGGTATATTGCGCTAGTGCCAAGCCAAAATGACTGCCTTTGGTGGTGCTGTAGGCGGCTGGCTTGAGGGTGTCTTGCAACAAATAAGTTAACACCTGTTCGGAAGGCGATTCGGCAAAGGCTCGCGTTAATAACTGATAATCTAAGGGTTGGATATCCGTTTCGGGGTCTAATGTCAGTTCCACACCCAAATTAATTGCCAGTTTGAGCATTTCTTGGACATCTTCGGGATCAGGTGCGCCTTGGACTCGCCAAATGGCGGGAATACCTAATGCACTGAGATGTTCTGCCATGAGTTGATTGACTAACAGGGTAAACTCTGTGAGGAGCGATCGCACAGTTAAATTATTCACTACAACCGCACCTAACATTCCTTCATCAAAGTAAGGATTTTGATTGGGTGGCAAGTTTAATTGCAAGCTACCACGGGCTAGACGTGCTTGTTTGACGACTTGGTGTAAACCTTCCAGGTTTTGCAATAACTGAATAACTTCCTCAGACTCCTTAGCAGGTTGACCACTGAGAACTGCTTCCGCCTTGTCTTTATTAATGGCGGTATCAACATTAATCACACTCGGCTGAATTTCCCATTCTTCCACTTCCCCGGATGTTGGGTCGATGGTAATTAAGAATGAGAGTGTCAGGCGATCGCTTCCCGCCACCAAAGAACAGCGATCGGCTACCGTGTCTGGTAACATAGGCAAGACTAAATCACCCAAATACACAGAACGTCCGCGCTTCAAGGCTTCTCTGTCTAAAATTTCATCGGGTTGAATGAAGTGAGAAACATCGGCAATGTGAAAGCCTAAACGCCAACCTTTGTTGGTTTTTTCCAAACTCAAAGCATTTTCTACTAACTTGGCATCAGTATTGATCCCCGTAATTGCCAAGGTAAATAAACTGCGTAAATCTAATCTGGTTTTGATGTCCGCTTTCAGGATGCGTTTGGGTAACTTCGCAGCTGCTTCTTGTACCGCTTCGGAAAAATTGCGGGATAAATCATGTTTACAAGTCACCAAATCAATATCGGCGGCGGCTTCCGCATCGCTACCCAAAATTTGCACGACCCTTCCCAGGGGGGGATATTGTGCTAAAGGATAACGCAGTACTTCCACATGGGCGAGATGGTCGATGGCTTCGGCAAAAGTCATCCCATTTGTTTGCAACTTGAGTTCAAACAACAGGCGATCATCTAAAGGTACAGCGCGAAAACCACTTTCTACTTGTTTAATCCGGGCTAGTAAAGTGTGATTAGAACGTTCTAAAATTAACTTAACTTCGCCTTCGGGAGAGCGCCGCCGACTGCCTTCTTTGAGAACTCTTACCAAAACGCGATCGCCATTCCACGCATTACTTAAATGACTTTCGCGGATGTAGATATCTTCAGCGCCTTCTACATCTTGAATCGCAAAACAAAAGCCTTTACTAGAACAGCGAAGCTTGGCTTCAATCACCCCTTCTTCAAAGACGCGGCGATATTTGCCCCGTTCTTTGACTAAAATTCCGATTTTTTCGAGAATATCTAAGGCAATATGCAGCTTTTCTAAACTATCCTCATCTTCGCAGCCAAGTTTCTTTTCTAAAACTTTCCGAGCTACCAATTTATCATCGGTGAAATTGGCAAGGAGTGTAGCGATTGAAAATTCCATGCAGTGAACCGACCTTTGGTCAAAACATCATGTTGGTTTAACAATGAAGAATCCAGGAGACAGGAGTCAGAATTCAGAATTTACCTTTTGGCGACTGGTGGATGAATCAGGGGTTTAAGTCTCACACTCAATTTATGATTTGGTGGTTCTAACTCTTGGCGCTGCTTCATCACACTTTCTTGTTCTGACTCCTGAATTCTGACTTCTGAATTCTTCTTGAATCTGGTTCTGTTCTGTATACCCTCACGGCCTACAGATACTAACTAACTGGAAACGAGTTGCCTTGAGGCTTGGTTCTGTGAAGTTCCCCTACCTGGAGATTAACTTACTCCCCAAATTTGAGAACTTCTCACTGCATGACCATTTCAGAGTTAATTGACGTTTTCTGCTCCTTCACTGAACCAAACTGATAAAGTACGCCTGATGAGGGGGTTTTACCTGCTAATTAATTACGCAAAGGGTTTTTGAGAGGTTGGCTTAAGGTTCATCTCCACAGTACCCAAAAGCGATCAATTCGGAAAAACCACAGGTGTTTGATTGTCTAGCTTGAAGGTGCTTTTACGCCATCCGACTCTGATGTTTAACTAGGAGAAACTGCCGATTAACCCAATATTCCCACATGTAGAATCGGTAACAATTAGGTCAGCAGTCAGACAAGCAGTGAGGGCGAACCTTATCTCCATTATTGTAGATTTAGAGCGTACTTCTAGGAAATAATTCTAAATAGAGATTTAGGTAAATAGTATAGCACTGAAGGCGATATAACCTACATAAATAGAGCTAGTAGTTAATTATGCCTCAAAATAATTGTTACTGCTGCAATGACGACACCACAGACAAAGCATAAACATTACTCTGAACTTTAAGATACCAGAAAAATTAGCTGGAGGATGGGGCAGGGGTTGTAGGCGATCGCTTTCCAGGACAAATCAACTTTGCCAAAGCTGAGATTTCCGAAAACTTTTCTCTACCAACCCAGGAATTATAGACTTAAATTAAAATATTTCCATAGATTCACTGTGGACATATTATAGTTATCTTCCTTTCGCCATTGGGGTAAATATCGCAGTTGCCAGATGAATGAAGACAAGGAATAATTGTCAAACGTCCTTGTTTCCCCCTCTCTGTTCCCTGCTATAGATAAAACCCGAATTTCTCACGTATAGGTAGGGGGTGTGGGGAGTGTGGGGAGTGTGGGGAGAGAGGGGGGAAAGATTTCTTCACCATCCTCCTACCCCTCCCACACCCCTGGATTTCTCACAAGAGAGAAATCCAAGAAAATTAACCCCGTGATTTAGCAGACATTAGATTTTGGTGACAGTATTATGTTGGCTCAATTTCAGAGCTTGTATCCCAACGGTAGTTTAACTTCCGAATTAGTAGACATTTTTCAAGGCAAATATATTGTTAGAGCCAGTGTGCAGATTGACGGTGTAATCCGTGCTACTGGTTTAGCCGCCGCCGAAACCGTAGAAGCCGCAGAAGACCAAGCCCGCAACCGGGCGCTGATGGTATTAGGGGTAAAAAATAAACCACAAACTCAGGCAGAATCATTACCTCAAGTGACAAATTCTGTAGCTCCTATGCCTGTGATTCAGACAACAGTAGAATCAACTTATGCAGCTACCCCCGATAAGAATTTGGAATTAGTGACTAGTAAACCGGAAATATCTCCAGTCGCTGCTAGTAGTAAAACTATCACACCCGATTTATTTACTGCGGAAGCATTAAGCATTGATACTCATACCCCAGATTTAACGCCTAGCTTACCTTTAACTCCCAATCGAGAGCCAGCGTTTGTTCCCTCTGTCGATAATTTAGAAATTGAAGTTCCGCATCAGCCAGAAACACCTGCTTTTTCGGGAATGACTGCAAGTAATGTCACTCCATTTACACCCCGCAATTATAGTTCTTCTGAAACTGCAACTACTTCCACAACCACCAGTAAAAGAAAAAAGAAAGCAGAAGCAGTCGATTTGTCTGATGTGATTGCAAAAACCGATGTGGAGTTGCAACGTTTAGGCTGGACACCAGAACAGGGAAGAGAACATCTGATTAAAACCTACGGTAAACGGGGACGTACTTTGCTGACGGAAGAAGAACTGCACAGCTTTTTACAATATCTCCAATCTCAACCTGATCCCATCGCGGGGTTTTGATCAGTTATTAGTCATTTGTCCTTTGTCCTTAGCAGGATTTACACACCAAGATGGTCTATGAATATTGGGTGTAAGGGTGTAAGGGTTTTAGATACATACACTTCTATACCTATGTACCCCTACACCCTCGCCCAAACCCTTGATTTTTCGTTTTTATGCGTAAGTCTTAATTAGTCAGGACAAATGGCTGATACTGTTGAGATTTGAGTATTCAGAACCGAACCACAGAGGTACAGGGTTCATTCAGAAATGAGAGTTTGAGAAGTGTTTTGCATACTTCCTCACTAATGTTTCTCTGTTTCTATCTCGCTCTTTTTGATGCCGTTGATGAACATTGGCACAAACTTTTCCATAAATTCTTGTGGGTTACGCTGCCAAGCTTTTTGTGCTGCTTGAATTCTGGTAAATTGCAATTCAGGGGCGAGTAAAGCTTGGGGTAAGCGTTCCATCAAGTATTGGGGACGTTCCCAGAGTGGCATCGTATTGGCTACTTCCACCAGTCTTGTTACACGTCGAAGTTCTGCACCCAGGGTAATATCCATCCCTGACTCATAAGCAGCTTGTTCTATTGCTGCATATTTACGCTTGGCTTGCTCGACTTTTTGCCGATGTTCTGGACTTTTATCAGCTATTTTGCCTAACCAACGGTTTCCCCAACGGACGTGTCCGGCTTCTTCTGGTAGAATTTTTTCGATGGTTTCGCGGATTTTGATGTTTTCTTCGGTCTGTGGTGCTTGCTTGAGGGCATAAATGTGAGCAGAGAAATACTCACAGCCGCGTTTTTCAGTCACGTTAATTGCTGCTAGGGGAGCAATAATACCATCTTCTAGCGTCCCTGCTTCATCATAAGAAGATTGGTCTATAAGCTTTTCAAATTCATCAATATAAGAAATTCCTGGGGGCGTACCGATATCGGCTCCCAGGTCTATTAATAAATCGGTTAACCACATAGCATGACGCGCTTCATCTGCAATGTGATGCGATAAATCCTTGATCAGTTCTCGTGGCTGTCCGTTGAGTTTTTCAATTACTTCTGTTAAGTCTTTGCAACTGCGCTGTTCGTTGTAACGGTAGCGATTTAGGGTTATCAGGTGTAATTCGCGATCGCCAACTACCCGCTTTAAGATATCTCTCGCACCTAGATTATCTTGAAATTTCCGTGGATAAGTAACTGTCATAGTATGAAGTTTTATTAACTGTCATTTTTGATGCTATCTCAGTTTTTCTTTACTTGCCGGAAACCGAAATGATTGATTTTTCTAAAGGTAATTTTTGGTACAAATATCAGAAAATCATGACTTTTGGGTTTTTCCCTCACGCAAAAATACTCATCACAGCCCCTTAAATATTAAGTTTTCTTTCTTTATCGGCTTAAAAACAAAAACGGTAGCTTAAGCTACAGAATTTTTGCTATATTAATAAATGAAAGAACTATCAGCTAAAAAATATAACTAAACCTTAAGGGGGACTGAAGTATGTCTATTCAAGAAAAATCTCGTGCATTGATGGTACGCCAACATCAACAAGTTAAAAACCGTCAACAATCAATGCTGATGCGTGCGGCACAAGAACTTGGTCTTCCTGAAGAAGTTTCCCATTATTGGAATCCCATTCAAGGCAAGGTAGACCAAACTGCACGCGCGATTTATGGCAGCAGCAACGCTTCGATGAGCTAGGTTGAAAGAGTTGTCAAGAGCGTTAAATCATAAAAAAAGCCACCTCTGGAGGTGGCTTTCAAAAGTTACTACTGAATACAATTAGCAGTCGTAGTAGAGATAAAACTCATAAGGATGAGGACGCAACTGCAACTGCTCAACTTCATTAGCTAGTTTGTAGTCAATCCAGTTTTGGATAAAGTCTTCTGTGAACACGCCTGTGTCGGTCAAGAAGGCGTGGTCATTCTCTAAGGCTGCTAATGCTTTATCTAGAGAACCTGGGGTAGAAGGAACTTTTGCCAACTCTTCTGGAGACAGTTCATAGATATTTTTATCTAGAGGCTCGCCGGGATCAATTTTGTTTTTGATACCATCCAAGCCAGCACAAAGCATAGCCGCAAATGCCAAGTAAGGGTTAGAAGTAGCGTCTGGACAACGGAACTCTAGGCGTTTTGCTTTGGGGTTAGTGCCAGAGAGAGGAATCCGCACAGAAGCAGAACGATTACCTTGGGAGTAAGCCAAGTTAACAGGTGCTTCGTAACCTGGTACGAGACGTTTGTAGGAGTTTGTGGTGGGGTTGGTGATACCCAATAGTGCTGGTGCGTGTTTGAGAATGCCACCAATGTAATGTAGTGCCATTTCACTTAAACCAGCATACTTATCGCCAGCAAATAGAGGCTTGCCATCTTTCCAAATGGACTGGTGACAGTGCATACCGGAACCGTTATCGCCAAAAATTGGTTTTGGCATGAAGGTAACGGTTTTGCCATATTTCTTAGCTACGTTTTTGATGACATATTTGTAAGTCATCAGCCAGTCAGCCGCTTCAATTAACTTACCAAAGCGGAAGCCGAGTTCGCACTGACCACCAGTTGCCACTTCGTGGTGTTGTTTTTCAATGGGGACACCACATTTTGCCATTGTCAGCAACATTTCTGTGCGAATGTCTTGGAAACTGTCGGTCGGCGAAACTGGGAAATAACCTTCTTTGAAGCGTGGTTTGTAACCCAAGTTGGGGCCTTCTTGTCTACCAGAGTTCCAACGACCTTCTACAGAGTCTACATAGTAGTAGCCGGAGTTGGCGGTTTGGTCAAAGCGGACATCATCAAAAATGAAGAATTCAGCTTCAGGGCCAAAGAAAGTGGTATCACCAATACCAGTAGAAACTAGATAATCAACAGCTTTTTGGGCAATAACCCGTGGACAACGGTTGTACCATTCCCCTGTACGGGGTTCCTTAATGCTACAAATTATGCTTAAGGTTGGCTCTGCCATGAATGGGTCGATCCAAGCTGTGTTGGGATCTAACACCATTGTCATGTCTGATTCTTCGATACCTTTCCAACCCCGAATGCTGGAACCGTCGAAAGGTACGCCATCAGTGAATGAACTTTCATCGATTTGGTTCTGGTACACGGTTAAGTGCTGCCATGTTCCTGGTGTATCGATGAATTTCAGATCAATCATCTGAATGTTTTGGTCTTGGATCAATTTCAAGACTTCTTGTGGGGTTGTCATTTTTACTCCTTCTCTGCCAATTTCCTATTGTAAAACCAGAATCTGCCAAAGCATTCTAACCCTACTGATCCACACCAAGTTGTGACACACCTGGATTATCGTAAAGATTTGAGATTACATAATTATGTAGTCTTTGTTACAGATTCCCTGGATTACAGGTTATATTAACCTTTCGCGCGGCATCTGTAAAAACAAGAAAGTTCATTTCATCGGGGGCAACTTTGGCATAGAATCCTTAAGTAGCGGATAGATTGTTTTTGTGCAGAACTTATTTTAAATAGCACAAAAATTTACTGGTGCGTAAGTGCAGCCAAATAAATATCAAACCATAGATAGTAAAGATTGGGAGAAAAGGAATGCGCGATGCAGTTACAACTTTAATTAAGAATTATGACGTAGCTGGCCGTTATTTTGACCGGAATGCGATCGACAGTCTGAAATCTTATTTTGAAAGTGGTACAGCACGGGTACAAGCGGCGGCTGCTATCAATTCAAATGCGGCTGCAATTGTCAAGCAGGCTGGTTCTAAATTATTTGAAGAATTACCAGAATTGATTCGTCCCGGTGGAAATGCCTATACAACTCGTCGTTATGCGGCTTGTTTACGCGATATGGACTATTACCTCCGCTACGCTACTTATGCGCTAGTTGCGGGTAACACCAATGTGTTGGATGAGCGTGTGTTACAAGGCTTGAGAGAAACTTACAATTCTTTAGGTGTACCTATTGGGCCGACAGTTCGTGGTGTACAAATCATGAAGGATCTCGTCAAAGAACAAGTAGCAGCAGCAGGCGTAGCTAATGCGGCTTTTGTTGAAGAGCCATTTGACCATATCACCCGCGAGTTAAGTGAACAGGATGTTTAAAAGCTGAAATAGGGACTAGGGACTAGAGGCTAGGAACTAGTTTTGTTTGAGGCTTGTCAAACTTATTGCTGTTATCTAAATTTTTGTAAAGCGATCGCATCTTGTATTTGAAAAGAGGCGATCGCTTTTTTACAAAAATTATACTTTGAGTAAGAGTTACAAGCCTTTGCCTACTCGATGTTTCATTATTTACCAATGTACTAACCAACTTGCCTACTGCTATGAGGAGTAAACTTCAACGAATGCCTGCCAGAGATATATATCATACCGCAGTCATCAAAGCACTGATCACAGATGGCTGGATAATAACCAACGATCCTCTTTACCTTGCTTATGGTGGTAGAGAGCTTTATATAGATATTGGAGCAGAAAAAGTTACTATTGCTGCTGAGAGAGATAATGAAAAAATAGCTGTTGAAATCAAAAGTTTTCTCAGTCTTTCTCCTGTGAGTGACTTGCAAGAAGCTGTGGGACAATATGAGGTTTACCGCACTGTGTTGCAAGAATTAGAACCAACACGCAAACTATATTTAGCAGTTCCTAAACGAGTTTACGAAGGTATATTGTCTGAACGCTTTGGTCAGCTAATTATCACTAACATAGGAATAAATGTAATTGTCTTTGATGAGCAACTAGAGAGAATTATTCAATGGATAAACTAACTCGCTATCGGGAAATTATTCGTCAATTAATATTTGAATATGCTGGTCACAAACCTGCTAATGGTCAAATAGATACAGAAGCAGTGATTGACTCAGAGCGAGACCATTACGAAGTTGTACACGTTGGTTGGGATGGGGTGCGGCGTGTGCATGGTTCGATAGTGCATATAGATATCATTAATAATAAAGTGTGGATTCAATACGATGGCACATCTGAGCCAGTGGCAGAAGCATTGTTAGCAGCAGGTATTCCGCACGAAGATATTGTTTTGGGTTTCCATCCCGAAGAACTGCGCCAATATACAGATTTTGCCATATCTTGATTGTTTGGATGTAACTAATTTGACTGAAAATGATATTTGGTTTATGCAGAAATTTGAGTAATAAAGATAAATTAAATATAAAAATTTGCTTTAGCACTTACTACGCAAAATACACTGTATAAAGTGACAAGTTGTATTTTTTTAACAAAGATTGAAGATTTTATTCATTCATCAATTGATGGGCGGCAAGAAACCTCTCTATTATCAAAAGTCGGTTATCTAATTATTTTTATATCTATAGCAATCCTAAATCATTTATGAAATTATCTTTCTTCTCTTTATTCTCCTTCTTTGTGTCCTTTGCGTCCTACCCTGCGGGAAGCCGCTAACGCGTCTATGCGGTTCGTTAAAAAGAATATTTTTTCACAACTCAGATAGGGTTGCTATATTAGCTTATACCAATTTTTTATGAAGCTGCATAGAATCAGATCCCCTTGAGCATCCCCTTCAAAAGGGGGATTTAGGGGGATCGAAATATGTGCAACTTCACATTAAATTGGTATTAATTATTTTATTTAGGAAACTATCAATACGATGTTTATTATTGATGACATTATTAGTGAATTGGTTGCTCAGGGTGTTCAGCGTGTTCAAGATAAAGCTATTCGTAACGAAACAGTATTAAAAATACTGCAAAAATTTGGGTTGCAACCAGATACACCACCGAATGATTGTGAGGGTGTTTATGCTTATACTTTAATTGAATATGGTGTAGGTAAACCAGAAGTTATTTTAAAACTGTTTCGTGAAGCAAAAATTAAGGAAGAATTTATCCAAGCATTTAGCCAAAATCCAAATGCTAATTTTCTGCAAACTTTGGATGAATATGTTGCAGGTTACGCAATTGGCGACGAAATCATACAGCAGAATATTGATTATCAGCGAGAAGTGGCTGAATTTGCACGATTATTTTTGGAAATTGCTAAACGCCCCAGAACAGCAACGGAAATTTTACAAGACTATAGATTTGATAATTTACAAACTAGCTTAGAAAGGCTGCGCGAAGATATTCATAATCAGCCTAGTTTAGCTATAATTCAAGCACAAATTAACCAATTAATCCAAAGTAATCAGCAATTATTACCACCGTCTTCAGCAGTGAGAGAGACGGATTTGGCTAAAAGGTTACGTGAATGGTTTGATGCGCTCGGTTATAAATTTGAAACAAATGAAGTTTTAGAAAGTGAATACTTTGAATGGATTATTAATATCCCGAAACGCCGGGGGTATGACCGGATTTTTATTCGCGGTGTGGAGAGAGAAGCAAGTATTCATGATGTGAATGCTGTTAAACAAGGAAGAGAAAAATATAAAACTGATGAAGGTTGGGTAGTTGCACCCCGGAGAGTTAGCAAGTTAGCCAGACAGGAAGTAGCACAAGCTAATGATTCAGGAGTTTATTGTTATACATTAGATGAATTAATCGAAGCTGATGCTGATTTTAGTGGCTATTTTGAATGGTTAGCAAACCAGGTGACAGAAAAGGGAATAGATAAATATTATGTGCCTTTGGCTTGTATTAAAGAAGAAGTTGATTTAGTTACTAAGCGGCGCATTGGGACTAGCCGATATGGTAAAGAAGACGGTTGGATTGACCGCTATGTTAATAATTGGTTAGCTGACCCAGTTAAGGAACATTTATCAATTTTAGGGGAATTTGGTACAGGTAAAACTTGGTTTGCTTTCCATTACGCTTGGGAGGCTTTAAAAAAATATCATCGTGCTAAAGAAGATGGTTCACCTTTACCGCGTATTCCTTTAGTGATTCCTTTGCGGGATTATGCGAAAGCGGTGACAATTGAATCTCTATTTTCGGAGTTCTTTTTTCGGAAACATCAGATTGGTTTAGCAAATTATGCGGCTTTTGAGCAGCTAAATCGGATGGGGAAATTATTATTAATTTTTGATGGCTTTGACGAAATGGCTGCAAGGGTAGATCGTCAAGCCATGATTAATAATTTTTGGGAATTGGCTAAGGTGGTTGTTCCTGGTGCAAAGGCGATTTTAACTTGTCGCACCGAACACTTCCCGGAAGCTTTGGAAGGACGCAGGTTATTAAATGCTGAGTTAAAAGCTTCTGTGGCAAATTTAACTGGAGAACCGCCACAATTTGAGGTTTTAGAATTAGAAAAATTAGACGATGAGCAAATTCGACAAGTTATCAGTTTTAAAACTCAACCAGAAACCGTTGACTATATTACTCAAAATCAACAATTGTTAGATTTGGCGCGTCGTCCGGTGATGATTGATTTAATTATTGAAGCTTTACCGGAGATTGAAGCAGGAAAGCCGATAGATATTTCCCGTGTTTATTTGTATGCAGTGCGTCACAAAATGGAACGTGATATTAAATCTGCACGTACTTTTACCTCAATGGCACAGAAGTTATATTTCTTGTGTGAATTATCTTGGGAAATGCTCTCTACGGAAAGGATGACTCTCAATTATAAGGAGTTTCCTGACCGGATTCGCCGTTGTTTTAGTCAGGAAGTACAGGAACAAAAAGATTTAGACCATTGGCATTATGACATGATGGGTCAAACTATGTTGATTCGTAATGCTGATGGTGATTATTATCCTGCTCATCGGTCTTTGTTAGAGTTTTTTGTGGCTTATAAATTTGCGCGAGAATTGGGGATTTTAGCTGATGATTTGCGGGAAATTGTCAATGATATGCCCTATGACAAAGGAATTAGTGATGTAGATTTAGTTCAAACTTTTGGCAAAAATTTGTTAGCAAAAGCGGTGTTAGATTTAATGGGGCCGATGTTGTCAGCATCAGCTAATCAACGCTTGTTAGAGGTAGTCAAAGCAACTAAAAGTAAAACTGAAACAGAAGTCGGTTACTGTGGTAGTAATGCAGTGCAGTTACTTACCAAAGGTAATTCTTTGGCTTTAGAAAAACAGGATTTGAGTCAGACAGTAATTCCTGGTATAGATTTTAGTCGGGTGAGTTTGTATCGTGTTGACTTGACTGGAGCAGATTTACAGGAATCAGTCTTTGCTAGGGTGTTAACTAATGTTTTTACAGTTGCTTTTAGTCCTGATGGGAAAGTGTTGGCAACCGGAGAATCAGATGGTAGGGTGAGGCTATGGAATGCTAACACAGGAAAAGAGTTGTCAATTTTCACAGGTCATAACAATTGGGTTAACTCAGTTGCTTGGAGTGGAGATGGTCTGACCTTAGCTAGTGGTAGTAGTGATACAACAGTAAAGTTGTGGGATGTGCAGTCTGGTCAGTGTCGCCTGACTCTGGCTGGTCATAAAGATTCGGTTTCCTCAGTCGCTTGGAGTGGAGATGGTCTAACCTTAGCTAGTGGCAGTAGTGATACAACAGTAAAGTTGTGGGATGTGCAGTCTGGTCAGTGTCGCCTGACTCTAGCTGGTCATAAAGATTCGGTTGCCTCAGTCGCCTGGAGTGGAGATGGTCTAACCTTAGCTAGTGGCAGTAGTGATACAACAGTAAAGTTATGGGATGTGCAGTCTGGTCAGTGTCGCCTGACTCTAGCTGGTCATAACAATTCGGTTTCCTCAGTCGCCTGGAGTGGAGATGATCTAACCTTAGCTAGTGGCAGTAGTGATACAACAGTAAATTTGTGGGATGTGCAGTCTGGTCAGTGTCGCCTGACTCTAGCTGGTCATAACAATTCGGTTAACTCAGTCGCCTGGAGTGGAGATGATCTAACCTTAGCTAGTGGTAGTGATGATAAAACAGTAAAGTTGTGGGATGTGCAGTCTGGTCAGTGTCGCCTGACTCTAGCCACCGATTATGGTGGTTTGATTAACTCAGTAGCCTGGAGTAGAGATGGTCTAACTTTGGCTAGTGGCAGTAAAGATAAGGCCGTTAAACTGTGGGATGTGCAGTCTGGAGATTGTCGTCTGATTCTAGCTGGTCATAGCGATTGGGTTAACTCAATTGCTTGGAGTAGAGATGGCCTAACCCTGGCTAGTGGCAGCGATGATAAAACAGTAAAGTTGTGGGATGTGCGGTCTGGTCAGTGTCGCCTGATTCTAGCCGGTCATCGCAGTTGGGTTTACTCAGTCAGTTGGAGTAAGGATGGTCTGATCCTGGCTAGTGGTAGTTTTGATAAAACAGTGAAATTGTGGAATGTGCGGTCTGGGCAATGCTGGCTGACTCTAGCTGGTCATTTTGGTGCAGTTATCTCAGTAGCTTGGAGTAGAGATGGTCTGATCTTGGCTAGTAGCAGTCTAGATCGGACAGTGAAATTGTGGGATGTGCAGTCTGGTGAGTGTCGCCTGACTTTAATCGGTCACACTGGTTCGATTAACTCAGTAGCTTGGAGTAGGGACGGTTTGACCATAGCTAGTGGTAGTAAAGACCGGACAGTGAAACTATGGGATGTGCAGTCTGGTGAGTGTCGCCTGACTCTGGCTGGTCATAGTGATTGTGTTAACTCAGTCAGTTGGAGTGGAGATGGTCTGACCTTGGCTAGTGGCAGTGATGATGGAACAGTAAAAGTGTGGGATGTACAGTCTGGTGAGTGTCGCGTGACTCTAGCCGGTCATCGCAGTTGGGTTTACTCAGTAGCTTGGAGTGGGGATGGTCTAACCTTAGCTAGTGGCAGTAGAGATCAGACAGTGAAACTATGGGATGTGCAGTCTGGGGAGTGCCGCCTGACTCTAACCGGTCATAGCGGTTCTATTATGTCAGTAGCCTGGAATGGGGATAGTCTAACTCTGGCTAGTGGGAGTGGTGATGAGACAGTGAAACTGTGGGATGTGCAGTCTGGGGAGTGTATTGCTACTTTCAACCATCAGTTATATGCAGGGTTGAAGATTAAGGATGTACAGGGGTTAACTCAGGCGGAGATATTAAGTTTGAAGGCACTGGGGGCGGTGGAGGATTAGAGAGGAATTTATTGCACGCAGAGACGCGGAGGCGCAGAAAGTAAGAGAGTGTTAATTTTCTTGATTTGAGGTGAGTCTGGCTACACAGATTTGGTTGGTCGCATTTTGTCTTCCAGGATATCAAGCTAGTACAGGTCGGCGTAAATAAACAGACCATAAGAAATTGCTAAAAGGCTTGTGTTACAGTCATTATTTCTTTTTACTTTTGCCTTTTTACTTTTGCCTTATTGTACTAGGCATAGTCAAGAGCAATTAGCTGTAAGCTGTTGTAGTGCGTATTTCACTATCTAATATGGCGACGATTAACGACAACTACCTGAAGCTGAAGGCTGGCTATCTGTTCCCGGAAATTGCGCGGCGGGTAAATGCTTTTGCGGAAGCTAACCCTGATGCTAAAGTTATTCGTTTGGGAATTGGCGATGTTACCGAACCTTTACCAGAAGCGTGCCGCACAGCGATGATTAAAGCTGTGGAAGAAATGGGCGATCGCGCAACTTTTAAAGGCTACGGGCCAGAACAAGGTTATGCTTGGTTAAGGGAAAAAATTGCGGCTCAGGACTTTCAAGCACGCGGCGCAGACATCGATGCGTCAGAAATCTTTATTTCTGATGGTTCCAAGTGCGACACTGGTAATATTCTCGATATCTTTGGTAACAACAACGTCATTGCTGTGACTGACCCTGTGTATCCTGTATATGTAGACACCAATGTAATGGCAGGTCATACAGGTGTAGCCAATGATAAAGGTGAGTTTGCAGGCTTAGTATATCTGCCAGTGACAGCAGAAAATAACTTCACGGCGGAAATTCCGCAGGAAAAAGTTGATTTAATTTACCTTTGTTTCCCCAATAACCCCACTGGTGCAACTGCAACCAAAGAACATCTCAAAGCTTGGGTAGACTACGCCAAAGCCAACGGTTCAATTATTTTCTTTGATGCAGCTTACGAAGCTTATATTACAGATCCGAGCTTACCTCATTCTATTTACGAAATTGCAGGTGCGCGAGATTGTGCGATCGAATTTCGTTCTTTTTCTAAAAATGCGGGCTTTACCGGAACCCGTTGTGCTTTAACTGTCGTTCCCAAAACCTTAACAGCTAAAGCCGCAGATGGTTCCGAGGTGGAACTGTGGAAACTGTGGAACCGTCGCCAGTCCACCAAGTTCAATGGCGTGTCTTATATTGTGCAACGGGGTGCGGAAGCAGTTTATTTTGCAGATGGACAAGCACAAACAAAGGCTTTGGTGAGTTTCTATTTAGAAAATGCCAAAATTATTCGAGAAAAACTCACCGCCGCCGGACTCGCAGTTTATGGCGGTGTCAACGCGCCTTACGTTTGGGTGAAAACTCCCAATGGACTATCGAGTTGGGATTTCTTTGATAAATTGCTGCATACTTGCAATGTAGTTGGTACACCTGGTTCTGGCTTTGGTGCTGCGGGTGAAGGCTACTTCCGCATTTCCGCATTCAACAGCCGGGAAAATGTCGAAGAAGCGATGAAGCGAATTACTGAAAAGTTTAAGGTGTAGAAATTTGTGGTGGGCAATGCCCACCTGATTAAAATAGTTAACTATAGGACTCATATTTGATTTGGGAAAAAAATCAGTACATTCAGATCAGGCTTCTTTCATACTCCCGACTCCCCATTCTCTATTCCCTACCTACACAAATAAATTCAGAAATCAAACCGGATTCCTATATCATCTAATAAATTTATTTAGCTCTTCAACTAGATAATGTACTGTTGTTGAAGGATTATCACTTTCTGGATTGGGAGGATCATATTGTTTGAGAAGATTCTTCGCGTGTTTAATAGCAGTAGCTTGCCGAATTTCTATCTCCTCATAAATTGTTGAACTATTTTTTTGATATTTCTTTTGCAGAAACTTATCTAATTTAGCACTGTAATCTTTACGAGGAAGTCCAGTGTTGAGAAATTCAAAGTGTAAGACATACCAGAGTTCAAAAGCTTCATTAGAGTAAGCAACTTTAAATCCTTCTCTTTCGGCATTTGCAATTGCATTGTTAAAATCTTGTTTAGGCCAATCATCTCGGTCAAATACACACCAAACTTGATCGTAATCTCCTTGCGCTTTTAATTCCTTGGCTTTTTCTACTAGTTTGCTAGGATTAGCGCCTAATCCTCTAACATCTATCACATCTTTGGGAACACGAAAGCTTTTGAAGTAATTCGGTTCTGTTTTATCGCCTTCACAAATGATTAAAAATCTTTCATTTAACTCTCTTGTTGCAACTTTTCTGTCGGCGTAGCCACGATATGAGGTTGTTTTTGAGTCTTTTCTAGGCATGAGACTCACCAAAAATTTGACTCAAATCACCAATAAATGGAATTGCGCCATATCTGCCTTTAATGTAGTCACTTTCAAATGAAGCATCATTGCGGATTTTATATTCTACTAATGAATATAAATCTGTTGCACCATATTTGTTCTTTTCAGTAAACCAAATCTGATCTCTACGGAAGAGTTTATTGGTGAGTAAATTAGTATCATGTGTCATAAATATTAATTGTGCATTATGATAGTTTGTTTCATTAGAGTTAAATAATGTAACAATTGCTTTGCTAATTAAAGGATGTAGTCTAGCATCAAACTCGTCAAATATTAAAGTTTTACCATCTTTAAGAGTATCTACTAAATGGCCAGCAATCGCTACAATTTTTTTAGTTCCTTCCGATTCCTGATGATTTAAATCAAATAATTCTGCGGACACATAATTACCTTGTTTATCAAATTTTGTATGCAATGTTTTAATAATTAAATCTAACTTAGGAATATCTTGAACAGGAAAATTTTCTCTAGAGAAAGCTTGTCTTAACTCTTTGTTTTTTTCTTCTACTATTATTTCCTGAATACCTAAATCTAATTTTTTTATTAATCTAAAAACTTCTGTTTCATCATTGTCTATCATTTCTGACAAACGACTTAATGTGTAATTTAAATACAGTTTATCGTTTAATCCCGATATAATTTGTAATTCTCTAGTAAGCCAATATAGTATTTTTTCAGCAATTTTGACATTAAATTGAGCAGCTACTGATAAAAAAAGTGCATTGCGTCTAGTTTTTGGATGAATACCCTCACCTTTAAAGGTTTTAGATAAATTGATTTTATCAGTATTCCCATTATTCACTCTTTCAAACAGCCGAGTTTCTCTTTTATTAGGAACGTAAAATAGCCACTCAGAAACAACTCTTTCTTGATTAGCTTCAAATCCATATCTATACTTTTTGTTATTTAATAAAAAGACAATTTCAAATAAAGATGGTTGTGTTTCGGTTTCTGTGCTTAATCTAAAAGGCTCAACTCTAATTTTTTCTGTGCTTTGTGTTTCCTTAGAAGAGTTAATCATAAACCACTTCATAAAGTTCATGGCTTTTGCTAGATTACTCTTTCCACTAGCATTAGCACCATAAATTGCCGCACTTTTAAGTAATTTCAACTCGTCATCAACTGCAAAAATATTGTTATCATCAAGTTGCTTATCTTTGGCAACAATGTTAGCCGCAACCATGCTAAAGGTAACTTTATCCTTAAAAGAACGGTAATTACCAACACTAAACTCTATGAGCATAGTAACCTCTGCATACTAAACTATATATTTGTGAAAATTTCACAAATATATAATATAAGCATAGCGGCTATTGATTGATATTAACTCAGGACTTACGCAGCAAGATTGTTTGTGGAGATGGGGTTTAGAGGCGAAAGGGTATCAGGGGTGGGGCTTTGGAGACATACACCCCTACGGAGAAATCAAAATTCAAAGTTCAAAAGTAAGAGAATTTTTGACTTTTGACTTGATTTCGCCTCTACACCCTCTCCTCAACCCTTGATTTTTCGTTTTTATGTGTAAGTCCTAATGTGAATGTAAGGGTTCCTGATTATCGGGAAATTTTGACAAACGCCTTATCACCTTTAATTTGAACTGGATAGGAGTGTAAAGGGACATCAGCAGTTAAACATTTCCCTGTATCTAGTTGATATTGAAACCCGTGAGTAGGACAGGTGATGATGCCATTTTCTACCTTTCCGCCGTCCAGTGGTGATGCGAGATGAGAACAAGCGTTGCGGTAACAGGTAATGCGATCGCCTTGACGATATAAAATCAGTGAATGTCCGCCAACTTTGGTGACAAATATCCCCGCATCAGGAATTTGTTCTACTGTTGCTACCCTCACCCAAGCAGTTGTAATTGTGGGCGGAAAAGGAGTAGTTAAACCAGTATTGGTATTATCTACCGTAGAGCGATCGCCAACCGCAACCACTTGCGTAATTTCTGGACAATAATTTTTAATTGCCTGTTCGACTCCCTGAGATAAAGTCAAATTAGAAGCTGGACAACTGCTGCAAGTTCCGATTAACCTAACTTCTACTGTATCTGGTGGTTTAAAAGCAACTAATTCTATATCTCCATTGTGGCTTTTTAACCCTGGACGTACTTCATCAAGGGCGGCTTGAATGCGTTGTAATATTGGTGGTAACGGTGGTTTAACTAAGTCATGATATAGCAACACTGCATACACAACTTGATCATCAGCAGCATGGCGCAAAGCTGACACTGAATCTTGTTTCAGGCTTTTAATTAACCTTGTCAGTGCTTCTTTATGCAAAGCTTCAATTGCTCGTTTTAAACCGACAGCTACACACCTTTGACTTTCATCCCACTCAGATATAATTGCCTCAAAGCGGTTAATTTCTTCAATGAATTCTTCGAGGTTTGTCATCAATAAAAGTGTGAAGTGTGAAGTGTGAAGTATGAAGTGTGAAGTGTGAAATGTTGACTATTTCATTACTTCATTTTGAAATCTTTCAGTAAGAAAGGCATCAAAGCGCCTGTAATTAAACTAGATAGGGTTATAGGAATACACAAAGGAATTTCGGCTTGGGCTAGTGCTAATAGTGATAGCAAACCAACACTAATCCCAATGCCAGTTTGTTGCACAAAATACATAGGTTCGCGTAATAGCTTACCTCGGAAAAATAACTTAGCCGAAAACCAACCTAATTCAAACATTTTTCCTCCTAGTATTTATTTAACAAAGTTAATAAAGCAAAACCTAAAAGTATTGCTGGAACTGCACCAGCCGGAGCAAATAACGCCCCCAACATTGCCGAAAAAGAATAACCAATATCTTTACCTGCTAAAATCATCCCGCCAATTGCACCGCCAATCATCGAGATAACTGTTGCGATAATTAGCCACAAAAATCCAGTAACTATGTTGATGTCACTAGACACCATACTCGTGAGAAAATCACTCACACTAAAATTGCTCAATAACTCACTCATTTTTCTTCCTTCTCTGCGAGACGCTGCGCGAACGCGCTCTTTGTGTCCTTTGCGGTTCGTTAATAAATCGTCAGAATTCAGCACCCAGGAGTCAGAAGTCAGAAGTCAGAATTTATAATGACTGTTATATAACTAGGATATTCATTTACCAAATCTTCCCCTAATTCTTTAACCCTTCTTACTCCTGAATTCCTGACAATAAATCTAGCTGTAAGCCTAACTACTAGCCATAATTTCCACTTCTACATCTTTTAATGCCTGTACGACTAACTCAGCTTGTTCTAACTGTTGATGTTCGGTAAATATTGACCAAGCTTCTTGATAGTAATTACGTGCTTGTAAAAGATTGTTAGGATTACCTAATTCTGGCTTTTCAGGATTATCAGGTAAGTTGAATAAGGCATTAGCTTTGTTGGAAATTGTGTTAGCATATTCTAAAGGTGTATCCCTAGAATTACGCACTTTTAACGCCTCATTGTATGCTGCGATCGCCTTTAAATTATTTTCGACAGGATGAGAACTAACTAAATACTGCAAAGCGTTACCTAAATTATTTTGCAGCATGGCATATTCTCTGGGATGGTCAATCAAATTAATATGCTTGAGAGCAACTTCAAATGATTGGACTGCTAACCCCTGGCGTAAATATTCCCTTTCTGAAGCCATTGGCATCGACAGGTAAGCGATCGCAATATTGTTGTATAAAATCGCGTAATCTTGCGGGTAATCTTCCCAGGTAAACACCCGCAAAGCTTCATGATAAGCCTGAATACTATCACTAATTCGCGCTAAATTATACGGCGCTAAAGATTGCAACACCAAGCCATAATTCATCTGCGCCTCTGCAACTTCCTCCGGCGTGGCTAACTCTTGTAAAACTGGTAATGCTTCTTCATAACCAGCCTTGGCTTGTAGCAGCAATTCCGTATCCGTGTGGGGAATAATCTGCAAAGTTCCAGCCATTCCCACCTGCGCCTTAGCCTTCAGCAGTGGATACTCATTACCAGACATTTCATAAGCACGATAATACAATCCAACTGCATTTCGCAAATCCTGGGCAGTTTTCGGCTTCTTTTGAAACCCTTGTGCCATTTCGATGAGCATCTGGATTTTTTCTGCTGTCGTTGCTGACTCCGACGCGATCGCTGCTACAGCTGCTTTCACCGCCGAATCTGTAATGCTAGGTGTCATAATTACCCTACTCTAGCTATTAAGAAAATTACTCGATTCCCGCCATCAAAATACACAAAATTTTCCTCACTACCAAAGGCTATGAAAGTATGAAGTATGAAGTATGAAGTATGAATAAATACACCCATATATTTCGCTAGAGAGCAATTAATTATGGGTAACTTATTGATGTTGTGGTTTGTAGTGAGACATCAAAGCATAAATTTCAGACTTCAGACTTTACACTTCATACTTTATCCCCCAGTTTCCTTACTATAAAACACTCTATTTTCAAAAATCTAGAGGAGAATTAACAATATTATTATCAAAATTCCATACTCTCCTGATTAAAATTATTTTTTGTATCACTAGCAAACTAAATATATTATTTGATAGCCATAAATACCTATTTAAACCTTCAAAATATGAACTATTATTGCCTCTGCATCATATTTACATCATCCTGAAGATAATTAATTTTTCTTGAAAAAATAAAAATATAATAAAAAAATACCTTATGGTGAAGAATAAACATCAAAAACAGGTGAGACTCTACAACGCTGATCACCTGGATAAAAAATCAACCAACACATAGCCAATGACTAACGTACTCTGGCTGCAAGGTGGTGCCTGTTCGGGCAACACCATGTCGTTTCTAAATGCCGAAGAACCGACAGTATGCGACCTCATATCTGACTTTGGCATTAAAGTGCTTTGGCATCCTTCCTTGGGGTTGGAATTAGGCAATAACTTACAAACCCTGCTTTGGGACTGCATTTTAGGAAACATCCCTTTAGATATTTTGGTATTTGAAGGCAGTGTAGTAAATGCCCCTAACGGCACAGGTGAATGGAATCGCTTCGCCGATCGCCCCATGAAAGATTGGTTAATCGACCTAGCCAAAGCTGCCAGCTTCATAGTTGCTGTTGGAGATTGTGCTACTTGGGGCGGGATTCCCGCCATGTCTCCCAACCCCAGCGAATCCCAAGGCTTACAATTTCTCAAACGACAAGAAGGTGGCTTTTTAGGTAAAGACTTCCGCGCCAAATCTGGCTTACCTGTGATCAACATTCCAGGATGTCCCGCACACCCTGACTGGATAACGCAGATATTAGTGGCGATCGCTACCGGACGCATCGGCGATATTGCTTTGGATGAACTCAATCGCCCCCAAACCTTCTTCAACACCTTTACCCAAACAGGCTGTACCCGCAACGTCCACTTTGCCTACAAAGCCACAACCGCCGAATTTGGTCAACGTAAAGGCTGTCTGTTCTACGACTTAGGCTGTCGCGGCCCCATGACTCATTCATCCTGTAACCGCATCTTGTGGAACCGCGTCTCCTCCAAAACCCGCGCCGGAATGCCGTGTTTAGGTTGTACAGAACCAGAATTTCCCTTCTTTGACCTCAAACCCGGAACCGTATTTAAAACCCAAACCGTCATGGGAGTTCCCAAAGAACTACCACCAGGAGTCAACAAAAAAGACTACGCCCTCTTAACAATGGTCGCCAAAGATGCCGCACCACCTTGGGCAGAAGAAGACTTTTTCACAGTTTAGTCATTGGTCATTAGTCATTAGTAAAAAACGGTGTGACTGAATCAAGGTAGTTAAATCTACTACTCCCTATTCTCTCCGCGCCTCTGCGTCTCTGCGTGAGATAAATCCTCTCTAATAAACAACACCAACAAATGACAAATGACAAATAACAAAGGACAAAATAAATGGGAAAACAAACATTAGATATATCACCCGTCGGGAGAGTCGAGGGTGATTTAGATGTCCGCGTGGAAATTGCCGACGGCTATGTAGTCAACGCCTGGACTCACGCCGAACTATTTCGCGGATTTGAAATTATCCTCCGTGGCAAAGACCCCCAAGCCGGATTAATTGTCACACCCCGGATTTGCGGTATTTGCGGCGGTTCTCACCTCACTTCTGCATCTTGGGCGTTAGATACAGCCTGGGGTACAGAAGTACCACGCAACGCCATCTTAGCCAGAAACCTCGGTCAAATTGTCGAAACTATCCAAAGTATCCCCCGTTACTTTTATGGATTGTTCGCCATTGACTTAACAAATAAAAACTACCGCAGTAGCCGCTTCTATGATGAAGCAGTCAGACGCTTTTCCGCCTTCACCGGGAAATCTTACGAACTCGGTGTGACCATTTCCGCCAAACCTGTGGAGATTTACGCTCTACTAGGTGGACAATGGCCGCACAGCAGTTATATGGTGCCTGGTGGTGTGATGTGCGCCCCCACCCTCACCGACATTACCCGCGCCTGGGCAATTTTAGAATATTTCCGTACCAACTGGTTAGAACCAGTATGGTTAGGCTGTTCTTTAGAACGCTACGAAGAAATACAGACTTACGATGACTTTATGAACTGGTTAGATGAAGACATCAAACATCGTGAGTCAGACTTAGGCTTTTATTGGCGGATGGGTCTAGATATTGGTCTAGATAGATATGGCGCTGGTGTTGGTAAATACGTCACTTGGGGATATTTAGCCCATGAGGATAAATACCAAAAACCGACTATTGCAGGGCGGAATGCGGCGATGATTATGAAGGGTGGCGTGTATGACAGCTTCACCGACACGCACAGCCTAATGGATCAGTCCTTCGCCCGCGAGAATTTAACCCATTCTTGGTACGATGAAGGGACAGCAGATATTCATCCAAGCGATCGCACTACAAAACCCACTGCCAATAATACAAAAGACTTCGAGAATGCCTATTCTTGGGCAAGTGCCGTATTACACAAAGACTTCGGACGCTTAGAAGCAGGCCCCTTAGCGCGTCAATTAGTAGCAGGTGGTAATCACGGCGAATCTTGGCAACATCATGATGGGTTTATTCTTGATGTATTCAAAAAAATGGGCGGTGCTAATATTCACGTTCGTCAGTTAGCCAGACTCCACGAAATCGTTAAACTATATCGCCAAGCCGAACACTGTTTGCGTGAGTTCAAGTTAAACGACCCTTGGTATATTAAACCCACAGAAAAAGACGGCAAAGGTTGGGGCGCAACCGAAGCCGCGCGGGGTGCTTTGTGTCACTGGGTAGACATCGAAGGCGGTAAGATTAAGAACTACCAAGTAATTGCCCCTGGTACGTGGAACATCGGCCCCCGTGACGGTCAAGATAAACGCGGCCCCATTGAAGAAGCGTTAGTAGGGACACCTATTGAAGATCCGACTGACCCTGTAGAAGTTGGACACGTCGCCCGTTCTTTTGATTCCTGTCTTGTGTGTACAGTCCACGCCCACGATGCGAAGACAGGCGAGGAGTTGGCACGTTTTCGGACTGCGTAAATTCAAACGCAGAGAGTTTTTTATGAGTATGGCTAATGGCTATTTGTTATTTAGTCATTAGCTTATTCCATATCACATCAAGTTTGAGAATGGCCCCGAAGTTTATCAATAACTTCTATTCCCAGCAGATTTTTCATTTGAAGGAGTTTGGTAGGAAATTGATTTTCCATAGCAAGTAAAACATGACAACTAGCTTTACAACCAATAACTATTTGATAAGCCTCAATTACTGCTTGATACTTAACACATTGAAACAATCCACGAACTATATCTGAATCATCAGAGATCCTAGATTTTACTTCAACAGCTACCCACTCTTGTTCAAGCTGAAAAAGCACATCAACCGTATCTCCTGAAGGCAAACTATATTCTGTTTTACCAGTAATATTTTTAGGTAATCCTACCACATCAGGATTTGAGCAAATATAACTCTTCAAATTTTGATGAAATTCGCTTTCGCCTTCATTCCCTTGTCTACGTTGAATAGCGTCAAATAAACTTAAACTTGAATTATCCTTCACAGGTTGAGGGCTAAGGTTACAGTGTGCAAGAACTCTATTCCAGTGTGGATATGTGTAAACTTCGTGGAGTAGTCTATCAACAATTAATTGCTTTTCTTTAGGAGTAAGCTTGCTAAATTCTTCTTTAGGAATAAATTTTTCAACACCTTCACCCGGTAAACCTATTCTTTTATTCAAAACTAAAAGGTTGATGGGTGGAATTTCATAGCCCCTCTCTTCTGATAACTCTTGGAGAGTGTTACCTATACTACCCAAAACATAATTCAAATTTCTTGGATTATTTATCTCTAGCTCATCAGCTAACTCAAAATAAAACATTGTTTGATTTGCGGTAGCTTTTGCTATAAGTAATGGTAAAGCTTTACGTGCGCGTTGCTGATATAACTTATTACCGCGTAAGAATGATTTTGCTTTTTGTGCTGTTCCCATAGGTTAATATTCTTTGTGATCAACTACACATAGATTTCCCACAAAGCCAGCAATATCAACAAAAATCGCTTTCTCATTCACTACAATCAGCTATTTGTATAATTTGGTAATGCTGGCTAAAAGCGATCGCACATAAGACCGAGGTTAGCTTTCCAAGCCAGAAGTTTAGCATAAATCTCTTCTTGTCCTGGCTTTGGTTGGATTTTAGCTATTTGTGCAAGGCGATCGCGGTTTTTCTCTTCCCAGTATTTACGTAGCTCTTGGGTTTCTTTTAAAACTGTTTGATATTCTGCTTCTACTTCAGTACGGTTGGAGTTAATATATGCAAGTGCAGCATCAAGTTGTTCTTCTGTTAAAGGAAGCCAATTTCGGATCAATTGAGGTGTCCATCCAGCCAAAAGGTGATCCATAACATCATAAATAGTGATGCGTGTTCCAGCGATCGTCAGACCACGTTCTGTACGGATAATAGCTGATTTCTCATTAAATACTGGAGTCATACCTAATAATCTCCCAGATTTTTCTATATCATTATTCTAGTTTCTGAATGAGAGCGATCGCATTACAGATACAGTTTCAGTAATTTATTTTTGTGCTACTGCCCTAGAAGTTTATCGTATTCTGAATGTGAGCCAATCCAAAACCAAACTATTTTGTTCTCTTCTTGAACAGCTAATGCTCGATAGTGTAAGCCGATTCGTGCAGACCAAAAACTCCCTACTTTCTTGAAATGCAGTGATGGATACCAGGGGTCTTGTTTGAGTCAAGCATAACACTGATCAGCGAGTTCCTGAATATTGCGTGGTAACTGTCGGTAGTGATACCAAAAGTCTGGAGTTGCTTTGTGTATCACAGATCCGTACAGTGTCATTTCCGCAGATGTTCTAACGCTTTCTGAGCAAGATTATTGAGCTTTCCTGTTTGTACATCTTTCTCAAACTTTTGATCCCAAATAGCTGCATCAAATTCTGCGAACCAATTACGAAAAGCAGATAGTTCTTCTGGTGAAAATTGACTCACAGCACGTTCAATCACCAACTCATTAAAAGACCGAAAACTTCCTGCATCAAAATCATCTAATCCTTTTTGAATACCTTGTACAGCCTCTTGTGACTCCTGCACTTCCCACTCTAGGACACTGGCTAGTAACTCAGATGCAACAATACTAACATCTTGACCTTGGCGAGCAGCTTTATCACGTAGTAATGCTTCTAATTCTGGGCTAAGGGTAACAACAATTGACATTAAGCTCATCCTTTAGCATTCAGCTTCTAAGCAATATTTTAGCGCGATCGCACAAAATCACAGCAGGCGATAAATAGTAATTTTTCCATTCAATAAAAGTAACTTGCTAATTTCTCTTTTGCCAAATTGTGGGATTTCTTCGCCCATGAAAAATTGCTATTACAATAATTCGACTAGAGACAATTCGATAGTAAATAGCATAAGGAAAACGCTGTAAAATAGCTCTTCTTATATCGTTATAGACAACAGCATAAGATTCTGGCATTTGGCAAATTCTATTTAGAAGATCGTCTACACATTCCAAAAACTCATCGCCAAGTCCAGCTTGCTGATTTTCATACCAACTATACGCCTCATCGAGTTCATCACGAACTTCTGGACGAAATACTAAAACGTAATCCATTATTGTCTTTTAATTGAAGCTTTAATTTCATCCCATGTCATAACATTATCTGGATTAGCTTCGTAATCGTTAATCCGGCGCTCAAGTTCTTGTTTTTGCGCTTCTGTAATATCAGGGGAACTCTGTTCTGCTGCAATGCTGTCCCAAATAGCTTGCACAAGACGAATGCGTTCTTCAATAGTGAGGGTCTTAATCTCATTTAAAGTGGCTGTAAAATCCATACTCACCAAACCAAATGGAAATTTTCACAGTAATAAGTCAAATTATAACTGTTCAATTTACCGCATAGCTGGTTGTAGAAAGCTGAATTGTGCTTACACCGTAACCATAATCTAACATAGCAGCACATCAACCTTGTATCATAACTCTATATTTGGATGAGAGCGATCGCACGATACATTGCGTAGAGTATCTTACTTACGTTATACAAGAATCAGTTACTCAGTAAACAACGAAAATAAATGGCTATTTCAAAGCTTTACCTACTTCCGCTTGCAAGTATGATATTCCTGACTGGCAGTTTACTTGTAAAAATTCCTACCGCGCATTCTTCTGATTTTGATACAGCAAATTCTGTACTTAATAGCTCAAAAGCTGCTGATGAAATTGTTGATAGAGATGTTCTGGAAGAAGGACAAGTCTTTGTAGTTCAGACAAGAAGCAAAGGAGTTGAAATTATAGAAGCGGGTAGAGTGATGACTACGACAAGAAATTTTCTGGTCACAATAGAAGATGAGAACGGGAAAATTCTTCGAGTCTTTCATCGTTTAGGTAGAGGGTCAGACCTCATCGCCACTGCTAGGATGCAAAAAGAGGAAGCCATTCAATTATTAAAATCGGGCGGTGTGATTGTAGAAGAACTTTAAAGACAGATGCGATCGCACCAAATCACCACTGGCGATTCTCTGAAGAATATTGAGTTACACTAGCTCTAGAAGTGGTGGCAATTTTACAAGACATACTTTGTATGCCTGAAATTATCGAGATACCAGTTGAACTAACTCATTTCAAACTTCCCGAAGCTGTCCAAGAACGTCTTCAAGTTCTACTTGATCGCCAAGATACAGGTGAAATGCTTACCCACGCAGAACAAAGGGAAGCCGAAGGGTTAGTTGAGTTGGCAGAATTTTTATCTCTGCTACACTTGCGATCGCAACGTGTAATGCAGCAATGATTATTTAGCAAATTGCCAACTGTCAGCAATTGCTTACATATCAAAAATTCCGTATTAAAAATAATCAATGCACATTTAGCACCTACACTGAAAAATTGTAATGATAGTTTTTGCAGTTCTGCTAAGTTGCTGGAGAGAAAAGTATTTTTAATTACTTGAATTGATGTTGTCAATTTAACTATAAACTGATTATTAATGCTTCAATATTTATTCTGCCAATTTGCCTGTTTATTGGGAGTAAACCCGGAAGCCAGGTAGGAGGATGGGAATAAGTACTAGTAAATGACCAACAATTTTGCTAATGAGAATTTGGACTGCAATAGTTGTACTAACTTCTTCTTGGCTAGTTTCCGGGTTGGTAGCTTCTCAGCCAATCAATGCTAAAGTAGCGATCGCCGCCGATAAAACAGCATCATCTCGGTCTATTTCTCAAGCAAGCAATACTAAAAAGCCGATTGCGATTGATAAAGCTGAGTTTGGGATAGCGAGAGTTGATGCTAGAGGTAAAGTTAACTTCATCCCCACATTCAGAGTACCACTACAAGAAGGTAGTAAATATGGGTGGCGGATTCAACTCAAAGACTACCAAGGCGAAGTTACATGGCGAGAAGTCTTACGCTTGCCAAAACCCCCAGAAACTTGGGCTACAGATGATGGTGAAAACTTTTCAGTCTCTGCTGACGGTACAGAGTCGGTAATGAGGCGCAAAACCATAGCGAATGATGGTGTGATTCAAAACTATTGGACGATCGCAGCAGGTGATCCTCCTGGTAAACATAAAATACAGGTATACATTGATGACCGTCTGATTGCAACTTTCGATTTTGAAGTTTTTCCTATGGACAGAAAAGAATCATCCGGTAGAAATCGCAGTTTGTAACAATTTTCAACTATTCGTGAACAACAAGATTCCCGACTTCTTGAACAAGTCGGGGATATGATTCAGTACGAGATGTGAATAGAGACGTTGCAACACAACGTCTCTAATTTTTAGCCAATAGATTCTAGATTTAGCTTGACGACTTTTTTCTTTTCGTCTTCAGCTTTAGGCAATGTCAAATTCAAAATACCATCTTTATAATCAGCAGTCACATTGGTATTTTGAATGCGAGTTGGTAAAGGAATCAAACGTTGGAATTTACCATAGTGAAATTCACTCTTGGTAATGCCTTTGCCTTCTGTTTTGGTTTCAGATTTACGTTCACCACTAACATAGACAGCTTTTTCAGTCACTTGCACATCTAAGTCTTTAGCTTCAATTCCTGGCAATTCTAGTTTGAGATGAATTGCTTCTTCAGTTTCTTGTAATTCCGCAGCCGGAACTTTTGCCAAGGTTCTGTCAAGTAAAGTAGATGGTAGCATTTCTTCTTCAAATAAACGGTTAATTTGTCTTTGGAGAGTGTTAATTTCTTGCCAAGGATTCCAACGTACTAGTGTCATATTCCCACCTCTTTTAATTTCTCAGTTTGTTTAGTTGATTTAGGGTTAAATCATTTGCTTTGTTCTTATCGTATTCATAAACTCTAGGGGTGTAAATTCGGTTTTTAGCACCAATTTCATCATGATTACCGAATGTTGTTAGTAGTACGGTAAACCCCCATAATAGAGGTGTGGTAAACTGAATATAAATTTGAATTATTGATATATCTCCGACTTTTTGAAGAATTAGGGTATGTGATTCACATAATTTTGGCAAATTTAATCAGATGAGGATAAATGTTATCAAAATAGCAGAAATCTATAATTTATAAATTATATAGTTTTTATTCATTCTGTTTGATTGTCAAAATCATATTCCCATTATCATCTTGTAATAAATCAATAAATATGATAAATAGTTGGATTTATCTCATTACAGCAATATTATTTGAAGTCGCTGGGACAACTTCTATGAAATTGTCTGAGGGATTTACAAGAACTATTCCCTCAGTATTAATTTTTGTTTGTTATGGAATATGTTTTAGCTTTTTAACTTTAGCTCTCAAAAAAATTGAAGTCAGCGTTGCTTATTCTGTTTGGTCTGGTTTAGGAACAACTGTCATCGCTACGATTGGTGTAATTTGGTTTCGAGAATCGATGTCTCTGGTGAAATTTTTATCAATAGTTTTAATTATTATTGGTGTGATTGGTGTAAATTCTACTAAATAAAAAAGCCCTCATTCATTACAAGATGAATGAGGTGAGGATAGGAGTAATCAACAAGGACTTCCTGTTATATCTGTCCTTTTCGAGATAAAGAATTTTGAGGCTGATCGCTACCAGAAAAACAGTAGCAATCTCTCAAAAAAAGTAAGCAAAATAAGCAACCAACCTAAACCGTCCGTTGTTAATGCTTTAGCATGTAGTGTAGTAAAACTTGGCTCATCAAGCCCGCAAGTTATTTCCCATTCATAATTTAGCAGTGATGCTCAGGTATATGTAGCCAACTTGGCAGCAATCAGCAAAACTAGTTGTTTATTCAAAGTGTAAAGTTCCACGTTTTATTTGTTCGCTTTCAATGGCTTCAAATAAAGCGCGAAAATTACCTTCGCCAAAACCTTGTGCTTGAAAACGTCGTTCAATAAACTCAAAGAAAAATGTCGGTTGTCCAAAAATAGGTTGAGTAAAAATTTGCAGTAATAATGCGTTTTGGGTATTAGCTTGCCAATCTACTAAAATTTCTTGTTGAGCGATCGCTTCTAATTCTAAGGGTGATAAGGGAAATTCTGTCCGCTTTTTTAACTGGGAGTAATAAGTCTGGGGAACCGACAATAAAGATAAACCACGGCTACGTAATTGGGCGATCGCACTAATTAAGTTTGATGTTCGCAACGCAATGTGTTGAATACCTGCACCGTGATTCACATCCAAAAATTCTTGAATTTGCGAATTAGGAGAAGTTGGTTCATTAATTGGTAATTGTACACTGCCATTCCGGGAAATTAACACTTGGCTGTACAATCCAGAGCGATCAGTTTTAATTTTAAACGCTTGTTGTGGTTGCAAATCTAAAACGTTTTTGTACCAAGCCACAGCAGGCTCTAACTCACCAACTGGTACATTTAACACTAAATGATCAATGGCGGTAAACATGGGGCGATCGCGTGCTTCCCAATTCACACTGGCTGATTTTTCCATCAAAGTATGAGTCATCCCACCCCAAGCCGCAATTTTACCGCACCTACAGCCGGCATATTCTTGGATGGGTTCTAAGATGGTCGCACCTTGGGCTGCTGCTTGCGCGATCGCAACTTCCACATCTGGCACAGTAAAAGCAATATCCGCCACCCCAGGAGGATGGAGGCGCAAAAACTCGGCAACCGGACTTGTCGGCAATAATGGTGAAGATAGCAAAAAGCAAATAGCACCACTCTGCACCATTTCAGTGCAAGTGTGTGCTGAACTTATTCCACTATTAACGGCGGCAAATCCCAGATAGTATACGAACCAATCCCGCCAAGCCGCAGCATCTTCTACATAAAAATGAACGTGAGAAATTTCCATAAATCCTGAAAATCTAGCATGAGAGCTTATCTATGTGTAAATTTTGCCTTTTTCGCTAGATTATCAAGTCCTTCTTAAGCAGTAATTATTTAAGCATCTTACATAATTACACCTAAATAATCAAGAACTGGCATAATAGGACTTTAATTTGATTACTCCCCACCTCAACCGATAATTTAGAAATCAAATCAGAATCCTATCATAAGTCTTAAATCTTAAGAAAAAGCTGAAAAAATAGCCCAAAATTTTGGTAATATTTGGGCGAATAGTTAATAAGAGTATCAAAAAATACTAATAATTATAACCAACAACTTTTTAAACACTATCTTAAAGGTTCTTATTGATTCTTTTCAAAAACAATGATTAGCAAATTATATTTCAATCCTGCTTACCTTATTGAAATACTAGAAACGGATAAACTACTTCTTTTGTCTGAACGAGAAGAAGTTGTATTAAATGATCTGCTTTCTTGTCAAATAGCTGCTTTAATCAAAGAAAACCATTATAGTCTTGATGAAATTATTGACATAATTCAATTATCACTCATTAGCTCTCAACAATTATCTCCTGAAGATAGTCATTTTTTTGAAAATCTACTTGAGGTTAGTGTCAAGGCTCAATATGCTTTATTTCAAATGCAACAAAAAGGTCATCTGGTAGAACAGCATGACTCACTACCTGCAAATTTAGCTATCTTTTGCCATCATCTGAATATTGAGCCTACACTAGCTGCTCAAAGATTGCAATCAGTATATGTTGCTGTTAAAACTTGTGGTTCTGTTCATCACAATGA
Source organism: Anabaena sp. FACHB-83 (assembly GCF_014697485.1). Taxonomy (NCBI): domain Bacteria; kingdom Bacillati; phylum Cyanobacteriota; class Cyanophyceae; order Nostocales; family Nostocaceae; genus Anabaena; species Anabaena sp. FACHB-83. The sequence goes on along the minus strand of NZ_JACJRY010000008.1, from coordinate 186,112 downwards.
GTTAATTGTCATCCTTCAATCTTTGGGTATTCAAATAGTAGATACTGGAGATGTCACTATAGTATTAACTGATGATTACCTGCATCCTGAACTAGAAGAATTTAATAAACAAGCTTTACATTCCCGCACTCCCTGGCTATTAGTCAATCCTTTAGGAACAATTCCGTGGATAGGGCCGATATTTGAGCCAGACAAAACAGGATGTTGGGAATGTCTAGCAATTCGCTTACGGCATAATAGACCGATCGCCAGCTTCATTCACAGACACAAACAAATTTCTTTATCTCCTCCATTGGGATTTTTAAATTCTACAATACATACAGTATTGGGAATGGTGGCGACAGAAATATTTAAGTGGATTGTGCAAGGTGAAAATCAAAGATTAGCAGGGACTCTCATCACATACGATACTTTGACACTGCAAATCCAAGAACACATCCTTGTCAAGCGTTCCCAATGTCCTAGTTGTGGAGATCAAGCCCAGATATTAGACAAACAACCCCTACCTATTGTTTTAGAAAATCGCCAAAAAACTTTTATTTATGACGGCGGACATCGTACTTGTTCACCACAAGAAACTCTCAGAAAATATCAACATCATATTAGTCCAATTACAGGTATTGTCCGAGAATTAACGAGAATACCAGGAAATGGGTTGACGCATACATATATTGCCAAGCATCATTTTCAAAGTATTTTTGATGATTTGCATAGCTTACGTCAAAATATTGGTGGCAGGAGTGCAGGCAAAGGAAAAACAGATATTCAAGCCCAGGCGAGTGCTTTTTGTGAAGCGATAGAGAGATATTCTGGGGTATTTCAGGGAGATGAAATCAGACACAAAAGCAGTTACCAAAAACTGGGAGACAAAGCCATTCATCCTAATGCTTGTATGAATTTTAGTCAACAGCAATATCAGCATCGGGAGCAATGGAATAGTGAGTGTGAAGGTTGGTTTCAAAAAGTTCCCCCACTCTTTGATATAGACAGAGAAATAGACTGGACACCAGTTTGGTCTTTAACCAATCAAGAATTCAAATATCTACCAACAGCTTACTGCTATTATGGCTATCCCCAAGATCAACCAGATTGTTGGGCAGACTCCAATGGCTGTGCGGCAGGTAATACCCTCGAAGAAGCTATTCTTCAAGGATTTATGGAATTAGTTGAACGGGATTGTGTAGCCTTATGGTGGTACAATCGCTTGCCAAAACCTCTGGTAAATTTAGAGAGTTTTTGTGAGCCTTATTTTGAAAATTTAAATAAATATTATCAAGCTATTGACAGGCAATTGTGGGTGTTAGATATTACTAATGACCTAAATATTCCTACTTTTGCTGCGATTAGTCGCAGAACTGATCAATATGTAGAAGATATTATCCTGGGATATGGCGCTCATTTTGATCCAAAACTGGCAATTAGTCGAGCTTTAACGGAAGTTAACCAAATTCTACCGAACTTGTTGTTAGCTAATGCGGATGGTAGCACTCAATATCCCTCATTTGGCGATCGCCTCGCTATTGAATGGTGGAAATCTGCGAATGTTTCCAACCACCCTTATCTACTTCCTAATCAACAAACTCCTAAACTCTATACAGATTATCCCCAACTGGCCAGTAACGACCTCCTAGAAGATGTCAAGCTTTGCCAGAAAATAGTGGAAGAAAATGGTCTAGAAATGCTCGTTCTCGATCAGACTCGCCCTGACATTGGACTGAGAGTAGCCAAAGTAATTGTACCGGGAATGCGCCATATGTGGAAACGTTTAGGTTCAGGAAGGCTTTATGATGTTCCCGTAAAAATGGGTTGGTTGCAACAGCCTCTGACAGAAGAACAACTCAACCCCTATCCAATGTGGATGTAATGTAAGTATATATGTTGTACGGATACAAAATTATTGATGCTGATTCCCATGTGATTGAGCCTCCGCAGATGTGGGCTAAATATCTCGCCCCTGAATTTAAGCACTTTGCACCCTCGCCAGACATGAAAATTCAAGGCGAAGACATTGCAGAAAAGATATCCCAACAGATGCGGGAAGAGGGAAATCGCCAGATGATGCAGGCTCATCCCCATGCTTATTTTCATCGCTACGATGCAGAATCTCACCTGCAAGCAATGGTACAGATGGGGATTGATATAGCCTTTCTTTATCCCACTTATGGATTGTGGCTCTTCGCCATTGATAGTATGCCACCAGAAGTTGTAGGAGCATTTACCCGCGCCTACAACACTTGGTTATACGAAGAATTTTGTAGCTATGCTCCAGACAAATTGAAAGGAGTAGGCGCGATTAATCTTCACGCTCCAGAGCAAATGGTGTCAGAACTACATCGCATAGCTGATTTTGGCTGGAAATCTGTCTTCTTACGCCCTAACCCCGTCAAAGGAAGACTTTTGAGCGATTTTGCCTATGAGCCATTTTGGACAGCCTGCGAGGAATTAGATATAGCTGTGGGAATTCATGAAGGAACACACAGCCGCTTACCAACCACAGGTGCAGACCGATTTCATACTCGTTTTGCCATGCACGCTTGTTCTCATCCCATAGAACAGATGATGGCATTATTAGCGTTGATTGAAGGAGGCGTGCTAGAACGTCACCCTCATTTGCGGGTAGCTTTTTTAGAGTCTGGCTGTGGTTGGCTTCCTTACTGGCTTTGGCGACTGGATGAAGAGTACCAAAATTTATCTTGGGAGGTAAAAAATCATGTAAGCATCAAGCCATCAGAGTATTTCCATCGTCAGTGTTTTGTCGCCATTGAACCTGCTGAACCTTACTTATCTCAAGTTATTGAGTACATCGGTTCAGATAACTTAATTTTCGGTTCTGATTACCCCCACATGGATCATCAACCGGACATTGTGAAAAACGTTGTAGAGCTTGAAGCGCAGTTATCTCCAGAAATAGTGCAGAAGATTGTTTGGGATAATCCCAGATGCTTTTACGGTTTGGCTTGAAATTTTCTCAAGTTTGTTAATACTCAGAGGAGAATATCATTATGTCCGACGCAAATAACGAAAATACAATACAAAAACCAATACAAAAACCAATACATATAGGTAGCGGAGCAGATGCAATGGAAGCTGGCTCCTGGTACGACAATGCCTATTATCAGATACTATTAGTTGAACCTATCCCTGATCAAACTAGAGGTAAATTCATACGTACAACAATAGTAGCTGGACAAAGAATTAGACCAGAAAATACCACAGATGGCATATATTTTTCTGACTATCAGCTTGATGATAAAACTATCGAAAAGCTAAATGATTATCCTAAATCTCCATGTATAAATAAGTGCAATATAAACGATGCAGATACAAATATAGCAACCTACTTACCTTCGAGTGGAGTAGTTTTTCCCGAAGGTTTTATAGATACATTAACTAGAAAATATCTAAATTCTGGAACTCCGTTCAAGACGTTTCTACATAGTCATTCCATTGAAATAAGTAATTTTTACGAGCCAATCCGAACTTTACTACATACTCGCAAAACATCCCAACTAATTGCCAAAACCTGGTATGCCTATTTACACGCAAAAGATAATAATAATGGAGAACTATGGAATTCTTTTACTGAAGGTAAATGGCATGAATTTGTTGGTGATAAAATCGATATTTTGGATGGTCTTATCGCTAGAGAAATTTTCCTATCTGATCAAAATACCTCTTCTGACCATCTAGAACCAGATAATCTCAATATATACTACCCACTTAAATCTCAATATGACACTGAAAAAACTAGATTTTTGATTTTACCTAATAGTAGAGCTTGGCAGGGAATTGCTTTAGGCTTATTGCTATCAGGACAAGCATATTATGGGGTGGATAAAGATGGAAAATATACCAGTAAACTAGGAGAAATAGTCAGTTATCACCAGGTTTCTCAACCGATTTTGAGTACAGGTGAAATAGTAATGAAGTATGGATTAGAAGTATCTTGGGATACCTTTAAAGGCGATATCATTGAAATGTCACTAAGTCCTGGTAATAATTCTATTGCTTATCAAGCCATTATTCCCTATCCCCCAATACCTTCTTCAGATAATCTCAATATTGATGATATTAAAGCTTGGGCTGATGCTGAAGATGATCCAAAGACAGAAGATGCAACATCAATTCCATTTTTTCATAAGAGAAAAGGCTCTGGTAACCCCGAAGAGTATTTAGTCGATGTGCGGTATTTTTCTCCTCCCTTTCCTTACATACCACTAAGTTGTAGTTAGAGGTATCCGAGAATTATCAAGCTTTATCTTTGACATCAGCTACACAGATAGGGGCGCAATATATTGCGCCCCTAAAATTATCTATCTTTCACTTGACTTTAGTTCTAAAGCCCTGATTCCAAATATGAATAGGACTTACGCATCAAAACGAAAAATCAAAGGTTTTGGCGAGGGTGTAGGGGTACCGGAGTATAGGGGTGTATGTATCTAAAACCCTTACGCCACACACCCTTACACCCAATCTTCATAAACAATCTTGGTGCGTAAGTCCTGATGAAATTGTTTACACCATTACATATTATCTATGAATAGCATAATCAATTATCAACAAACTGAGAAAATATACGAAAGTGCTAACTCCTTAGTTTATCGAGGTATTCTCCAGCCAGAAAACCAACCAATTATCCTCAAAATTCTGAAAGAAAACTACCCCACTCCCACAGAATTAACCCGATATAAACAAGAATATGAAATTATTCGTTCCTTTAACTCAGATAAAATTATTAAAGCCTATGACTTAAAGCGATATCAAAATAGTTTAGTAATGCTTTTAGAAGACTTTGGTGGTCAGTCTTTAAAACTCTTAATTTCTCAACATAAATATAAACTAACAGAATTTCTCACCCTTGCCATCAAAATTACAGAAAGTTTAGCAGCCATACACACAGCCAATATTATCCACAAAGACATTAATACTAGCAACATAGTCTATAATCCCAGCACTGACCAATTAAAAATCATTGATTTTGGCATTTCTACCCGTTTATCCGCAGAAAATCAGACAGTTTGGCACATTAATCAATTAGAAGGAACTTTAGCTTATATTGCCCCAGAGCAAACGGGTAGAATGAACCGAGGCATAGATTACCGCAGTGATTTTTATTCTTTGGGTGTGACATTCTATGAATTATTAACCAATCAACTCCCATTTGCAACTAATGATCCGATGGAGTTAGTTCATTGTCATATCGCCCAACATCCGACAACACCCCATGAACTAATCACCTCTATTCCTTTGACAGTATCTAATATTGTCATGAAATTACTAGCAAAAATTCCAGAGGAACGATACCAAAGTACTTGGGGAATCAAAGCAGATTTAGAAACTTGTCTGCAACAATTAAATACTTGCGGACAGATTTCTCAATTTCCTTTAGGAACTCAGGATATTTTCGACCAGTTTCATATTCCGCAAAAACTGTATGGACGAGAACAGGAAATCACTCAACTATTAACTACCTTTGAGCGAGTCAGCCAAGGTACTACTGAGATGATATTGGTTTCTGGCTATTCAGGTATTGGCAAAACCGCCTTAATTAATGAAATTCACAAACCAATTACACGCCAACGCGGATATTTCATTCAGGGAAAATTTGACCAGTTGCAAAGAACTACTCCTTACGCAGCAATTACACAGGCTTTTCAACACTTAATCTATCAACTCCTCAGTGAACCGGAAATAACTTTAAAAAATTGGCAACATAAAATATCAACAGCTTTGGGAAATAATGGTCAAATCATCATTGATGTAATTCCTGAGTTAGAAAAGATTATCGGTAAACAGCCACCTATTGAAAAACTAGGAGCAACTGAAGCCCAGATTCGGTTTAACTTATTCTTTGCCAGATTTATTGGTATTTTCTGCCAAAAAGAACATCCCTTAGTTATCTTCCTTGATGATTTACAATGGGCAGATTTACCATCTTTGAATTTAATCGAGCAATTAATAACTCATGCTAATAATCAATATTTATTGATCATAGGATCATATCGCAACAATGAAGTCAGTCCTACTCATCCTTTAATAGCAACCTTAGAGCAAATTAAACAGACAGAAATTACAGTTAATGAAATCAAACTGCAACCTTTAGCCATCAATCATGTTAATCAATTAATTGCTGATACTCTAAATTGTTCATTAGAAGATTCGTACTCTCTAGCAGAGTTAGTTACTCACAAAACCGATGGCAACTCTTTTTTCTTGACGCAATTATTACAAGGCTTTTATAAGGAAAAGCTTTTATTTTTTACTCATCCTGCAATTACTCCGACTCAAACAGAAAGTAAACGAGGATTTTGGCAATGGGATATTGAGCAAATTCAAAGTGTAGGTATAACTGATAATGTCGTTGAATTCATGGTCAGTCAAATTGAAAAACTCACTACCAATACCCAGAATATTTTAAAATTAGCTGCCTGTATAGGTAATCAATTCAATTTAGAAATCCTGGCTACTGTGAGTAGTAAATCTCAAACAGTTGCTGCTCAAGCACTAGAACCAGCTATCAACGCAGGATTGATTATTCCTTTAAGTAAGGATTATCAAGTACCTCTGCTATGGAGTCAGGAAGAAATATCAAATGATGCGGCTGAAATATCATCTGCTTTTATTCCCAAGTATCCTGAATCTATCCTCTACAAATTTTCCCATGATCGGGTTCAGCAAGCAGCGTATAGTCTAATTTCAGCAGCCGAGAAAAGAGCTATTCATCTGCAAATAGGCCGCCTGTTGCTGAAAAACACTCCAGAAGATGAGTTAGAAGAAAATATTTTTAATATTGTGAACCAACTCAACGCCGGAGCAGAATTAATCACAGAGCAATTTGAGCAGGATGAATTAGCCAAATTAAATCTGCAAGCAGCTAAAAGAGCTAAAGCATCAACAGCTTATCAACCTGCACTTAAATATCTAGAGACAGGATTAAAACTCTTAACAGCGAATAGCTGGTATGGTCAGTACACATTAACATGGGAACTGCATATAGAAACTCTAGAATTGCTGTACTTAAATACTAAATTTGAGCAATTTGAGGAGTTATCTGCCACAATTTTGGCACAAGCCCAAAATATTCTCGATGAAGCCAAAGTTTATCAATTACAAATACTTTATTATTACACGACATTTCAAGCTAATCAGGCAATAGATATTGCCATGAAGATTTTAAGCAAGTTGGGAACAAATATTGTCCAAGAACACAGCGATATAGAGAAGAAACTTGAACAACAACAAAATTTAATTCAAACATTCTTACAGGGGAATAATATTGAATATCTACATCAATTACCTGTGATGACAGATCAGTATCAAATAGCTGTTATTCAAATACTACAACAAATTGTTTCTGCTACACATACGACAAATTTTCCTTTATTTGTAGAGATTATATTAGCGCAGATGAATCTCTGCTTAAAATATGGCAACCCACCGAATGCGGCTTATATATATAGTACTTATGGAATGCTTTTATGTAGCATCAAACAAGATGTTGATTATGGTTATAGGTTTGGCAATTTAGCTCTCAAGCTAGTAGAAAGCTCTAATATTAGTAAACTTGAAGCCTTTGTTATGCAGATGTATTATGGACAAATCTGGCATTGGCGAGAGCATCTCAGGAATGTAGTTGCACAAAATAAATTAATACATGGATTTAAAGTAGGTATAGATACAGGAGAAAATGAGTTTGCTTCTTATGTAGCGATAAATTATTGTTTGATCAGATTATTTGGGGGAGAAAATTTAGCAGAGGTTGAACAGGATTACCAAAAATATTCTGTAGCCATCAAAAATCTCCAGCAACAATTTTCGATATTCCTGACAGAAATATTTTATAAATTAACCAGTAAATTACTCAGTGTAGAGACTTCTAATCAGTTGATAATTGGTAATAATATCACTGAAGAACAGGAATATTTAGAAAAGTGGATTCAGAGTAACAGTCAATGGTTAATATTATTTGTTTATTTCACAAAGACATTTTACTGTTATCTTCTAAAGGATTATACTTATGCTGCTGCTAATGGTATGCAGGCGGAACAGTATGTCAAAGCTTCTAGCTCATTTTTAACAGCACCTCAACATAATTTCTATTCTTCTCTGAGTTTTCTGGCTGCTTATCATAGCTGTGATGTCGCACAGCAAGCAGAATTTCTCAAACAAGTAGACAAAAATCAGGAGAGTATGAAAATCTGGTCTCAAAATTGCCCAGAAAACTTTCAACATAAATATAATTTAGTTTCAGCAGAAAAAGCGCGAGTATTAGGTCAATATTGGCAAGCTGAAACACTTTATGAGCAGGCTATTCAAGGTGCTAAGAAATATGAATTTATCCATGAAGAAGCTCTAGCTTATGAACGAGCAGCAGAATTTTATTTACAACTAGGTAGGGAAGAAATTGGGCAATTATATCTGAGAAATGCTCACTATTGTTATACTCGCTGGGGAGCTAAAGCCAAAATCAAGCAATTAGAAGATGAATATCCACAATATTTGACTGGGACGACCAATTTAGGAAAAGTTAAAAGCATTAGTACAACTATTTCGGTTACTAATGCTCATGGAGAATTACTTGATTTAAGCACAGTTATTAAAGCTTCCCAAGCTCTAGCTGAGGAAATTGTTCTTAGTAAGTTGCTGGCGAAGTTAATGAGAATTATGATTGAGAATGCAGGCGCACAAAAAGGCTTTTTGCTTTTGCATTCTGATGAGAACTGGGTAATTGAAGCAGTAGGAACAATTGATTCTGATGAAGTTACAATCCTACAGTCTATTCCCATATATTCGCCAGCCGTTTCTACTCAAACTCCTTTGCTGGCTACTACCATCATCAACTATGTGGCTCGCACTCTGGAAAATGTAGTTCTTAATGATGCCGTCAATGAGGGACAATTTAGCAGTGACCCCTACATTATCGCCACTCAATCCAAATCAATTCTATGTATTCCCTTACTCACTCAAGGGAAACTGAGCGGCATTTTATATTTAGAAAATAATCTCACAACTGGCGCATTTACACCAGATCGTGTCCAAGTTTTAAATATCCTGTCTAGCCAAGCGGCTATTTCTATTGAAAATTCTCGTCTCTACACCACCCTAGAAGAAAAAGTAGAAGAACGTACTCAAGAATTATCACAAACCCTAGAAATTCTCAAAGCTACTCAAGCAAAATTAGAGTTTGAAAATGCTCTGCTCAAAAGTGCTGAAGAAGCCTCAACCTATGATTATCAAGTAGGTGGTAGTTTGCCTATTGATGCACCTACTTATGTAGTCCGTTCCGCAGACCGTTATCTCTATAAAGCATTAAAAAGTGGAGAATTTTGTTATATCCTGAATACTCGACAGATGGGGAAATCCAGTTTGATGGTAAGGATGAGGCATCATTTACAGGAAAAGGGTTTTTGTTGTGCTGCTATAGATATGACGCGAATAGGCAACGAAAACATTACCCCAGAACAATGGTATAAGGGATTAACTGTGGAATTGTGGCAAGCTTTTGACTTGTTGGACAAGGTTAATTTAAAAGTTTGGTGGCAAGACCGCTTGGATATTGCTCCTTTACAGCGATTAAGTCGATTTTTTGAGGAAGTTTTATTAAAAGAAGTACAATTACCAGAGAATACACAACCTCAAATCGTGATCTTTTTAGATGAAATTGATAGTGTTTTAGAGTTAGATTTTGCTGTTAATGACTTCTTCTCACTCATTCGTTCTTGTTATAACCAGCGTGGTCTTAATTCCCAGTATAAAAGGTTATGTTTTGCCTTATTTGGTGTTGCTACTCCTAATGATTTAATTACTGATTATCGCCGAACACCTTTCAATATTGGTCAAGCAATTCAACTGTATGGCTTCCAACAACATGAAGCCCAACCCTTGCTGCAAGGACTTGCAGACAAAGTGAGTAACCCCCAAGCCGTGCTGAATGAAGTTTTGTCCTGGACTAACGGGCAACCATTTTTAACTCAAAAGATTTGCCAGATAATTCGCAGTGTATCGGCTTCTGTCCCCCAGAAAACTGAAAAGGCATGGGTGGAAAATTTAATCCGCACAAATATCATCGAAGACTGGGAAGCCCAAGACGAACCAGAACATTTAAGGACAATACGCGATCGCATTCTCAAAGGAGAGTGTGATACTAGTCAAATATTAGCACTATATCAACAAGTTTTGCAGTTAAAACAACTGAGTGCAGTAGAAACGCCGGAAGTAAGAGAATTGATATTATCCGGCTTATTGATTAAGCAACAAGGTTATTTAAAAATCCACAACCGGATTTATGAATCAATTTTTAATAACAGTTGGATTGAAGATCATCTATAGTTAATTTTTATCAAAGCTAAAGTTTTCTTACAAATTTCCTCTGAGAAATTTCAGGTAATTTATTTGGATAAAGAAATTATATTTTTATACATATAGAGTAATTCTTATTAAAACTATAGGTCAATAGTATCTAAAATTAGCCATTCCAAAACAAACTAAAACACTGAAATTATCGATGCGATCGCACTTCCAACATTGTGTAATATCAGATCAAGACAATTCTGGAATCTTATCGACCAGTGTTGAAGTTAATACTATGTCTGTTATGTCCACAAGGGAGGGAATTGCTATGAACATAGCTATTGATGAAATAATCAATAGCATCGCAGAGATTACATAAGTAAGCATTGTGTAATACATAAATAAAGAGATACTACTCAGCACAGACTGACACCTGTGTTCTCTCAGAGGATGTTTTAAAAGTAGTTGGCTGTGTTTTTAAACACTTGTTAATCCCCCCCCTAACTCCCTTAAAAAAAGAGGGGAATTAGGAGCGAAGTCCCTCCTTTTGAAGTGGGCTTTTTTAGGGTTTTATGAGGGAAGAGTAAAGTTTATAAAATCATAGTAAAGCACTTTTTCAACAACCTTTAACACTACTTTCAAGTCAGAAAAAATTGTATTTAGTAAAATTTTACACGTAAAAACTATGTATTTTGACTTAGATGAGGCAGTTAAAATTGCTAATCAAGCAGTTTTTACTAAGTTCTGTAGAAAGTTAAGTGACATTGAAATCATTGTCCTTAAAGGAGCTTGGGAACGATACGCATACGATCAAATTGCAGCTAGACATCAGTATGCAACAAGCTATATTAGTCAAGATGTTGCACCAAAGCTCTGGAATTTGCTCACAGAAGCTCTGGGAGAAAAAGTCCGCAAAAGTAACTTTAAAGAAGCTTTGCAACGGAATTGGGATAATACATTTAACTCCCCATCTTACTTACAAATCCCAGAATCAATAACTCCTAAAAATATACAAGAAAATCACACTCACAAAGCAGCAAAACCAGCGACCTGCTTACGTCAAAGTCAACAAAATTTAGCTGTTCCAGAATTATATGTGGAGCGATTAGCAATTGAATTTCTCTGCTACGAAACTCTGTTACAACCTGGTTCTCTGATTCGGATTAAAGCACCTAAATTAATGGGTAAAACCTCCCTCATGGAACGAGTGTTAGGTAAAGTGGCAAAAGAAAACTATCGGACGGCTAGTTTAAGTTTAGAGATGGCAGATCGGCAAACTCATCTGACTAACCTGAATAAATTTTTGCGTTGGTTTTGTCTCAATCTCAGCCGTGAACTCAAGTTACCCAATCAGTTAGATCAGTATTGGGATGAAGAAGGTATGGGTGCTAAGGTAAGTTGCACAACTTATTTAGAAGAATACCTCTTGCCTGCCAATGAAAGTCCCCTAGTTATCTACCTAGATGACGTGGATGCGCTTTTCCCTTATCCTGAAGTTTATGAAGACTTTTTTGGGTTGTTGCGTTCTTGGTATGAAAAAGCCAGAAGTCGTCCAAATTGGAAAAAGCTCCGGATAGCGATCGCTCATGCTACGGATGTTTATATTCGCTTGAATATTAATCAATCACCTTTTAATGTAGGATTACCCATTGAATTACCAGAACTAACTAGAGATCAGGCACAAGAATTTGCAGGGCAATATGGATTAGTTGGAGATGAACTATTAATAGAATCCTTAATGCAATTGGTAGGTGGTCATCCTTATCTGTTGCAGCAGGCATTTTCTCATCTCAAAACTTATCCCCATATCACCCTGGAACAATTATTAGCAGAGGCGGTAACAGATGCAGGTATTTATCGTCATCATTTGCGAGAATATTGGTTGAGTTTACAACATGAACCAAAACTCATGGCAGCATTTGAAAAAGTGGTTACTTCGACGAAACCAGTTAGATTGGAAACCATCTCAGCTTATCAATTGCAGAGTATGGGTTTGGTAAAGCTGGTAGGTAATGAAGTAGAGCCACGTTGTCAATTGTATCGTAGTTATTTTAGTGATGTGATTAGAAATTCTATCAAGTTGAACAACTAATCTCCTTAAATTTACCCCAATTGCTTCTCCTAATTGGAGACACTATGATAACAAACCTAGAAACCCTTCTAACAAAATTATAAAAAGTCATATTCTGCTGTCAGCTCATACCTCCAGATAATTTTTTCGTCGTTCTGCTCAATCACAGCATGAACTTGATAAGGGCGAATCTTGATAGATTTTTCATTAGAATTTTTCATGTCTATCCAAGCCATTTGCGCTGGCCGATTGCCCTCAATAGGAATGGCTGCAACATTGATTTTTGGCTGCTCATCAAGACCTAATGAAGCTGCAAATTGTACATATCTTCTCATTGGTTCTTGACATTCAATTTTATAATTAGCAGCGAAAGAAAAATCAGTCCTATTAATAACTTCTCGGCTAATTACCATCGATGGTATAACCTGATCAATGGGCCAGTTTGAGGAATTACTGTAAGTATCTGGAGGTCTAAGAACACATCTCTTGGTTTTGTTAACTACCTCAATGAAATTCTTTTTAGGCGCAGCATTAGCATGACCATAAAAACCACCAAAAGTAATGGTTACAGCTAATAACAAAGTAACGAAAATTTTAGCTAGAGATTTCATGGAATTAATATCCTCCCTGTCTTTATATACATTGAATTACGCTGGTATTTTTTTAATCTAAAAATTGCAGACATTTTGAATCTTGACACAAAATTTTACATCTTCATTAAGGTAAGTTTCAAAAGCGTAAAAGAGTCTACACAAAAAATGTCAGCTAATTTCAGGTAGCCTTAACAGCAATTACAAAACTGTGGCAGTAGGTAGATGTTGATATGTTGAAGTCTTTAGTTGAGGCAAAAGAGTTACATCATCAGCCAAATTTAATTTCTGACAAAATCTAATTTCTAGATAAAGAACGGCAATTAAGCTAGAGTCTAAACTTCACAAAAAAGCGATTTCTGCATCGCCAGATTGTATCACGAGAGTAAAGCTATTTTTTATCTGTAACTTCATAGATCCAAATAAATGTTTGGTCTTTTTGTTTGATGACAGTATAAACTTTAAAAGGATAATTATCGATGGATTTTTCATTATAGTTTTTCATTTCATCCCAAACGATTTTTGCTGGCTGATTTCCATCTTGATTCAGGACGGCAATATTGCTTTTTTTCTGACCATCACTCCCTGATAAAGCTGAAAATTGTACATTTCTTTTTTCTGCATTTAATCCACAGTCAATTTGATAATTGGCTGCAAAAGAAAAAGTATCTTCATTAGATTTTTGACCAACTAACTGCAAGGGAATAACATCACCAAGAGGCCAATCTAAGGAATTATTGTAAACTCCTACACGTTTAAGAAAACATTTAGTTTTGTTGGCGATCTCAAGCGCAGTTTTGTAGGTTAATGTATTTACTGGTATTTCTAAAGTTTCATTTGGCTGAATTGCGGGATGTAAATCACTAGATAAACTAACTTGAGCTTGGTCTAAAGCGATTGATTTAAGTGCAGCATTCGCATGAACATGAAAACCACTAAAGGCAATGCTGATAGCGAGTAAAAAGGTCAGAAAAGTTTTAATTAGAGATTCCATTATCTAGACATCCTTAGTTAAAATTAAGTGCTTTATTTCATCTCAATTGAAATTAAAAAAAGGGGAAATAACTCCCCTTTACAGATAGATTCATCCTGATATTTGAGGAAGTCTGTTAGCAACAAAGTCTATAATTTTGTTACTTGAATTTCAGACAAACACATGATTAAGTTATCGTTATGTCTGAGGTTAGCACGAACCGCAAAAAGATAATTATTGAGCTTTATTCTTGGGATTATCTATCTAGTGAGTGACCACAGGTTCTGCACGTTATAGACCCAGATAACTGAGTCGCCTTTCTGTGTGATAAAAGCACGAGCCTTAAAAGGATCATTATTGAGATTTTTATCATATGCACCATCCATTTCTTTCCAAGCGATTTTTGCTGGCTCATTACCAGTTTGATTAATTACTTTGAGGTGAACTTTTCTGGAACCTATATAAGGCCATGAAGCCGCAAATTGTACATATTTTCCAGTGTCTCCAATTGCATAGTTAGCCGCAAACGAAAAACTACCACCAATAGAATTACCACTAATTTGTTGTCCGACTAAATTCAATGAACTAACATCACCAACAGGCCAATTTGATGAATCATTGTAACCACCTACACGAATTAAAGGGTATTTAGTTTGGTTAGCCACCTCAATAACAAACTTTTGCGAATAGTGTACGAGGTTTATTATTTGGTCTATAGTTTGATTCGCATCTATGCTGACACTGATGGGAATGGGGGTTTTACGGTTCAGCTCTATATTTTCAGAGAGTTCATAGTCATCGTAATAAGGGTAAGACGCAGCATTAGCATGATCATAAAAACCACCAAAGGCAATGGTTACAGCCACTAAAAAAGCAACAAAAATTTTAGCTAGAGATTTCATGGAATTAATATCCTCCGTGTCTTTATATACATGGAATTACGCTGGTATTTTTTAATCTAAAAATTGCAGACATTTTGAATGTTTACACGAAATTTTACATTTTTCGTTCAGGTAACTTTCAAAAGCGTAAAAGAGTCTACACAAAAAATTTCAGGTAGCCTTAACAGCGATTACAAAACTGTGGCAGTAGGTAGATTTTGATGTGTCATAAGTAGTTGCACAAAAAGGTAGGCAACAGGGAACGGGGAACAGCAAGAGAATGTGTGTAATTAATTTTGTGTTATTACTTAGCTTTGAATCAGATGAACAACACTTGCAATTCCATATTTCAAGTATGCTTGGCTTTTCAATTCAATAATTCAGTTAAATTCAGGACTCTGAAAATTCAGTTAAATTCAGGGAGACCAAAACCTATAACCATGTAAAAATTAGCACTAAAATAGGTTTTAAGCATCTATAAAATACTAATGTCTATTTAAGAACAATATGCGATCGCATCTTCAAAGGCAAACAAAAAGCGTGTAGTGAAATCGCCCCAGTTGAATCAACAACAAAGCGATCGCTCTCTTCTAAAAAAGGCGATCGCTTATCTCTTGGTGGAAATAAAAGCGATCGTCGCAGTCGAATTAACAAAAAAGCGATCGCATTACAAGATCCGCGATCGCACTTTTTAGTTTAGCTTCTTGGTACTCGGCTCATCTTCAAGCCAACGTTGCTTTTGCGTACATAAGTCCTGTTGTTTCTTGACAGTTTCTTAAAGTCCAGTTGGTATCCCTATTGTTCGACATTTACCTCTATTGGTAGAGATCAATCTCAACTTTGATGCTAGATGCTTTATCATTAAAGTCATCGCCCACATACTTAGTATCACTTATGAATTCTTTTGATGCTCCTTTAAAATCACGTTGTTCATAGAGAGTAACTTTCCAGCGATTGGGAACTTTGACCGAGCTAATACAATTTTCTGGTATACCTATTTTGGTGATGTCTGGATAGCCTCCTACTGTTAGCTGTGTACGTAAGCCCTGATAATAGGCATCTACATAGAATGTTGCACCTTTGAATTCTTCAAGAGAATAGTTCTTGAACAGACCAAAGCGAACACCAGCTGAAGGATAACCTGCATTAGTGGCCGTCCTGACATAACCCTCACACATAGACGCTACATTGCTAAGTCCTTTATCTAAAAAGGGTGTCAAGAGAGGCATCTTCTTCCCCAGTTTTTGGTTATAAATGTTCACGAGTGAGTCGAATGAAGCAAACATTCTGCGTATACCCATTTGGCTTTCGTAAAAACAAGGTACAATCCAATACAAAAGATTGTATCGAGCTTCTATTACATTATACCGACCACTTGGATCCCACCAGTCAGTTAAATCCCGTCCAGTAACGTTATCTCGAACATAATTAAGATGGTTGAAAAAACCTCCCCACTTATATTTAATTGTTGATCGTCTGTATTCTCCCGCCGAAAGATACGCATCATGCAAGTAGTTATAGGTACGATTGAAGAAAGTTTCATATTCCGTCCGAAGATCATAACTTTTCAAACATTGAACTACTGTTGGCATAACAGCAAAGTAAAGAGTTGAACATCGCTCGAAATAAGGCAAGGTAGTATGTTTCTGGCTATAGGGATTATAAAGGTGATATTGGATCTTTTTGATCGCGTCGTAACAGTTTATAAGACGGGTTGCCAGTTCACTATTTAGGGTATTACCTGGTTTCCAGTTAGATGTCGTTATGTCCTTACAGATAACGTCAAATTGCGTTTCCCAAAATGCTAAATCGTTCTTGATTATGGTTAGTTCCAAACCCAATACAGCCTGATCAGTGTATTTCTTCAGAGAATCTTCCACTTGTTTCCAAGGATCTTCTTTACCCTGATTAGTTATCCATCCCAACAATAAACCATATGTATTCGCAAATAAAGCAGCACCTGGTATAGGCAAAGAGCCAATAACACCAGTGATAAGTGCTATAGACGCTTCAGCGATCATTTCCTGTTCTTTGTCAGATAGTTTTGCAGCGACTAAACGTTGGGTAGCATCTTGCGGAGCATATCTGAGTAACAACACAGCACTCGATTCCGCTACTTCCCAGGTGCTTTCAACAGTTTCAGCCCATTTTCCTTGATCTCTTTCAATAGTAATTTGACCTGTTTTTGCATCTGAAGAATTTCCAATTAGAAGTCCAATTATTTCATAACCCTGAGTAAAGGGAATAGTTTGGACATAATCTAACGGCACTTTAGACTGTAGGTATTGATAGAGAGCATCTATTTCTTGAAATTTCTCGCCGACATCATACCACTCTGTTAACGATTCTTGAAAGAGGCTGTCCTGTACATAAATTAATTCAGATCTCGCCCCTCCTCTACGTTGTTTAATTTCAGCTTTTCTTTGGGAATAAGCACTTTTTTCGGCAGCAGAAATATAAAAAATAGTTTGGTTGAGCAATCCCTGGATTAACTGTGGCTCATTTATCTCATTTTTGTAACACGTACAAGCCTTTATAACGGCCAAATAAAGAAGAAAACTATGGGCAAAGTAGGGGTAAGTGTGATGAATAGGGCTAGTGGGCTCATAAATTTGTTTTTGCAGTGATTCACAACGGTCTAGCAAGTCATAGAGATAGTTTACGACTTGGGAGGTTTTTTCTGTCCCGTTTTCTTCTGTGCTAAACTGCACAAATTTTTCTAAGGAGTTGTTAAAATCACTATCAATTGCGGCTAAATTAGCTTCGATCTCCTCTTTTTCAGCACTGGGTAATTCATGAAGAATGGTGAGAGTAACTTTTTGCTGATAGGATTGCCATTGATCGGCACTAGGCCAATGGCTAAACAAATTAGTATTTGTGTTGATTTCACCTAAGCCTTCTATAGATAAGTAGGAAATTGTCTTAGCTATAGATTCTAGGGAAATATCAAAAACGGAATCTGTGGAAGTTTTGGGGATTGTTGACATAAATATTGACATTTAGTTAACTGGATAACAGAGTATGTAAGTTGTTGATTTCTTACATTTAAATACTACCTATCTTTTTTTATCAATATTTCATTTAAATTCAGGAGTTTAAATCTCATAAAAATTCAGGTAGTCAAAAATCTAGAATGATGTGAGCGACTGACTAGCCACGTTTTTTCGCCGCTAGCAACAAATGTAACTAGCACATTTTTAAAAAGAGGGCTAAAAGTTTTGCCATATAAAGCTTCTAAAATGTGCTAGTTAGGAGAATTATTAAATCAATCTTGCTTTGCTCTTCTAAAAAACACCAATGTTTGCCAAATTCAGCCTCACCTATGAATTCAATAGTTGAGTTAAATTCAGGACGATTTAAGTTCAGTTTTATTTAGATAATTTAGTTAAGTTCAGCTAAATTCAGGTATGAAAAAATCTAAAACCATGTGAGAATTAACACTGAAGCAAGTTTTAAGCATTTATAAAATCCCAATGTCTGCCAAACCCAACCCCACTTATCAGCTTGGTGGCAGCCTCCCACCTGATGCGCTCACTTATGTCGTGCGACAAGCTGATACTGAACTTTATGAAGGCTTATTAGCACTTGAATATTGCTATGTCCTCAACGCTAGACAAATGGGGAAGTCTAGTTTGCGAGTGCGGACGATGAATAAGTTGCAAGCTCAAGGTTTTGCCTGTGCAGAGATTGAGTTAAGCGGCATTGGTAGCCAGCAAATTACGGCTACGCAATGGTATGGGGGGATTATTCAGGAATTGGTGAGCGGTTTTCAACTGCAAATAAATCGGCGCAGTTGGTTAAGAGAAAGGGATGATCTATCGCCTATCCAGTGCTTAAATGAATTTATCGAAACAGTATTATTGACTCAGATTCAGCAGAAAATTGTCATCTTTATCGATGAAATTGATAATGTGCTGGGTTTGAAGTTTTCTACCGATGAATTTTTTGCCTTGATTCGCCACTGTTATGAAAATCGAGCGATTAAACCAGCATATAGGCGACTGGCATTTGCTTTGTTGGGAGTGGCTTCACCGTCAGATTTGATTCAAGATAAACACTATTCTACACCTTTTAATATTGGTCGAGCAATTGAATTACAAGGGTTTAAACTCGCAGATAGCGAACCTTTAATAACCGGATTAGCAGGCAAAGTTAGCAATCCACAAGCCATATTAAAGGAGATTTTATATTGGACTAGTGGACAGCCATTCCTGACGCAAAAGCTATGTTGGTTAATTGTTAATTGCTGTAAGAATACAACAGAATATCTTCCAGATAATGAAAATGCAGCAGCGCCGTGGGTTGAGAAAATTGTGCAACAGAAAATTGTGAATAATTGGGAGGCTCAGGACGAACCAGAACATTTAAGAACAATACGCGATCGCATCCTCCGCAATACTCCCAAAACTATCCAATTACTGCAACTATATCAACAGATTTTACAACAAGGAGCAATCCCGGCTCAAAACTTCCCTGAGTACCTAGAATTACGTTTGTCTGGGCTTGTTACCCAACATCAAGGCAGTTTAACTATCAAAAACCCCATCTATGCTAAGATTTTCGATTTGGATTGGGTAAATCAAAAGTTAGCACTAGAACTTGCTAATTCCCCAATAGTCGTTACTGACTCTACCTTGATGTTTGTGGGCAGTATTGCTGATACATCAGAAATAGCAGCAAATTATCAAGAAAATTCACAGACTTTACAGCAGTATTGTCAACAATTTGGCGGGCAACTTATTCACTCAAGCGACGAAGGATTACTATTTTCTTTTGAGGGTGCAGAAACAGCAGTAAATAGTGCGATAAAAATACAAAAAGCACTAGCGATCGCCCCCACTAATTTGCTCAATCCAGATAAGCTGCTACATCGAATTGGTATTCATTGTGGACACATCGACAACCTCAATACAAAGCAGGCATTTTTCACAGATAATTATGTCATCCCCCAAAGGTTAGATTTATTGATGCAACTGCACGCAAAAGCTCAACCTGGCGGAATTTGTTTATCTCAAACTGTCTATGATAAAGTGAAAAATCATTTACCAGTTAATGTAGTTAGTTTAGGGCAGCATCATCTTAAAAATATCTCAGAACCTGTATTTTTATACCACATTAGTCCTTATCGTCCTGTGTCGATTAAAAATACTCCCGACTCTGTAAATCTCCCTTCTTACCCCAGTGGTGCAGTTCCCCTAGATTCTCCTTTTTACATAGAAAGAAGTGCGGTGGAAATGCAGGTTTATCAAGAGATTAGAAAACCCGGTGCATTAGTCCGTATTAAAGCACCAAGAGAAATGGGTAAAACTTCTTTACTCTTGAGAACTTTGCATGATGCGGCAAATCAAGGCTATCGCATTGTTAGCTTAAATCTAGAGCAAATTGACGACGTAATTTTGCAGAATTTACATCGGTTTTTACGCTGGCTATGCGCCAACATTACCCAGCAGTTAGAACTGGAAATGAAACTTGAAGATTATTGGGATGAAGATATCGGTAGTAAAATTAGTTGTTCCCTTTATTTACGTAACCATATATTAAAGCAAATAGATACTCCCATCGTTTTATCATTAGATGAAGTGCAATATCTGTTTGAGTATCCGTTAGTAGCTAAAGATGTTTTACCTTTATTTCGTTCCTGGTATGAGGAAGCTAAAAGAGAACCAATTTGGCAAAAGTTACGATTGATTATAGTTCACTCCACAGAAATTTATGTACCTCTGCAATTAAAACAATCCCCATTTAATGTAGGATTGCCAATAGAGTTAAACAACTTTAATTTAGAACAGGTACAAAACTTAGCTCAACGCTATGGACTCAATTGGACTGATGGACAAGAAGCTACACAACTAATGGCTATGGTAGAAGGACATCCAGCATTAGTACATCTGGCTATTTATCATCTCAGTTGCGGAGAAATCAGTTTTGCTCAATTCATTGATACCGCCGCAACATCAAGCGGAATTTATTCATCTCATTTACAACGTCATCAAGCAATATTACAAGAACAACCTGAATTAGCCAAAGCATTAGATACCGTCATAAATGCTCGACAACCGATATCATTAGATGCGAGTATGACTTATAAACTCAGCAGTATGGGACTGATCAAACAGTTAAAAGATAAAGTAATGCCAAGCTGTGAGTTATATCGACAATACTTTACCTTTCTGCAATAGCCTCACTTGACCATTTACTAGGATTTTAGGCAAACTACTACTCTCCCACCGGATACCGCCCATCTATAGCAGGGGACAGGTGACAGGGTTAAAAGCTTTGTGGTGTCTAAGTTTTATCATTTATCGATGTCCTAACCAACTTGACTACTGCTATATCTGCGTTTATCTGCTATTAATTATTCTTGCGTCTCATTGGGATAAGAACCGCTAGAGAGATATAAATTAAAATAAATATGAGTAACTTTCTTCTCTAGCTCCTAGCCTCTATTTTCATATTTACCACCAAGACGGGTTAACACATATTCCCGCGTGCGAACGTCAAGGGCGTTAGAGAAAATCTTTTTTGTAAGTCCAAATTCTACCATCTGCCCAATGCGATGTTCATTGGTAGAGAAAAAAGCTGTGAAATCAGATATGCGCGTGACTTGTTGTAAGTTATGGCTAATAATCACCATTGTTAATTCCGATCGCAAACGCAAACTCTGAATTAATCCTTCTACTTTTGTGGTTGCGACAGGATCAAGCCCAAAACAAGGTTCATCCATGAGAATAACTTTGGGTTTGACTGCTAAAGCACGGGCGATACAAAGTCGCTGTTGTTGTCCACCAGAAAGCTCTAAAGCAGATTTATGCAGCTTATTTTTGACTTCATCCCACAAATCAGCATCTTTGATGGCAGATTCGACAATTTGATCTAATTCCACTTTCGGCCGCCATCCCAGTATTTTCACCCCATAAGCAACGTTATCATAAACGCTCATCGGAAATAAATTTGGCTTAGGCAGCACCATACTAACTTGACGGCGTAAGCGATTTAAATTGACACGACGTTCATAAATGTTTTGATTGTAAAATTCTACTTTTCCCTCAACGTGGACTTCTGCTTCTAATTCATTCATCCGATTGAGGCATTTAATAAAAGTAGACTTACCACAACCACTAGGGCCAATAATTGCTGTGACTTTATCCTGGTAAATATCCATTGATATTCCTTCCAGGATTTTTTGGGTGTTGTAGTAAAGGCTAAGATTTTTAACTTTGATTGCTGCAATTAGCTTATTCATACCAGAAAATTGTAAGTGTATTGATGTTGACTAAACGCAATCATGAAAATCCGTGGCTTTATATACTACACTGGTGATCAAACTAAAAGTTGACTTTCTTCATTCAAGCTATACAGCAAATATACTGATATTAGATATCTGTATAAATTTAGGGTAAAAAGTTACTGCTGTTATCAATGTTTGCTGTAAAATATGTTACCATAAAAACCTAAAAAATTCGGTTTTTTGTTACTGAATTGCAGCATTTTCGGGATTAATTTTAATATATAACCTGCAATTAACAATATTTGAGACTACTTAAGTAAGCTCTTCTTTAAAAAAGCAAATTCTTTTTTAAAATTTGAATAAATTTATGATGGTAATTGATGATTTTTTGATGAATCGGGTAAATTAAGTAATTAGCTTAAAAGTAGAGATTAGGCGATCGCTGCAATATTAAACCTGAAACATAAATAATACATACTTGTAGTTAGTGTTGTTACTAACTGCATAGTTAATTTCTTGTGTACCTATTCATAATCAAAATTTAATTTGATGAAAATCGATCATTAACCTCTCAGGTTTCTTAAGAGGTTATTTTTACTACAAATACTAAATTTATCACTTACTCCATATCAGCATGATTTCAACTGCTTGAAATGTATTGACTCAGCGTTTTAGGGGATAGAGGCTAGAAGAATCTACCTCATTGGAATGAATAACGCTGTAACAGTCATTCACTATTTATGAAGAGATAAATATTTGTTTTAGTGTTCCAATGAGTAGATTTATAATTTACTTCTTGGAAATTAGGCTGCTCGTTAAAAGACAGCAAAATAGTTTAACAATCGTAAGTTTTTGATTTAAAAATGCGGAAATAATTTCGTTTATATTGTTACAGGTAATTATTTTACACGCTAACAGTTTGATAGCGTAATTTTTAACTATATATAAATAAAAAATTATGTTTAATTCGCCAATTTTTCTATATTGTCGAAAATGGTTGATTGAGAGTTTAAAAACTAGTGATTAATTAATTTTTAACCATATTTAATCTGTTATTTACCATTGATTAAACTAATTTAATTATTTAAATAATACATATTTATATACACCTGCAAGTAAAGTAAAAATCTTGCCAAAATACGGAGAAATATGACCTTTTCGACCACCACTTTGTACCGAGCGTTTACTACTTCAGTCGTAGCATCTGCTGTTGCCTTGAGTCCTATTTTGTCAGCAGTTGCTCAGGCTGAAACTCTGAATGGTGCAGGCGCAACTTTTCCCGCTCCACTTTATGAAAGATATGCCCGTGAAGTGAGAAAGAAGCATCCAGAATTAAAAATTAACTATCAAGGAATTGGTAGTAGTGGCGGGATTCGTCAAATTACTGCGGGTACTGTTGACTTTGGTGGTAGTGATGCAGCTATGACAGATGCACAAATCGCCCAAGTTAAAAGAGGTGTCATATTAGTACCCACCGCAGGCGGCGCAGTTTCTGTTGTTTACAATCTCCCTGGTGTCAGCAACCTGAGATTATCTCGCGCTACATTGCCTGCTATTTTTTCTGGTCAAATCACCAACTGGAGCGACGCTAAAATCAAAGCTGATAATCCTGGTGTCAACTTACCCAATCAACCGATTAAATTTGTAGTCCGCGCTGATGGTAGTGGTACAACTTTTATTTTCACCAACCACTTGAGTAATATTAGTGGTTATTTCAGAGGTAGAGTGGGTACAAGCACTGCGCCTAAATGGACTTTACCAAATGTTCTCAGAGGTAAAGGCAACCCAGGTGTAGCTGGTTTGGTAGCACGTACTCCTGGTTCTATTGGTTATGTAGAATATGCCTTCGCTACCAAAAACAATTTAAGATCAGCACAAATACAAAACAAACAAGGCGAATTTGTTTCTCCTTCCTTACAAACTGCTAACGCAGCTTTATCATCTGTAAGATTCCCTGATAATTATCGCGTATTTGTTGGTGATCCAGCGCAAGGTTATCCCATTGTTGGTCTTACTTGGATGATGGTTTACAAGCAATATCCTACAGCAGCAAAAGCTGATGCTATTAGGAAATGGATTAATTGGGTACTCAAAGATGGTCAACAATATAATGATGACCTTAACTACACAAGAATTCCATCTGATGTTACCAATCGGGTATTACAAACGGTAAACAGTTCCGTCAAATAGAAGCGAATTTGTAACACAATTTCGTATAGATAAATAGGGTGGCTATAGCTCTCCCTATTTATAAATTTTTAAGTAACTGTAAGAAGCTTCTACTAAATAAAAATTTCCAGATTATTAAATTAAATAAATTAATATTTCTATTTATGACAAATTCATCTGAAGAAAATTTAGATTTAACCGCAACTAATGGAATAAATTCTTGGGTAGATAAAGGATTTACGTGGTTAACATATCTTTTCGCTACAATTACCGTCGCCATCTTGTTTGTGATGAGTTGGGTAATTTATAAAGAGGCTCAACCAGCAATTGAGAAGTTTGGTATTGGGTTTTTCTGGGGTCAAGATTGGGATACGGGTAATCAGGTTTTTGGGGCGTTACCTTATATTTATGGAACTTTAGTGAGTAGTGCGATCGCAATTTTATTTGCTATCCCCGTCGGCATTGCAATTGCAATAGTCACTAGCGAAAATTTCTTACCCATATCTGTTAGAAGCACATTAGCATTTGTTGTTGAGTTAATAGCTGCAATTCCTAGTGTAATTATTGGCTTGTGGGGAATCTTTGTATTTATTCCAGCTTTAGAACCGTTACAAAAATGGTTAGCAATTCATTTTAATTGGATACCGATATTTAACTCGGTAGATCCTATCGGCACAAATATGTTAACCGCAGGCATTGTGTTAGCGATTATGATTTTGCCGACAATGGCTGCTATTAGCCGCGATGTTTTACTTGCTATACCCAAAGAATTACGCAGTGCCTCAATGGCTTTGGGTAGCACACGTTGGGAAACCATTTTTCGGGTGTTATTGCCAGCAGGATTTTCTGGTATTGTCAGTGCAGCAATGCTGGCTTTGGGTAGAGCCTTGGGTGAAACAATGGCTGTCACTCTTGTGATTGGTAATTCTTCTCAAATCAGTGCTTCTTTACTTGACCCAGCCTACACAATTCCCTCAATATTAGCCAATGAATTTGCAGAAGCTGAACCAGGATTACATATTGGCTCATTGAGTTATTTAGGGTTGATTTTGTTTGGATTGACCTTAGCTGTAAATATTGCTGCAAGGTTATTTGTGCGGTGGTTTAGTAATAAAAATAAATCATAAATTAAAGATATGACCGATTCTCAAAATTCGCAAATAGATGAATCTTTATTGGCAAAAGAATTATATGCTCCACTGCCAACAAGTAGACAATTATTTACTTATAGTATGAATGCGATCGCCTTTGCATTCACAGGTTTAGCGTTAATTCCTTTAATATCAATTTTATGGGAAATTATCAAACGCGGTTTCTCCAGTTTGAGACCAGAGATGTTTGTCAAATCAGTGATTGATTATGGCTTGGGTAATGCTATTATAGGCACGATTACAGTTGTAATGATTGGCTCAATATTCAGTCTGCCAATTGGGATATTAACAGGGATATTTTTAGCAGAATTTAATCAAGTTAACCCAGCATCGCAATTTGTTCGCTTCATCACCACAATTTTGACTGGTGTACCTTCAATTATTGTTGGTATTTTTGCTTACGGTGTAATTGTGTTAGTTACTAAAGGATTTAGCGCAGTTGCAGGTGGCTTTGCTTTAGCTGTGTTGATGTTACCTATCGTGATTCTGACAACAGAAGAAGCATTAAAATTAGTTCCTAAAGACCAACGCCTTGCGTCTGCTGCTTTGGGTGGGACGCGGTTTCAGACAACATTTCGCATTGTAGTAACTGCGGCTTTACCTGCAATTACTACAGGTATTTTACTCGCGATCGCCCGCGCCGCAGGTGAAACAGCACCCCTAATTTTCACGGCATTATTTAGTTTAGATTGGTCTCCAGGATTGCTGAGTCCCACAGCTTCGTTACCTGTATTAATTTTTAATCTGTATAACGACCCAGACCCCGAAAAAAATCAATTGGTTTGGACTACTGCTATCGTCTTACTTGGCTTAGTTATTTGTGTGAGTTTGATTTCACGCTTAGTCACAAGTAAGAAAAAAATTTAATTGAAACTTATTTACTGCTTTTACTAAATATGAATAATCTCAATCCTGCCATCAAAGTTAAAAATCTCAGCTTTTACTACAACACTTCTAAAGCAATTGAAGGCATATCAATAGATATTTATCAAAATCAAGTAACGGCAATAATTGGCCCTAGTGGTTGTGGGAAATCAACTTTTATCAAAACTCTCAATCGGATTAGTGAATTAGAAGGGCCAGTCAAAGTAGAAGGAAAAGTAGAGTTCTTTGGTCAAAATATTTACGACTCAAAAATTAACGTCAACCGCCTGCGTCGTCAAATTGGGATGGTATTCCAAAAACCAAATCCCTTTCCGATTAGTATTTATGAGAATGTCGCTTATGGAGTCAGAATAGCAGGTAGGCGATCGCAAACAGAAGTAGATGAAATTGTCGAGTCAGCTTTAAAAGGTGCAGCTTTGTGGGACGAGGTAAAAGATAAACTCAATAAATCTGCATTAGGACTTTCTGGAGGTCAACAACAACGACTCTGTATAGCCCGTGCTTTAGCCATTAAACCCAAAGTACTGTTAATGGATGAACCTTGTTCAGCACTTGACCCCATAGCAACGATGAAAGTCGAAGAATTAATTCACAGTCTGCGTTCAGAATTAACAATTGCCATTGTTACCCATAACATGCAGCAAGCAGCCCGCGTCTCTGATTTTACAGCTTTCTTTAGCACCGACGAAAGCCGAATTGGTCAAATGGTGGAATTTGGTGTCACAAATCAAATATTTTATAACCCCATCGATGCGCGTACCCATGACTATGTTTCAGGGCGTTTTGGTTAATTCCTTAGCTGCAATTTTATTATGCGATCGCACTTACTCATGTTCTTCTGGGCATAAGTCCTGTGAGCAATCCAATCAAATTCCTATACTATACTATAGTATAGCAATCCTAAATGAATTACAAACGAAACATTCGCAGGATCGCTTATTTACAAGCCTTCCAGATTGCTTCTGTTTACATCTCAAATAGGATTGCTATAGCAATCCTAAATCATTTGTGAAATTCTCTTTCTTTTCTTTCTTTGTGTCCTTTGCGTCCTTTGCGGTTCGTTAAAAAGAATACTTTTTCACAACTCAGATAGGATTGCTATATGAATTATTTTTACTACTAATTGCTAGGAAGATGAAAGTCGAAAAACTATCTATTTCTTTACCACTGAATTTAGTGGAGTTTATCGAAAATTACAAGCTGAACAAAGGATGTAAATCTCGTTCTCAGGTAATTGAACAAGCATTAGAATTGCTACGAAATCAAGAACTAGAAGAAGCTTACCGCCAAGCATCTGCTGAAGTTGATAGTGCTTGGGATGTAACAATAGCAGATGGTTTAACAATTTAAAA
Organism: Anabaena sp. FACHB-83; assembly: GCF_014697485.1. Taxonomy (NCBI): domain Bacteria; kingdom Bacillati; phylum Cyanobacteriota; class Cyanophyceae; order Nostocales; family Nostocaceae; genus Anabaena; species Anabaena sp. FACHB-83. The sequence goes on along the minus strand of NZ_JACJRY010000008.1, from coordinate 158,522 downwards.
GCAGAAATGATGATATAGCATTTACTAGTCTACTGAGGTACAAATTTATCTATTTTCATCTGCGTCCATCCGCGTCCATCTGCGGTTAATTATTTTTTCCTGTACTTCACTGAGTCGAGAACTGCTATAAATCAGGATTGAGAATGAACACAACATATTTCTCATTCCCAATCCCTCAAACTATTAACTATCGCCAATCTTCCCAATTTTGATTAAAAATTGAAGTGTCAGGGAAAGCGGTAGGATTGCCGTTTTTTTCTAATAAACTTTTTAAGGCTTGTAATTGCGGTTCTGCTTTGGGTAAATCATCCACAAGTTGATAAGGTGCAATCTGATTTTTTAAAGCAAAAGCAGTCACAGTTCCCGCCGCCGCACCAGAAGACCATTCAAAGGAATGTACGCGATATGCAGCCGCAGCAATATGGCTGGTAGCAATACTTTTACCACCCACAATTAAATTATCAATTTTTTGGGGAATCATTGCCCGCAGTGCAATTTGGAACGGGTAAGCCTGTCCTGCGCCGCGCCTTTCTCCCGGACGTTCTTTATTTCCTGGGGCTTCTGGCGGACTTTGAGTCATGCAAGGATGAAAGTCGATGGCGTAGTGACCAATACCCACAGCATCAGGATAAATTGTGGAACGGCTACGGCGTAAGGATTTATCTGGTGAGACTTGACCAGTAATTACAGATGCAGCCTCTAAACCTGCGAGTGTTGCTTTTAACTGACGATAGGTATCCGCAGATAAAGTTTTGCGATAATACTCATCGTTGTAGTTGCGGCGAGAAATATCAACTTCCCAAATCATAAAGCCTTCCGGTTGTCCCCAACTAGGACGACCAATAATTCGCCTACCTTCTCGCATATAGGGATATTTTGATAAGCCATGCACTGTCCCCATTGGAGAATTTAAGCCAGACAGAAATCGATTATTCGTTTGCTGTTGCTTCACACCCTTACCTAACTGAGAATCTGTAGTTCCCTTTACCAGCCAGTAATAATACGCCAGGGCGTTTTCCTCTCCTCTGCGGAGGGTTTCTGTCCGCAGTCCTCCCATCCAGCCGCCTGGTTTTAACTGTCCTGTAGCTTGCAGTTGTTGGCGAGTGTAAATCAAGTTATCTTTGGCAGTTCCTGGACGGTAGTCGTTACCCCAAGTCCAGTTTTGCATCGAAATATCCCCTGGTGTGGGTGCAGTAAACCTCACACCGTTAAATTGTGTGGGTTGTCCGGGATTCGGATGCCAGATTCGGCGGTAGGTGAAAACTAAGCCAAAGTCTGCTAATCTTTTTAATTCATAGCTGAAATATGGTGAATACTGTAAATAGAATGGGGGCATGGTTTGGGGTTGCGGTTCCTTGGTAGCCTCCATTGCAAAGGTATAAGTAAAACCTTGGGTACAGTAAGGATCATTGCTGGTGCTGGAAGAAGATGGTTCGAGGAAAGAACGCGCATCAATACCCAAACGATAGGGAACATCAGCTAAGGCGATGATTTCGCCAGTTTCGCTGGCATCAATCACATACCACTGGGGGGAATTGCTGGTGGTTGCTTTTTTGGGAACCTTGGGAACAAAGCGGATAATTTTTTTACTCAACCGCGATGAATTTTGGTAGCGATGGGCATCTTCAATAGTTTGAGATAAGGTAAAAGTATTGAGAGGTGGTGCGCCTTTGGCTGGTTGATGTTGAATTGCGATCGCACCTTCAATGATTTTCCGATTCTGACTAATATTTAATTCCTTAATTACTGTGTTGGGAAACCATTCCAACTTACCTTTACCCTTTTTTTCGGCATCCTTGAGCATTTGCGTCATAATGATGTGTGCATCGCGGGGCAGAAAACAAGAATCACTTACCCAACACTCACCAGGGTTAAGTTTGCCGTAATAGCGTTGAATTCGATTGCGTAATTCAGTATAGCCGCGAGAATAGAATTGGCGATCGCGTTGGGTTGGTCGTTCATCTAACGCAGATGTCCCCTGAGATGAAATTTGTCCCCCCAACCAGTCGGTAATTTCTGTCAAACATACTGTTCGTCCTGCTAGTAACCCCTCGTAAGCCGTGGCTACTCCAGATAGTCCACCACCTACTACCAACATCTCGCAGTTGACCGTTTTATCTGGGGTTCTTGGTGGTGCAGCAACAATAGTAGACTCAGGTAACAAATATGTGGAAACTAAGCTAACACTGAAGAGTAATGCTTGAAAACCAGCTACTTTGTGTCTGCGCTTCATGATGAGAAAACTTTTTCTACTCCTTTGCCAACTTGTAGACGGTACCATTTCCGAAATGTTCACCACAAGTCACTGAAGAGGTATGGCAGTGCGGCACGTAAAGATAAGCGATCGCCTCTTGCCTCAACCCTCACCCCAATCTTGGCCGCTTTTAAACGACTGTTTACCACCTCAATAGTTAGTTTCACTGTGCTAAATCTCAGCTAAAATTACTCTGTGATTTAGGGTGATTTAGAATAATTCACCACAATATTACCGCAAGTCACGCGGCAAGATTATGCTTCCAATTAAAAAAGCTGCCACAAGGACAGCTTTTTTAGATATGGGCAGTACCAGACTCGAACTGATGACATCCTGCTTGTAAGGCAGGCGCTCTACCAACTGAGCTAACCGCCCGTTTGCGCTCACAATTAAATAATATAGCAAAATATTTTGAATCGCGCTAGTATTTTTGAGAAAAATTTTTTGAATATTTTTGAGAACCTTTAAATGCCCTCTGGTCAAACGCACGATCGCATTACTCTGTGGGCTTTGCCGCTGGTGGCGGGTGTGGCTTTTTGGCAGACCCGCAGTAGCAGCGTGACCTTGCTGGTGGCTGGTGGGTTTATGTTTGGCGGCTTGATGTTTGGCCCTGACTTAGATATTTACTCTCGGCAATATCAACGCTGGGGTTATTTGCGCTGGATTTGGCTACCTTATCAAAAAAGCCTGCGTCATCGTTCTTTTTTATCGCATGGGCCGATTATTGGGACGACACTGCGAGTCATTTATCTTTCCTGCTTGTTAGCGATCGCAGCATTGATAATTTTGGTAATTTTTGAAAAACTGGGAAACACAAAATTTAACTGGTCAGCTTTGGGTGAAAATATTCAAAAATCACTACTTGGCTATGGTACAGAATATCTTGCCCTGTTTCTTGGCTTAGAACTCGGCGCGATGAGTCATTCTTTGAGTGATTGGTGTGGTTCTGCATATAAGCGAATGCAAAAGCAGGGGATTAGCGGTTTACTCCCTACCAGCAAAGTCAAAAAGCGCAAAGTATCACGCCGTGTTCGTCCGTCGAAACCTGGAAGTAGTACAAAAAGGCAAAAGTAAAAAGTCAAAAGGAAAAACATACTCCCCTATACCCTTTCACCCTCACACCCAATCCCCACAGAAAATTTTGATGCGTCAGTCCTGCTAATAAAGAAACTCCCTCACAAGTTCCTCAAATTGTTCTTCTAAATTAAAAGTGTAGGTAATACCAATTTGAAAAATGATTGCGACAAATGGGTTACTGAAAAGCTCACCAGTAAGCAATTTCCCAATCCAAAATCCAAAATCTAAAATCCAAAATGTTATAACTAGCGATCGCCTTTAGTTGGTTGACTCCATCTCATACCCACTAAGACCAAACATCAGCATAAATGCTTTTTGGTGTTTGTTCGCACTCAGACGGTTTACAGGAGTTCGTTATGAAAACCCAACGCAACTATTTAGCATATAGAGGAGAAGCGATCGCTGCTTCGGCGCTAGTTATCTTGGCACTATTTGGAGGAACTACTTGGTGGAGTCGGCAAATCACCAATCCTACAACCCAAGCCAATAATTCAGCAGTAATTATTGCCTCAAAATCTGCACCAGCAGTAGCAGCAATACAACCGCAAACTTACTGGTTAAAATTTGACAACAACCAAATTCATCTAGTACCTCAACCTGTAGAAGTAAAAGCCGGACTAACCTCAGAAGCAGCTTTAAAATTAGCTTTCACTCATCTATTAACAACTCCTAAAACTGCTGACTTAAGTACCACAATTCCCCCAGGTACAAAATTATTAGATTTACGAGTGACTCAAGCTGGAATTTATCTCAATCTCTCGTCAGAGTTTAGTCAAGGTGGTGGTAGTACTTCAATGGCTTATCGTTTAGCACAGGTTGTCTATACTGCTACTAGTATTGACCCAACAGCTAAAGTTTTTGTCTCGGTTGCAGGCAAACCAATCGATATAGATCATCCACTTGGTGGTGAAGGGTTAATTTTGCGACAACCAATTACAAGGCGACAATTTGCCGAAGATTTTACGATTTCTTGATTGCTTGAGTTACTGTTTTGTTTCATCTATATCTCAACCTGCACTACTATGGCAAAAAATCATAATTTTTTACTGAAGAATTTTATTATTTTATGGCATTTCCTTAACCAACCACTTTTCCGATGCAAGACATTATTCAACCCATTTAAGTTTTGGCAACTTTACCACATACACGAGGATTTAGAACGCCTCTGGAATTATGACACCATTCAATTTTTAGATAAATGCTGTAATTTCGACACAATTAACCTATTAGAGAGATGTTTAGCCATAGAAAATGAGGCCAACCACGATTAAGTCTACTAAAAGTCAGAATTGGTGAGAAGAAAATTTAAATAAAGCATTTACTAAAGTTTTTCACATCAAAATCAAATAGGAGAAAAATATATGTCTATTAGCAAAATTATCAAAACAATTACAGATGGTATAGCAAAAGTTGTCACCTATATCTCAGGTGCAGCTAGTAGAATTTTTAGCCCCAGAGATGATAACTACCCAGAAACGGGAGTTCAACCATTTGAAGGTGATATTGCTAACAATAAACGTAGGCATTAAGGATAAATGGGCGATTTACTTAGTCGCCCCACTCAACTAAGGCGGCGAACATGATTACTGTTAGGAAAATTAACGATGAATTAGCGATCGCAGGACAAATTACCTTAGATCAGTTAAAGCAATTAGCTGAGGAGGGCTACCAGTCTGTAATTAATTTGCGATCGCCCGATGAAACCAGCTCACTAGACAACGAAAAAGAAAAAGTTGAGTTGTTAGGATTACAGTACATTAATTTTCCTACTAATCTTGGAGAAATTAATCATCAAGCAGCACTTGATATCTTTCAAGTAATCAACAAATCGCCAAAACCAACTTTAATTCATTGTGATGATTCCATCCGTTCAGCAGCAATAGTACTTTTATATATTGCTACTAAACAAGGAATCACTTTTGAAAAAGCTCTCCAACAAACTATCAATTTAGGCTTAATTTCGTCTCACTGTTGAAATTTGATCTAGGAATCTGCTGGCTTTTTTAGAAATTAAATCCGAGCCCCATATATTTGACCGCAATTTAGCATCAATTCTTTCTATTAATTTACAAAATCACCTTGATAAATTGGTGACTCATGATCATAAAGCTACATTCAAGAGAGGCGATTTAAAATGACTAAAACCCTATTAAATCTAACCATAAGATTAGTTCTTCAAGAACTTGAAGGAATTTTAGAAACTTACCCTCATCATCCTTATCAAGAAGCCTTTGCCAATCCTGATATGCGGCAAAATCTCATTGCTTATATTTTAAGTAGAATTCCTAATCAATACATTACAGTTGATGAGGTGGAAAAACCAAAATTTATTTGTTCAGAATCTATGTGTCGTTCTTTAGAAAGTACACTACACATAGAATCAATTATTCGCCAAGGTGTTGAAAAAATTCTAGGTGAACAAGCACAGAATCTTCATCGCTATATCCCAGAAGCAGTTGATCCAAATTTGGCTGCATCTCATTGGTTTGGTTGATATATAGCAGTTTTATTTGAGATAGGAAAAAACAGACAAGGGGGAGCCACTGCGTTGGACGAGTTTCCTGGCTCCCTCCGTGGCGTGACTTTTCAGACTTCAGACTTTAGACAGTTGAGATGTCTTTTTCTTTTTCTGCTAACAATTCGCTGATTTTAGCAGTGTATTTGTCTGTGAGTTTTTGCAGTTTATCTTGTTGGTCTTTAGCTTCATCCTCAGAAATTTCTGAAGCTTTTTCCTGCTTCCGAATTGCATCGATCGCATCACGGCGGATGTTCCGAATCGCTACACGACCTTCTTCAGCATACTTAGCAGCAATTTTAACCAGTTCTTTACGGCGATCGCTAGTTAACGGCGGAATATTTAGCCGAATCACAGAACCATCGTTACTGGGTGTTAAGCCCACATCCGAAAGGGAAATTGCTTTCTCAACAGTGTTCAAACTGCTTTTATCGTAAGGCTGAATCAGAATTGTTGTTGCATCTGGCGTGCTAATATTCGCCAGGGATTTTAAGGGTGTTGGTGAACCGTAATAATCCACCGTCACTTTATCTAATAAACTGGCATTGGCGCGACCAGTGCGAATTGTATTAAATGCCCGTTGAGTTGCCTCAACAGTTTTTTGCATCGTACTCTCAGCTTCAGCTAATTTCACAAGAACCTCCCACAAGGGTGCCGATTGATTCTCCCATGACTGCGCGGCGGATGTTACCTCGCACCGTTAAGTCAAATACCAGAATTGGGATGTTGTTTTCTTTACACAAGGCAATCGCAGTACTATCCATTACCCGCAAATCATGTGTCAAAACGTGTGCATAAGTCAGGCTAGTAAAACGTTTGGCGTTAGGATGTATTTGGGGGTCAGCATCATATATTCCATCCACTTTGGTGGCTTTAAAAATCGCTTCTGCATCAATTTCTGCGGCTCTCAATGCCGCAGCCGTGTCAGTGGTAAAGAAGGGATTTCCCGAACCAGCGCCAAAAATTACCACCCGCCCTTTTTCAAGATGACGGATGGCGCGACGACGAATATAAGGTTCTGCTAACTCTTGCATGGCGATCGCAGTTTGTACGCGCGTCTGTACACCTATTCGTTCTAGCGAATCTTGTAGCGTCATGGCATTCATTACCGTGGCAATCATACCGATGTAGTCAGCCGTTGCCCTATCCATCCCCGCCGATGCCGCTTTTACGCCACGAAAAATATTGCCGCCGCCAACGACTATGGCGATTTGAACGCCAGTGGCTATCACCTCTGCTACTTCTTGTGCTATCTCTTTGACCACTTCTGGATCAATACCATAGCCCATGTTGCCCATTAAGGCTTCACCGCTTAGTTTGAGTAAAACCCGTCGGTAATTCGTTCCCATGAAGTTACGCTTTATCGAAAAAGTTGCAATTGCCTCCAATTTAAGATAGCAGCACAATGACTATCTCTGTCTAGTTGCGCCAAATCAATGTAGTTCCTGCTGGTTCTGTTTCTTGGGGGTTAATTGCTTGATTTTTAAATAAAGCAGCGATCGCATTTCGCAAATAATCTTCTCTAAAAGATGACGGTGCTTGCGGATCACTGTCAATTTTTCCTTTATAACGCACCATCCCATGACTATCGATTAAAAAAGCCATCGGCGTTGTAATCGCGCCAAAACTCCGGGTAACATCTTGAGTCGAATCCCACAGGTAAGGAAAATTTAGACGGTGACGTTCGGCAAAAGCTTTCATTTGTTCAAAGCTTTCTGTCGGGTAATTATGAGTATCACAGCCGTTCATCCCAATCAGGGTAAAGCCACTGGCGGCAAATTCCCTTTGAATTTTTTTGAGCTTGTCTAAATATAGACTGACATAAGGACAGTAGTTGCACATAAAAACAACGCCAACCGCCTGAAATTTGTCTAAATAACGGCTGAGGTGATGCACTTTTTCGTCAGTTCCAGGCAGTTCAAAATCCGGGGCATAACCCCCAACAGGAGTATAAATTGTTTCTAGTATTGTCATCTTCGTGAACCAGAAGGAACTAGGAACAAAAGTCTAGGTGAAATTTAGCGTCATTTTTCTGGCAGCCAACCACCTGATGCCGATGCTCGATACCAAATGATTGTAGAGATCAACCGAGAAACCGTAAATTGTAAAACTACTGAATATAAAACCGTTGGTAAAAATATTACAATCTAGATATTAGTGAGTAATTGTCACAACTCATATTTATCAAAACTTTGACTCAATTCCAAATAAATTTAATCCAGCCTTTATACTTATTTTAAAGTAAAGATAGTTACTATTTTATCTTGGTTTTTATTTTTCTAATTGTAAAATCTTTACAAATTACTTCTACAATTTAAGATAACTCACGAAAAATATTACGAAATATTAAAATTAGTAAATAAAAATACAGATTTTTTATGAAGACTTCGACAACGACTTTTACCGCAAAAACTTGGACATGGCAGGGCTTCCCAATTTGCTACCAAACTCAAGGCACAACCGGGCCTGCCGTTATTTTAGTGCATGGCTTTGGCGCTTCTGGATGGCATTGGCGTAAAAACATCCCAGTATTAGCCCAAACTTGTCGGGTTTATGCCATAGATTTGCTTGGCTTCGGTGCTTCAGCCAAACCTCAGCCGGGTGAAACAATTGCCTACACCTTAGAAATGTGGGGACAGCAAGTAGCAGACTTTTGTCGGGAAGTGGTAGGTGAACCAGCTTTTTTAGTGGGAAATTCCATTGGCTGCATTGTAGCGATGCAAGCCGCAGTTAGTTCGCCGGATATTGCCTTGGGAGTAGCATTAATTAACTGTTCCTTGCGATTATTACACGATCGCAAACGCGCCACCTTACCTTGGACTCGGCGTGTAGGTGCGCCAATTTTACAAAGGGTATTATCTATTAAACCAATTGGGCAATTCTTTTTTAATCAAGTCGCCAAACCCAAAACCGTGCGAAAAATCTTGCTGCAAGCTTATATCAATGCAGAGACAGTCACAGATGAATTAGTCGATATTCTCACCGCGCCAGCCAAAGATCCTGGTGCTGTGGCGGTGTTTTTGGCATTTACCTCATACTCCACAGGGCCGTTACCAGAAGACTTACTGCCATTATTAACTTGTCCAACAATTATTTTATGGGGAACCGCCGACCCTTGGGAACCAGTAAATTTAGGTCGAGATTTAGCTAACTACCCGTCAGTAGAAAAATTCATTCCCTTAGAAGGAGTAGGACATTGCCCCCAAGATGAAGCACCAGAGTTAGTCAACCCAATTTTACAAAATTGGATAGAAGAGCGATCGCAAGTTTTAAAATCTAACTAACAGGCGATCAGTAACTGCTGACCAGGAAAGTTAAACACACAAGCAACACTTCTCAGACAAAGAGAGTTGCGGTTTTAAAGATTATGCCTGTTCATGTCTAGCCCCATTGTCTCTCAAAAGCAGAGGAAAATGATAGACAAAGCTATTTGAGATAAATCCATTCATGTCTAGCCCTCTTGTCTCTCAGAAGCGGAGGAAAATGATAGACAAAGCTATTTGAGATAAATCCATTCATGTCTAGTCCTCTTGTCTCTCATTTTTTAATAAATATTGATATCTATATTATTTGACGTTAATATATGCTTATATATTAACGTCAAATCAAAGCGACTGGGGTTGTAGAGCAGTGGAACTCAATTTAGATAATGCAGTAAACTACCACTACGGTAAATTTCCACCGGGTAGTCTAGATTATGAAAAATTTATAGCGTCATTAGTGAAAGCAACTGATGCAGTAGCTCGATATGACCAGATGCTAAAGAATATGCACAATAGTGAAATACTCTTAGCACCTCTAAGGAACCAAGAAGCCGTTATATCCTCAAGAATGGAAGGCACTGTTAGTACAATGGATGAGATTCTAAAGTACGAAGCAGATCATGATGACAAATTAGAAATTTCCCCAAATGTTAGATCGGAAGTTATTGAGACTCTACTTTATCAAAGAGCACTAAAGTCAGTTCAGAAAATGATGAAAGACGGCTATCCTCTTTCTCTATTCTTGATAAAAACGATTCATGAGAGGTTGTTATGGTTTGGTCGAGGATCATCAAAGTCACCTGGTGAATTTAAGAAAGAGCAAAATTATATAGCAGACACATTAAAAAGGAATATATTGTTCGTTCCAATTAGTCCTGAAAAGCTACAAAATGGGTTGGATGAACTATTTAAATATATTGAACACAGCAAGCATCCAATATTAGTAAAAACTGCTATAACGCATGTTGAGTTTGAGGCATTGCATCCCTTTAAGGATGGCAATGGACGCATAGGTAGAATGTTAATTACGTTAATGCTATGGTTCTTTGGAACAATATCAGAGCCGCATTTCTACATTAGTGGTTATTTAGAGGAAAACAAAGGTTTATATATAAATGCTATGCGAAATGTTTCTGAAAATAATGACTGGGAAGGATGGAGTAACTTTTTTCTAGAAGCAATTGAACAACAGGCAATTAAAAATCTTGAAATTGCGGAAAATATAAGTCAGTTATACGAAAAAATGAAAAATATATTTTCAGAAAATCTATCCTCAAAATGGAGTCTAAATGCGCTTGATTTCGTATTTACAAATCCAGTGTTCAGGAACAATAAATTCACAACTAACAGTGGTATTCCACCTGCCACTGCTGCAAGATTCACTAGAATACTTCTGGAAAAAAATCTTCTTACGACACTGGAAGAAGCATCTGGAAGAAGACCAGCCCTATATTCTTTTGAACCACTAATGGAACTTGTTAGAGTTTAGTATAAAATGTGCCTAACAATCAAGCTGCACCAGAACGTAACAAGTTAATCGGTTGAGTTACCGAGGTTATTTGCGTTTGGTGAGCGTAACCGTTAGTCAATGGAATTTTACAGGATTGGATGCAAGAGCGATCGCACATTTTAAAATCCAACTAACAGGCGATCGATATCCGAAAGATTGTCAAAGCCTTTCTAACTCATTATCCTTATAATCAGTAACCATTAGGAAACCCAAATGGCAGCTAAAACTTCTTTAGAAGAACGGCTTGCAGTAATAGAAGCGGCGATAGCTGAATTGCAGAAGCAAATTGCGGTTCCTCAACCGATGAATTGGCTGCAACAAATTACAGGTTCTTTCAAGGATGAACCTGCTTTTGAAGAGGTACTTGCTTACGGACGAGCAATTCGACAAGGAGAGGAGTCTTTGCTCGAAGCACAAGATGAGCTATGAGATATTTGTTGGATACAGATCATCTGAGTATTCTTCAGCGACAAGCAGGGCAAGATTACATTAACCTTTCAACGCGCATAGCTCACTACCCACTATCAGATTTTGCTGTATCAATTGTGACATTTCAGGAACAGATGCTTGGAAGTCATGCTTATATTAATCGCGCTCGTAATCTGAATGATGTAGTGAAGGGATACCATATCATGGCGCGACTCGTCAGCGATTTCAAAGTTTTACCATTCGTCTCATTTGATGCGGGTGCAGCTACGAAATTTGACCAATTGCAAACACAACGTATTAAACTGGCAAAGATGGATGCAAGAATCGCGGCAATTGCCCTGAGTCGTGGGTTGATTTTGTTAACTCGCAATCATCAAGACTTTGGTAAAGTGTCGGGGTTAATAATCGAAGATTGGACAGTTTGAAGTATCAATAGAAGTAGTCACGCTGAATGAAATTTCCTAAAAATGGATACAGGAGCGATCACACATTTTAAAATCTATGAAAATTCAGCTAAGTAAAGGTGATCTCAATGCAGCTACACAAAATTGGAATACGTTAGTAAACAGCAAAAATAAAAACAAAAATTACTGCATTCCAACCAGTATTGAGGAGTACAATAATTTTGATAAATTTGCAGCCCGATTACAAATTGATTTTCGAGACTGGATCTTACTAGAAAATGCAGTAACAGCATTTAATGAAGTTTTTAACAGAATTTATGAGGCTCCTGAGTTGAAGGGAATAGCTTCTTATGAAACAGTTTATACTGCTCTAAAGAAGGAATTAGAAGTAGAAATTTCTAATAGAGACAAAGCTCCAAACAGCAAAAGGGAGTTTGCCAGTGTGTTAGAAAGTATTCAAAATTCTATTGAGGATAAAGTCAGTTATTTTGACTTCTTCTTTGCAGTTGAAGGACTGGCGCTAGAAGAACTTGATAAAATCAGTTATGGTAAAGTTGAAATCTTTGCTTTTAATCAAGCACTGTGCGATCAGATGACTGCGGCTTATTTGGGAGAAAATGATTCGCAGAACCCAGGAGTATTAGAACATATCCGAGATTTTTTTAATAAAAACTTCCTGAATCGCTTGTGCATAAAATCTACTGCTTATGGGGATTTTGATACTGCTAATAAAAAAGCTTATAGGCAAGCACGAGAGTTAATAAACTATTTCAGATATATACTCTGTTTGTTTATAAATGATAGAGTTTCAGAGCAAATGATAAAAATAAATCTTGCATTTGAAGTATATGGTAATAGCGAAATAACTTTGATTAGAAGAAATAAAGATAATACCATTATCTTGGCTTCTGGTCGCGGTCATAAACCTCTACAAATCTTTTCCATAAATAAAAACCGACTTGAAGATTTATCTTCTAATGGTTTCTTAGATGACTTCTCTACAATTATTAATGCCTCCTCTCAAACGCAGTTAGAAGGATGTATTTTGACAGCAATTTACTGGATAGGTGAAGCCCAAAATGAAGTCGATCTAGATGTGTCTTTTCTGAAATACTGGACTGCACTGGAGTGTATATTTACTGGAACTGAAAAACCTACACACGCTTTAGCGAAAGGGGTTGCAACGCTCAATGCTTTTAGTGGCTACGAGTTTATAAGGGTTGAAGATGCCAAGGAAGTGTATAAAAATATGACGAAGCTCTATGACAAACGCTCAGATATCATTCATCGAGGTATGAATTATTTAGCCAACCGAGTGATTAACGAAGCTGATATTTCTAAAATTTGTAAGTACACAGTATGGAGTATTCTTAGCTTGTTTCATCTACGTTCCATTGGTTACACAAGTATGCAAGAGGTTGGCGATCAAATTAATAGATTATGTTCACAGTGGAATATAGGAATTCCTGCAACTCAAGCACAGCAGTTAGTTCAGATTGAACCTGATGTGTTGAAGTGGTTTCAAGCTCAAGATGGTGAATACAAAACGTTAATCAACTCAATCTTGCGTCAATACATTGAAAGTCATAGTCAAGTAAACACTCAGCCGTATAACAATTCGCTGCAAGCAGACTAACACAAGATTTTGATGCTGAGTTTGACATTCATTGTAGCTGCTCAAGTGAACCGTTAGTCGATGGAGTTTTATCAGATTGGATACAGGAGCGATCGCAGATTTTAAAATCTAACTAACAGGCGATTTTTTGTAAGGTATTATGGAGAGGTTCAAAGAGTTAAAGTAACGACTTAGAACCAGCGTATGCAAGCCATTCTTTTAAGCCGCGAAGAAGTTGCACGTCGGGCAAAGCAACTGTACGGGAGTGGAATCCGTCAAAAAGTCGAAACTGACGAAAACATCGGTAAGATGGTCATCATCGATATTGAAACAGGGGATTATGAAGTTGATAAAACTGGGCTGCAAGCATCCCGGAATCTCAGCAAGAAACATCCAAACGCCCGACTCTTTGGTATTCGTATTGGCTACAACGTGGCTGTCTCATTTGGTGGGGTCATGGAGCGAATTCAGAAGTGATTTCTGGAATTGTGACAGATAGACACGCCACTGTCGCACTGACCTTTCTGCTTCAGAATGGTTCAAGCATAGCGATTGAGTTTGTCATCGATACAGGTTTCACTGGGGAACTCTGTCTTCCTTCGGAAGCGGTTTCATTGATGGGTTTAACATTTAGACCTCTGCAAATTTGGCAGATAACGCTGAAGTTTTGCTTCCAATTTATGAGGCAACTGTCCTTTGCAATGGTGAAGAACGAGAAGTACTTGTCATAGCTACAGGAAGACGACCTTTGCTTGGAACTGCACTGCTGGATGACCAGGAGCTAGTGATTCAGTTTACAGAAGGCGGGTTGGTGACAATTGATGAATTATAAATACTGTATTTGTTTAAGCAATTTCTTCACAAAATAATGAAACAATAAACCACCAAAGATGCTAAGACACGAAGTTAAAAGAGTTTGAGAGAGTTATTCCGTAAGCCCTAAAATAATTAAATTCTCTATTTAAGCTGAGTGATTGAGATGATACACGGAGTCAGTCAAGAAGAGCTAGAGACACCATATGGGCAAGTTGCCTTAAATTTTTCATTAGCTCTTCTGAATCATCAATATGAAAAGGCTCATTCTTATTTAGGATCTGCAATTTGTGATGAATGGACTCCCTCTCTCCTTAAAGAGACTTATGAAGGAATGGTTGACTATTTTGAAATACCTGCAAGTGCAATGTCTATAGATTCAGTTGAAACACACTTACCAGATAATGACTCAGATAGTGCTATGGTTTACGTCTCAGTTATTGGAGAAGTAAATACTGAAGCTGTGATAGTAGTAGTTGCAAATGAATCTGGCAATTATTTGATTCAAAAACTAGAATGGGGACGACCTTAAATCAATTTAAATCTAACAAATCCGTGCAAGGGATGTTTGATTCAATCTGCTAGTTGAGTTTCTCTAAATTCTGCCGCAACCCTGACGGACACCTACCTTTAGTCAATGGAATTTTACAGGATTGGATTAGGGCGCGATCGCAAGCTTTAAAATCTAACTAACAGGCGATCGGTATCAGCTTAAAATAAAGCCATAGACAAACCGAAAATTGGAACGATGACAGTACGACAACCCCGCTACAGTAAAGAGGAATTTGCCCACCGAGGTGATTATATCTATGAAACTCAGATAAAACCTCAAGTTGAGGCTGGGAATGACGGCAAAATTGTAGCGATTGATCTCGAAACTGGTGACTTTGAAATTGACAAGAGTGAAATTGTAGCTTGCGATCGCCTGGAAACCCGTCACCCAGATGCTCAAATTTGGATAGTTCGTATTGGCTCTCGTCACGTTCGTCGGTTTGGCGGACGGACTCGGAGAACTGCATGATTACTGGAGTAGTCAATGCAGAATTTGAACCAATTATTCTACTTTCAATTCGTCGCTTTGATGGCAGAGTTTTTACGAAAGATGCGATCGTAGATACAGGTTTCAATGGTTGGCTGTCGTTGCCTCCAGATGCGATCGCTGAGTTAAACTTGAAATGGAAAAGACGAGGAAGGGCAATTCTTGGAGATGGCAGTGAGTGTGTTTTCAACATTTACGAAGCTGTTGTAGTCTGGGATAGCGCCTTACTAACAATCCCAGTAGACGAAGCTGATTCAGAACCGCTTGTTGGAATGTCATTGATGGAAGGCTATCAGCTAACGATGCAGATTTTTGAAGGCGGTAGTGTCAAACTTCGCAAAGTCGATACGGTCTAACAATGCCGTTGAACACAGACCGTACAGAGTCTGTTCGTCGAGTCCGAGAAATTACTAGCGGCGGGTGAAGGTACTCTACCTTTCCGGGAAAGCTATAATTTTCTCAAGGCTAGAGAGGTACAAAGGGCTATGTCCAATCTGGAGCAAATCGAAGCGGCAATCCTTTCGTTGCCATCAAGTGAGTTTGAGAAATTAAGACTGTGGTTTCTTGATTTAGACTACGAACGCTGGGACGAGCAGATAGAGCAAGACATCGAAGACGGTAAATTAGAGGCACTTGCTCAAGAAGCGATCGCTGAGTTTGAAGCAGGGCATTGTCGAGAAATTTAATGCACTATACAACGCGACGGTTTTGGCAATGCTACAACGCCTTACCTGAAAGTGTTCAGCAATCAGCAGATGAATGCTATGAGTTGCTCAAAGTTGACCCATCTCATCCGTCCTTGCATTTCAAGAAGTTGGGCAAAAAGTATTGGTCAGTTCGTG
Organism: Anabaena sp. FACHB-83; assembly: GCF_014697485.1. Taxonomy (NCBI): domain Bacteria; kingdom Bacillati; phylum Cyanobacteriota; class Cyanophyceae; order Nostocales; family Nostocaceae; genus Anabaena; species Anabaena sp. FACHB-83. Next base: position 142,761 of record NZ_JACJRY010000008.1, on the reverse strand, counting down.
CAGGGTTAAGTTACCGAGCTTTGGGTGTTGAAGTCGAAAATGGTATTTCCTGGTTTTGGATTGGAACACATGCAGAGTATGACAATTTGATTAGCAAGTTTTAGAGCAGCATAAACGTTATTAGTCAATGGAATTTTACAGGATTGGATTAGGGCGCGATCGCAAGCTTTAAAATCTAACTTAGGACTTACGCAAAAATCACCCAAAAGCTTGATTTATCGAACCGCCAAGTCGCCGAGAACGCCAAGAAATCGTAGAGTCTGCGTAAGTCCTATAACTAACAGGCGATCGGTATAAACTTAGGCACTAATTTTATCTTTATTCGTAAGATAAATCGGATGACATACTGCGTTTGTTCAAGCAATTCCTTTGAGTGTTAGGGATGTTGTACAGAAAAATCCTGGATAACACCAAGGGATACACGGAAAAATTCTGTATACCCCTCCCCTGAAGGATAGTTATACCGAAAAATTCGGTGTAATACCCAAATAAGGATGTAAAAAAGAAGTTTTCCATATATTCCAACAGGAGTTCGCTGTGATGCTTGATATATTAGGACTGAGAAAAAGATTATACGGAAAGATCCCGTATAACAAATAGTTATACTAATATCTTGAGGAGATTTGTAAATGAAGCTCGATGAAGTTGTCCCTTGGGGCAGAACGCTAGAAGAATACAAGTCGATGTTTAGTTTGTCAGAAACAGATTTAAACGCGAAAATTCTTGGATGTGGCGATGGCCCAGCTAGTTTCAATGTTGAGATGACTGAGCTAGGACACTCTGTTGTGTCTATCGATCCGGTTTATCAATTTTCTGCCGAACAAATTGAGCAGCGTGTTCGAGCTACTTATGAGCCAGTCATTTCGCAGGTGAAGCAAAACTCTAGTCACTATATATGGAAGAACTTCCAAAATGCTGATGAGCTTGGCAAGGCGCGTCTCAACGCAATGGAGAAATTTTTATTAGACTATGAATTTGGAAAAACTTCAGGGCGGTATTTATATCAATCTTTGCCAAGCCTAGAATTTGTTGATGACCAATTTGAGTTATGCGTATGCTCTCATTTACTCTTCTTGTATTCAGAACAGTTATCACTTGATTTTCATGTTGCTTCGATTCATGAACTTCTGCGAATTGCCTCAGAGGTTAGGATTTTCCCATTGCTTAAACTTGATGGTGAACCATCCTCGTACCTTAAACCGATTTTGGAAGATTTATCTAATAAAGGTTGTAGTGTAGAAGTTCAATCTGTTGCTTATGAGTTTCAAAAAGGCGGGAATCAAATGTTAAGAATCAGTCGGTCAGAGATCGCAGCATAACAACCCCCTTGCAACGGACGGTCAAAAATCATTGGTGGTGATATAAAAACTAATAGCCGCCGATGAAGGGGAACGTTAGTCAATGGAATTTTACAAGATTGGATTATGGCGCGATCGCAGACTCTAAATCTAACTAATCAAAACCAATCTCCTCATCCTCTCTGCGCCTCTGCGTCCCTGCGTGATGTTTCTTACCATTGATTGAAGACAAATTCACATCAGATCAGCAAACTGAAGTGGTAAGCGCAAGGACAAAATCAGGCGAAACCATGAACAGACGTAAGGAACTCTTTCGTGTCATCTTGGCAATATCAATCATCATCGTCGGTATTACACATTTTGCAGTACCGCAACCTTACGTTAAAATCATGCCGCCACAACTGCCATATCCTTTAGGGTTAGTTTATCTGAGTGGCTTTTATGAGATTTTAGGTGGTATTGGGTTATTAGTTCCGCCTGTAAGTCAAGCAGCAGCTTGGGGGCTAGTGCTGCTATTTATTGCTGTTTTTCCTGCCAATATCAACATGGCAGTTAATCATATTAAAATTGAAACCATACCATACTCAGATTCCCCTTGGCTTCAAGCAATTAGATTGCCATTACAAGCAGTGTTAATCGCTTGGGCTTGGTGGTATACAAGACCTTCAGATCAAGAAATCCAAGCTTCGTTAATTCCTAAATCACTCATTCCCAAAGAATTAGACTGGTAATTGATTAATAATATGAGTACATCCCAAACAGTCCAACAATTAAAAGCAGAATTAATTACCCCCGAAAATTTCCAGCGTTATGGGCAGGTAATTTTTGCTAGTAAAGATGGTAAAGGTTTTGATGCGGAAGATGCTCAATTAAATCTGCAAAATGGCACCCCAAGATTTTATATTATGCGTCTAGAAAAGCGCGGACGTAAATTTAATAAAATTACTCGTCATATAAAATGCACTCAATGTTTAGGTTCATTAGAAGGCAAAGATTGGTTCATTGCCGTGTGTCCTCCCCATAATGAATTAGATGAACCAGTTGTATCAGAAATAGCTGCTTTTCAGATTCCAGGGAATTGTTTTATTAAATTAAATGAAGGAACTTGGCACGCTGGCCCTTATTTTGATCATGGATTTGTCGATTTTTATAATTTAGAATTGGCTGATACAAATGTAGTAGATCATTTCACCCATGATTTTCGCCAAAGTCATCAGTTAGAGTTTGAGATGGTGTAAATAATTCATCCGCGTCCATCTGCGGTTAATTAACAACCATGACTAAACCACACTATCCCTCAATTCACAAGCCAGATGAAAGCATATATTCACCCTTTTCCTGACTTTTTGTCAAGTTATACACTGCCAGTTTGACAAGATAAGGGAGGGGTGAAATCAACCGCAGGTTTGACACTCAGACATCTTGCGGATTGAGACTCTGCATCTGCCAAGTGGTATAAGTACCAATGGGACTCCATAGTAAAAAGGGTACTAATAACAATGCTGCCCAACCGGAGACAGGTAAGACAGCCCCAGTTAATATCAGACCAATAATAAAGCCTGTACCACCAATAATTGTGCCTGCTTGCAGACTTCGCAACCAAAACATTACGGGTGTATAGGCAACGATCGCAATTTCTAAAATTAAATATAAACTCATCAATAACCAAGTAGATGTTGTTCCTGGGTTAGTTTCCCAGACAATATAAGCTGACCAAGCGCCACAAATAAAAATTACACTCCAAATGACCGGAATTGCGGCTTCAAAAGTTAGCCATCTCGGTCTTTGTAAGCGTCTGAACCATTGGCGATCGCGTGGTTGAATTAAATTAGCACCTAAAGCCACCAATATTGCTACGCCACCAATGATCATCCATGATTTAATCATGACCTTATTCCTTGTAATTGCTGCATATCACTGAGATATCACTATTTATAGTCTGATTTTGCCAATTTATTGAATCAATCCTCATCATCCCTGAGTCTGAGAACTTGATATCAGTCAGAGAAGAAGTGTTGAATGTTAAGAAAAAGCTGATAAAAATAGCCTGCGCTTAGTACAAGTACGCTCAGTGACCATCAGAAATTGCTAAAAGGCTTGTGGTATCACTATTCTTTCTTGTGATTTTTGCCTTATTGTATTATTCCGATAACCTTGTCTTTTTCCAAATCCTGGGAGAAATCACCTTGGTGGAATTTGGTATTTCATTCATTAATACGGTGCATCATTATCATTACTTATGTAGCACTATTACACCAAGATTACCTCAAACCGCAAGAGATTTGGGAATGTGAGAAGTTTCGCTGGATTGAACTAATTCTTCTTCTAGTACCTGAATTCCTCCACTAATACGGAGTAAGGTAGTTTGCAGATTTGCCTGTTTCATCTCATAATCTGCTAATATTCTTTGACCATCTTCAAACTCTAATTTGAGGGATTGAAGACGTTGCTCTAGCTGTGCTTTTATCTGATTACTGACTGTTAAATCTTGATTGATGAATCCAGTTTCTGAATTAATCTCTTCAGGTGGTTCGCTGGCATTTTCTAATATTTCGCTTATCTTACTGTGTTCTTCTTGTAGTACCTGAATTGCACCACTAATGCGGAGTAAAGTGTTTTGTAGATTTGTCTGTTTAGCCTCTAAATCTGTTAAGTTTGCTTGCTTTTCTGAAAATTCATCCTTAAGAGATTGAAGGCGTTTTTCGAGTTGTTGTCTCATGTGAAATTAAGAGAAGATAATACAATTATTAGAGTTGGCTGTTCAGCACTAAGAAAGCATTAACTTTCTTGGTCAGATGAGAATTAATGTTTTATCCTGCTGTGAATAAATATAGTATCTTTTTATGACTCACTGATAATTGCTATATGGATGAAATAATAACTATTATTATTCCTTTTGGTTGAGTGTTTGTTTTTAATTGCCAATAGCGATATCCGCTTATATAATCTAGATCCCCATCTATCCAGTTTGCTTCCGATGGGAAATCTTCACCCCTACCATATTCCACAACTTCTATTCCTGTTGCTCCTCCAATTATCGATGCCCTTGGATTTCTTGCTATGTTAGTAATATCTAAAGACCATGCTGGTAAAACTGATACAGCCCATCGTTTAGGGCGTGGAAGTAACAAGTCCAAAACCCCGTTATAGAAAGAGCTTCCCAAAACAGTGCAGATATAGAGATTACTGGCTCCGTCTATTATTATACCTTTAATTGGTACGATACCACCTTTCACGCTTGTGTAACTAGCTGTTTGCAAGCTCCAATTTCCCATCTTTCCAATGCCGATGTACGTCTCAACTAGCAAACTATTATTAGGTGCAACAGTTGTTTCCACATAGTTTTTTGAGCCGATCGCAACTCCTCCTGACACAGCCAGCTTGCTTTGCGGATTGGTTGTGCTGATGCCAACATTACCTTTATTAAATACAAGAACTGAGTTATATAGTTGAGAATTGTTCGTTTGATTAAAGACCCACCTAACATTACTGTCGGTTACGGATGTATTTAAGCTCAAATTGTACAAATTAGGTTCTTTTTTAGCTTCAAACTGGATAGTACTTCCATCGTAGTCATTAGGTGTCTCTACAGTTAACCTAGCTCCTCCTACATTTTTTGTTCCAATACCAACTTTGCCAGTAACATAGAGGTCTTTATCAATTGTCAGTGATCCTGTCATGGTGTCACCGCCTTTGCTCAACAAACCTGTTGTTAAGGGTTTGAAGATGACACGACAATCATCCTTCACAGTAAATTGACCGCCTCTGTACTCCACCAAGGCTAAACTACAGTAGCGATGTAAAATTCCGTGTGGTGATTGGGGTTTGTTACTAGACCATTCGTTATTGGCAGTCAGGTTGCGAGTTGGAATTAACCAGTAGTCGCCTGTTTTATACTCAGCGAAACTTCTGTCTTGAAGTTGATTTTCAAACCTGACCTTAATCTCACTCTCCAGCGTCCTCCAAGAATCTGACACCGATATCTCGCCAGAATCCCAACGCCGTACTATCATTGATGGGTCATAATCTGGTGCTGTGCGATCTGTCCACTCTTTCACAGTCAGTGTGTTTGCTGTAACAGATGCCAACTCTACTAAAAGTCCAGGTTCACCAGAGAGAGTTTGCTTTTCAGTAGTTATCTCCACCCAGTTACCTGCTGCAAATGCCGTTTGAATATCTTGTCCTAGACGACTGACGGTAATCTCCTGACCGACAATTTTCTCAACATGGGTAGCAATTGAGCCATTATCCCGCGACCATTTAAACGTAGCTTGACTGAGCGTACCGCCTGTATGAATTTCCACACGGTAGAGTTGATTTTCTAGGTTTGCTCCCGCTCCTAAGATCGCTGATAATTTACCTAGAGGCTTCTCCCAGCTAGGTTTCCAGTCAGGAGGAGCGAAAAAGCTTTTGTCTGCATTGTTGCCCACTTTTTGGAGTTTTACTTGCCAAACATTCTTGACTCGCGTGGCCGTATCAGCCCCACCCAAAGCAGGTTCCCGAATCTCTGGATCTTCCAGTGCTGTGACGTGGCGCTGCCAGACATCAAGGTAAGCGAAGTAAATACCTTCTTCTTTTGGAAGTTCTGCACTTGGATAGTCTGATTGAGCAGTAAACAGCACAGGCTGGTCATTCTCAAAAAGCATACCCTCAACGTAGTATCGCCCTGCACCAATTTTGAGATTTTTTGGCTCATTAATTGCTGTGATCTCAAATCCAGCATACTTTTCTGGTGCGCCACTCTGACCGATGAAATCGGTGATTTCAGCAGCAATTCGATGCTCTGTAATATCAAGTTGTTCGTTCCAATCTGCATCTAGTTGGACGCGCCCTTGTTGCATCAACACGCGGCTGAAACGTTTTTGGGGATTGAAGGTAAACCGAGAAAAATCGCCTTTCATAATATTTCCTTTAATAACTTCAAGAGATATAGAAAATTCCAGATTCTGAGCCAGCAGGCAAATATTCTTCTAAGCTGAGACGAAGATAAGCGGTGCGTTGAGGTTGGTGAAGCAGATGAAATGCACCCATCTCACCGCCATCGTCTGCACCTGTGGCAATTTCTGGCGGACAAGCTAGTGCTAGTTGGGCGTATCCTGGATCGCCATACTGCACAGAGGTGAATAGGGGTTTGATTTGCCGATCGCCATTACTCCCATCCAGAGGCTGACAGCAGTAACGGCGCGGAGTTTGGGAATCTTCTGGCAGATAGCTGAAGCGCACACTACCTGTTTGGCAATTTTTCACCGTGACAGGTGCTGTAAATATCACATTAGATGCTAGTGTGAGTTCGTGGAGGTTAACTTTACCAAAGATTGTAGTTCGCTCTAAAGTGGTGCGGGGGTGAGATTTGTCGTCTGCGGTGTTGGTAGCGATCGCATAATCTAAATCTGCATTATTACGCAATTTGTTTGTATCTATAGTTGCATCATTTGTAGCTTTTCTCAAGCTAGATACATCCTCTAAAATGCTGTCTATGATGCTGTCTTGTACTGTTAAACTGACAATCTGCTCTGGCAATTGTAAAGCACCGACAATGCTATGAGAGATAAATATTTGCAAACTGGAAATATTCTGTTTTGATTTTTCTACCTGCACTCCACCAATCAAAGTACAGTGAATGATGTTCAGTTTCAACCCTGTTTGAATGCTGACTTTACTATCAATTAGTATTCCATTGAAGGTCAACGCGGCATCGGGATTGTTATCTGCAACCTTGAAAACTAACGGGTTTTTACCACAACTAATGATAGGGCGCATTCCGTTGGCTGCTTGAATCGTCAAGCGACCGGCTTTTTTCAGGATGATTGGTTCAGTGAGTTCATGCACTTGGCTATCAGCGATTTCAATGATGCCAGATGGATTGTTTTGAGCTAAATATTCTCGTAAAGCATCCTGCAACTTTTTCCCATCTTGACTAACGACACAGTACCAGGGAATAGAATCATTCGTTGCTAAAGTTGGCTGGCGGTCATAGGGGCCGCCACCAATGTCACCACTAAAACTGTAGCAGTAGCTAACGTTCACAGCTTGGGTTGGTGGTTCGTTGATCGGGAAAGCTATTCGTCCCAATTTGACATCTACAGCGACTTTACCTGATTCGGGACTTTGCCAGTTACTTAAATCCATACTCACCAGCTGCATCGGTGAGATATTTGAGATGTTGAAGCTGCGATTAGGGCCGTAATATTGGCTGTCTGGTGGTTGCTGGTCTGGTCGTGCGTCTTTGTATTGCTGTTGATATGCTTTTAAATCGACTGCAAATGCTTGTTGAGCGATCGCACCAGGTAAGTTAATTACTTCAGCAAATTGAGTAATTTCGGTTTTGGTTTGGGGTCGATTGAATAAAGTTGTCTGATAGCCAAGGGGGTGAAAGGTATACCCAATAATTTTTTCTCCTGCTGAATCTTTCACAGGGTAAGCGGGACTGTTGGTAATTGGATAACTTTGCAGTCGCCAGACAAACAAGCCTAGATTCGAGATGTTGTATTTGCCGCGCATCGCCGCGAAGGATTGCTCAGATTTTATCCCATCTGGACTGATGCGACGTATATCCACTAAATGAGCGATCGCATCAAACGGCGAATTTAACTGTTCTAAGTTTGCTTGCTGACGGATGTCGATAGTAGTGCCTTTACCCAGACGGATATGATTGATATTTTGGGTAGCACTGAGTAGCTCAAAAAATTCTACTACCTTAGCTCTCCAGCCAGTGACATCAAATGTGATATTTTCTAGAATGGCAGGAGTACCCTTGCGGCGACGATAGGCAATTGTATTGGCAACGTATGACCGTTGACTCCACAACAGACTTTTTTCATCATTTAAACCCTCAATTCCCAATAAGTCTGCGATGTAAGGAACCACCCACTCATCACAGGTTTCGATGAACCAGTTTTCATACAGCCCATCAATATCGGCCTCAATTGTTCGCAGTTGGCTTTCCATAACTGCAAGTAAAGCCCGCAACGGTTCTCCCTGCGCCAAATCTCGTTGGCGATAGATAGACGGGAGGAGATGATAAAGACGTTCTAACTGATTCATGAGCCTTTTTTGAGTGTTATGCCTTGAGGGTTAATTAGTAATAACTGAGATGGCAAAGCTTGTTTTTTATTTACATTCCAAGAGGCTGTTTTTGCTTCTAGAGATGAAGGAATTGGTTTGGTTTTATTGTCAGATGTTAAGTAAAGAAAATCCAAATTAACTGCTAATACACCCGCGATATTTTGGATAATTTCAATAACTTCTGAAGCGGCCACTGCTTGTCCAAATTCACGTTTGGCGAAACTAAATGTTTGATTGAGTGTACTTTCTATAATCTGCTTGACACTATTTTCCTGATAACGTTGGTCAATCCATACTGTTGTTTCTATGTTAAAGTACAACGGCTCATAGGATTGAATTTCCACAAATTGTAATGGATTACTCATATTAGAAACAATTGCTTGTTTCAGGTTGGTAAAAAGTGCAGAATTAGATTCAACTTGTTGACCATCATCAGCAGCAATAGTAATGTGTATTAATTTTGTTTGTCCTGTCCAGAGAATGACGGCTTGAGCTTTGCCAATACCAGCAAAACTTTGAGTAAAGTTTTGAAAGTCTCGTAAAGAAACAATCCGATCTAGTGTGCGGACGGTGCGGGGAGTGTTATCGCGGATATGTAAAGAGGTTTCGCGATCGCCTGCGCCTGTGGCATCATGCAAATTAGTGACATCCCGAATTCCTAAAGGTCGGTTTTGCAGCAGTATCAAAGAACCTGCTTTGACTTCTCCAACTTGACCAATACCACTACGATAAGTGGCAATGATATTTTCTTGCCCACTGGGTAAGCGAGAACCATGAATCCCATCACCAAAGATAATGGTAAACTCGCCTCGGTCGTCAATTTGTACAATGTAGCATTGGCTACGGGCATCTTGCTCTTCTAGAGATATAACTTCTTGCCATAGTACATTATTCACATAGACTTGCAAGGTACTTTTGCTACCACTGGCTGTAGCTTCCGAGACATAAGTTAAAGGTGGTTTTTTCAGCTTAAATCTTTGGTTAGCTTGCCCGCCATTACCACTACCAAGGACTTCTTTTTCTACAGTTTCACCGTGTGTGGCTGGGACAACATTGGCATAAATAGTCATACTTGCAGTATCGTAATCATGCTGGAGGTCATAGCTCAATGTAAGAGATTGAGAGTCATCCATACTGCCAACAAAAGCAATTTCGGTATTAGTTTTGTCCTTGATGATGACTGTGCGTCCAGGTTCTAGTGGAGGTATTGACTGCGCTAGTTTAATCAGTGGATTTTGCCGCTTAATTGATGGTAATTCTTGCGGTTTTTTGAACAGTAGTAATTGTTCGCTTTGAATAAAAATAGTAGTTTTACGTAAATCGAACTTTTCTAAACCATTGCTACTTGTAACATTTATTCGGGTAACTTTTCCTGCTAATTCAAAATCTGAGCGGAAAACAGTAGAGCTATTTTCAACTTGATAAAGTTCAGATGATTCATCCTGATTTAACAGCACCCAGCTTCCTGGTAAAACATTTGGATATAAGGCATTCAAGTCAATTTGTGAAGATTGAATGCTAAATTTACTCCATTCCGATATTGCTTTATTGTAAATAAAACCTTGTATGTTATCTAGGTTAGGAATAAAGCCAGAATCAACTGTAATTATTTTTTTATTTTCAGAAATATTAACTACGGTTTTTGATTGATTAGCAACTGTGATAATATCACCTTTGTTAATAGATGTGGTGAAGACTGCATCATTATTTACTCTTATAGTTATGCCAGTGCAATTAATAGTTTCGCTACCAAACTGACTAGGGCTATATTTGCGTTTAATTTCCGGGGATAATTCACTCCAGTCGCGAGCATTATGACCGAAAAGCGATGCTTGCTGTCGAAAGGCGAATACTTGCAGATTATTAGCGGAACTGTGTGTTGCATTTACTAACACTGCTGGTAGTGTTTGTTTTGTGTTATTATTCCAGCGAATCAATGTAAAGTTGTTTTGGGCATCAGTTTCTACAGATTCCAAAGTTAAGAAAAATCTAAATTCACGCTTGGGAGGATTTGCATTGGGATCAGGTGAAACAGGCAAAGGAGCAGTGTTATCACCCCCTGTATCACTGATAATTAAAATGCGATCGCCGGGCTGAAGTCTAGTATTTGTTCCTTGTAAACTTAGTTCAGTTGTGTCTTGATCAAATTTTGGCGTGTCGAATTTTGGGGAAATATCGGGCTTGAGGCTATTCCACTCAACTCGTGTTTTTATCTCTGCAATAGTTTCAAAGGTCTGGGGAAGTTCTCCTGGTGCTTTGGGAATACTCTGCACCCTTGTGCCAGCAGGAACTGTAACTTCTTGGGCTGAACCTGGTGCATCTTCGACGGTAAAAGTTAGGTATGTACTAGCAGCAACCCCAGGATTGAGTTTATAACCAACTGTACGCGATAATTCTAAAATGGAGCGGTCTTCAGTGGCTGTTCGCAGATATCCTTCGTTAGCAATTCGCTCTTGGTAAAACGTCAGGACATCTCCAACCACTGCCCAAGCATCAAGGAGGGCGATCGCAGGATCATCAAGATGTTGTGTAGTTAGTTTATGTAGGGGATGTTGTGGCTTTTGTGTGTCGGGACTCTGGGGAATTTCTTGGGTTGGTAAACCTGCCAATAGACGTTGAAAGAAGCTGGGGTGAGTGCCTATGCGGTAAGCCAAGGCACTTAATCCAGGGGGATTGTAATTAGTAGGTTGCTCTGAACTGACATCTGAACTATTCATAAGCCACCCTTGCAATTAAACTCAATTCTGCCGTTTTCTGGCGCATCTAAGTTATTGTCGAGACGAGCAATTTCCAGAGGCGCGATCGCAATTTTTCCTGTCTCGATTTCGTTTCCGCTAGGCGAACCCCAGCGTTGAAACCGCTTAATTGGCATCTCTACTTGCACAACTCCTGGTAACTCCATTGCTGTCTTGACAATTTGACTTACGTAAACTGGTTGACCAAAACTCCAGTTGTCTGGATGAAAAAAACCACGCTTACCATTGGGCAAGTCTACGTTACTAAAGGTTTCCAATAGCAGCCGCTTGACGCTGCTGGCAAAGTATCCCGGTGCTACTTGCACTGTTAAGGCAATATCTAAAGGGACAAATTGCGGTGCAGTAATTTCTAAGTCATAGCCAGCAAGGCGGTAGGGTGCAATAAATTGCCGCAACGTGGCTTTAAAAGTTTCGTCGATAGTTTGATTTTTCCGACCTTTCACCGCAATAAAGACAGTGTTCCAACTACCAGTCCAACGAATAGTAACTGCGGCTGTTTGCACTAGTGGGTGACGTGCTAAAACTTTTTGGTAGTCCGCCGCCGTAATACAGCGTTGCTGTTGATTCCGAAACACTTCTGGGGCGTACAGCCGTACCTGATCAATAGATTCGGGTTCTGTACCTCCCTGTGCTGGTAAGGGATTTCGCACTTGTATAATCTTTTTTCCGATTTCAGCATCGCAGACAATATGTGCGATCGCATCATGTCCGACATTACCCTGTACACCGTTGCCGACTCTATAGTTTGCTATTAATTGATTTTGGCTAGTTGGTTTTCTGCCCCGCACTCCGTCCCCGAAACGCAAATGGGCAATACCATCACTTTCCATTTCCACCACAAAATCATTAGCAAAGCGATCGCTATTCAATAAATCACGTCTTGCCCACCAAATCCTATCAGATTTCTCCTCATGGATCTCGATCATCGGTGTGGCTGCATCAGGGTTTTGGGTCAGGGTTTGATTTGCTGACTGTTCTTTTCCCTTCACCACTTCATAAACAACGGCGTGTGTCAAGCCAATGTTTTGCAGTTGTGGGCGATAGCGTCCGGTTTGGGGTACGGGTGGGAGTGTCTCGGCGGTAATTCTTTTGCCATGCTCTGCCAGTACAATATTACCTTGGGCAATGCTCATGTTTTCTAGAGATTGAGTGTCTTGATAAATGGCAATGTCTAAGGGGAATGGTAAAGAGTCTTCAGGATGCCACTCAATTTCAGTAATCTCTTGAGCAAAGAGTGTATCTTGTTGAGGAGTGACTTTAGTTAAGCGTACCGCGTGGCGATGTTTGGGGTCAGGGGCATTACCTGTGGTTTTACTTTGAATTTCCTCCAAAATCAGTACATCCCCTGCCTTTAAGTTGGTCAAATTCCCTTGTAATGTGGCACGGGTAGCCCCTAGAGGCAAGGAAAATTCCCTGGCTCCCCAGGTATAAAAATTAATTTGGTTGAGTTCGCTAAAGACGGTGAGGGGGTAAATTGTTTCAAATACCTGGGTTTGCTGGAATAATAATTTTTCATACTCAGCCGGAGTAATGGCTACTCCTGGGGATGAGTTGGTGCTTTTAGTGATTAATTTAGTTCTGGCTGGTAATAATAGTCCTGGTTGAGTCACTTCATCGTTGACTTGCACTTGCACCCAGACACGAGCATTACAGCCTTCGTGCATGGTGTAGTCGATTAACCTGGTGTGGCGACCAATGGAAATGCGTCGTCTTGCTGTTCCCAGATAAGCTTCTGTTGCTACGGCATCTTGGTAATAACTGAGGCGATCGCCTGCATAGGCTAAAATTTCTACTAAGGTGATGCCTAAATCTGCTGGGTGGCGTTCTTTCCACTGGGGCATGACGACCGATAAACGGTCAAGCATTAACTGGCGAAAACTGCTGTAATCTCTAGCTAGATAATCAATTTCTAAGGTTGAGGGTGGCTCTGGTAAACTGGGGAGCGATCGCAATGGATCGAAAGGACTAGGTTTATCGACTTCTAGGGAGAAATTCGCCTGGGAGAAGAATGGATCGAGGTGCGCTACATTGATTAACTCTAGGGTATAAACCGGGAAGTTTCCTGATGCAGATGTGTCTTGTTGTCTGTCTTGCACCTGTAGGAGTTGGACTTGCAGGATGTTAGGAGAACTATGGGTGATACTCTGTACCTGTAAGTTAGTTGTGACGTTTGCACCCCTGGTAATGCGAATATTGGCGGCTGTGATTTGGGATAGAGAATTGTACTTAGTCTCTACCCCAGGCAGAAAATAGAGCCTCAACTGTAGAGGATTAGTTTCTACTTGAATATAATCCAGACCAATTTGTTGAGGATGAGAAATAATCCTATCTCTTCGCAAGTTGCGGGAGAAATCATCAAGTTGTATGTCACTCATCCCACTCCACCTCGCTCAAATTGGGCTACTTGGCGTTCTTGATTGCGACGAATAATGTACTGTACAACCACTCGTAAGGTAGATTCTTCACTTGTAACTTGTAAAGCTTCCACTTGAATTAAATCACCCAGCCATTGTTGTAATGCTCCCTGGACAAGAAACTGAGTAGCTGCTGCCATTTCGTCACTATTGGGAGCAAACACCAACTGCATTAACCCACTGCCAAAGGTAGGGCGGTTGACGCGTTCCCCTGGCATGGTAAATAGTAGTTGCTCAATCATTTGGCGGATATGGTCGTCGGGGGAGGCGTTGGCAATGCGGCGACTGCTGTCATCAATTTGGAATGGATAGGCAATTTCTGTATTCATCGCTACATCCCCTTGACTCGAACTTGGGTGGCTGCAATGGTTAACCCCGTCTCTGTAGGTGTGCAGACGGCTTGAGAATCTTGTAAAAGGACGGGCATTCCGTTCGCTTTTATTCTTGTCGCCGCCACCACCCAGGAAGCAGTCACGCAGGGTTGGGGTGTTCCAGATGGTAGCGTGTTGGGACAACCTGCGATCGCATAGGTACTCGTCTGCGTGACAATCGGTTCTCCACAGACTTTCACCTGTGGGTTGACAACAATGGGTTGTGCCGAGCCACTATGTAGACATAAAACCGTCGCACCTTGGTGTAATAAAAAACCAGGCATCACATCACCTCCAAAGCACCATTGTTGATGGAAACACTAGCAGGCGAAAGTTTGACGCTGGCAGCACCGTTACTCAGTTCAATATTATCTGAGGAAAGTTTGACTGTTGCTGGTGGGGTGTCTAATTCTACGCCTGATGCCGAAATTTTCACGCTTGCGGGACTGTTGCTCATCTCAATCCCGGAAGTAGCCAGCTTAATAATGGCTGGATTACAGTTAATTTCAATTCCTTGGGTATTACATACTAATTTGAGCGGTACTTGTACCACGGGAGGCTCAACTGCCAAAGTGAATCCTCCGCCTGGGCCATCGTCGAGGGTAAGGGTAATGCTCTCTGTTTTCCAACCTTTTTTGGTAGCCAGGGCAAACTCGGTAGGAACTTCACCCATTCCCCAAAAACAACCACTCCAAATCGGGTAATCTGGATCACCGCCTTCAAACTCTACCCAAACATTGGCACCAATTGGCGGAAGAACAAAGAAGCCCACGTTCTTCCCTGCATAGGGTACACAAGGCATTGCCCAACTTAGGCGACCACCGCCCAGAACCGAGGGAACGCTCACTTGGATTCTTCCCATCTTTTGGGGATCTACGTTTTGAGTTACCTTTCCCCGATATTTGCCGAAAAATCGTTTCATGGAATGACCACTGGTGTTGTTGTTCCCACCCCTTCGCGAGTCAGGGTGAAGCTTTGTTTGTATTCACCTAATCGCAATTGATGGGTGACATTCTTGACGTAATACAAGCCGTCGTAGGTGCTACCTACACCACGCAAGCCAACCAACCCCCGTGCTTTCAATACGCCGTTGTAGCGCACTACATCTAGTTCTCCAGTTGCTTCCACCACCTGATCCATCGAAGCATCGGTAATTGCCTGGGCGCGAGCCAGCATCTGGGCGTAGGTTAAGCCTGCGGTATTTTTGGGCAGGACTGTGCGGGCTTTGGCAGTTCTCAGCATGGCGGATTGGGTTGCCAGGGGCAACCGTAGGCTAGAGAAGGTTTTGACTGGGAGGCTACGCTCCGTCAGGCTATCTTGTCCCAGTCCCGACACAAAGGTGGGGGTCAATGCTTTGTGCTGGATGTTGATGGAGTTGACATTGGTAGAGGTTCCCAGGTTGACAGAAAGGGCGCGTTGGGGAATGCCTGCACGGGTGGGTGGCCCCCAGTAGGCGGTATTGGTGCCGGGAACGGGGCCGGGAGAGATGTAAAATACATAGGCGTACCGCTCCGCCAGTTCTTCCAGGTATTCCAAATCTGTGCCTATCTGCACGGGAACCCGCTCCACGGGGTTGGGAACATCGATGGAGGCGGGGGGAATTACTGTGGGAATCAATCCGTATTGGGCATAGGTGGCAATGATTTTCGGCACGATCGCAATATCCGGTTGGGCAGGATGAGCGACAATCTTCTCTTCCATGTCCATCATGACGCTGACATCTTCGCCTGTGACTGTGAGCAGGCCGGAGTTGTTGCTGGTGGGGGACAACTGCTGGTGGGTAATGATGCCATCTATCAATACATGGGGAATGGCGTTGACGGTGACGACAACGATGACACGGTTGAAAGGACGCAGTAAAGGCAGTTTGAGAATGGGATAGTCGATGGCGGCAAACAGACCACTGCGATCGCATTTGAAGGACAATTGAAACCCCGATCGCCCCGCATCGGTTTGGGTAATTTCGATGTTGTCTAAGGCTTGAATTAGGTTGGGGGGAGCCGGAAGCGGCACGGTGGGGCCTATGAGGAGTGAGAGGCGAATACCCTGGAAAAACATAGTAATCTTCCCCTAAAATTGGGTCTGGGCAATGTGCAGGATTCGCCCAATTTCCGCAGTCAGGTCAAAGGGATTCATGGCGTTATTGGCATCGCAGATTTGCCAGTATTGTTCGGGGTCGCCCAATAAATCTGCGGCGAGGGTATCCAGGCGATCGCCTTCTTTGACTCGCATCTCCAGCACCCTGGATAAAGTTTCCGCCTGGGGCAGAAAGCGTCGCCGTTTATAAGAGAGATGTCGCCCTTCAGCAGTGATGAGAGTGGCGGTTTCTAATTCGTAGTAGCGACTGGTATGATCGAACATGATTGACCCCTTTGTGGGAAGTTTTTCAGATATGTTTAAATCTGGTGGAAGCCTAATTCAAGATTGTTATTTTGATAAAATTTCAGAATTAGCAAATTGCATTCTAAATTGATTGATCAGGAGTTAATTGAATACTTTTTAAACCACATCTATTTTGATAAACATAGTTTTTCATGGGTAGTGGGAGCATCTTGCTCCCTGTTGGTAGTAGCGGGCAAGATGCCCGCACTCCATATTTTAAAATGGACGAGGTTTGTTTGCTTATTATTCTGCTTAGAAATACTTGTATTCATTAAACATAAAAACCGGATTTAAATCTACAATTAGCTTAATAACTTAATATTTGTCCCCAATAAATTATTTAAGCTGGTGCCTGTTCCCAATGTTGCCATTGTTTCTTTAACCACCTGATGAGCCAGATATAAATGATAACCGGGATGGGTGATTGGCAAATCGGAATAGGTCAAAACTCGCATTCCTAAAGAGACTTTCGCCCTAATTGGATTCAGGTTTGTGTCATGGGCTTCTTCGGTGATGCTGAAGCTGGTAATGTTTACGGGTAAAATGCGGCGTTGTCCCCAAATAAACAGCGTTAATTTAGGTGGTGGTGGCATTATTTCGATCGTTCCCACAGCCAACATAATCGTATTGGCAATCACCATTGAACTGGCAGGATAAACCAGCATTTCCAATGCCGAAAGTTGGGGATAAATACCCATATTGACGGCAATATCTTTGCCTTTTTCTAACTGGTCGGTGGCATCCATTTCAATATCGATATTGATACTTTCTGCCGCCGCTCCACTCAGCCGTAAACCTACGGTAGAACCCGCCTGATCGTTGCCTTGCATCTGTGGTTCCAATGAACGAGTTAGCGTTTCAGGATTGTATTGAAACGGAATTACTTTAGGAATCGGATTGGCGAGATCGAAACCGACGATAGCGCCTTTGAAGAGACGAGGAGAACCAGAAAAGCTTGCCATTTAGCGCATTCCTCAAAGCAACTATTACATTCTTTTTCTTTTAGCCTTTAATATGCTCCTTTGTTTGCCCTGCCTTGCTACCGGCTCCTGTTTTGGAGTAAATTCACCGCGAAATACTCTCAGCGCATGATCAGGATTGGGCTTCTGGTAGAAGTCTATATCACTCTGTTTTAAGACTTCTGACCTCTCGCTTACCTCCTTCATACGTTTTTTGACTTGATCTTGTACACTAATTTCCTCCTTTTCGCCTGTGATCTTTTGCTTTACAAGGCTTCGTCTCGAATAAGTCTTGCCTCCTTTTTTTATTGGCTTTGGCTTACTCCAGGAATATGATGTAATATAAGAATCTATCTCTGCTAATGCCCTTTTTCTCCTGAGATTTTTCTGTTGGCGATCAGCTTTTTTTAGCCCAAGAGTAAACATGGGAGGCAGCGTACTTGGTAAGTTGGTATAGGGTCTAAATCCTCCCAAAAACAGCATATCATCGGCATGTTGTCCTACTTTCTTTTTCCTATCCTTTTCGTCATTATGTTTTGCGTGATTTGGATTGTTTGTAGTAAAGTAGGCAGGCGCAGCACGTATCACGCTTCTTTCGTGAGAATCACCACCATAAATTTCGGGGTGTAGATTTGCAAAGGCTTCTGTATCACTATTCTCCATATAGAAGTCTCCAATAGCAAAAACCGCATCTGGTTTTCGTTCTTTTTCATACTTAAGCATTGCATTTCTAATATCCAAATTTTGCTGCTTCAAACTTGATTTTTTTCCATAACTATCACCTGTTGGTGTTGTATGTACATTGATTATTCCGATCTTTCTTTCATCAAGTTCATTCTTTCGGTAAACAAACTCTGCAACAATAGGAGCACGCGGCTCATAGTTTGAGCCTTTCACTCCAAAGGCAAATTCTTGGCTCCCCTCCACTTCCATAAGTTTTCCTTCCTTTATGTTTTGATATCGAAACATAGCTGCTTTATCAATATTCTCTTCTAGATTAGATGGCTGAATCGTGGCTGTATTATAAATAATCACATTCTTCTCACTCCATGATGATTTTTGTCCTCTTCCTGAGCTTCTTGCTACCCACTTTGGCATCTCTAGTAATGCATAAGAGTCTGAAATTTTTTTACTAGTTAGCGATGTTTCATTTCTGATATCAAATACTTCTTTACTTTTTTCATCTGTTTCAACAAGCATTAAATTTTTCGCCTCTTCAAAGTCAGCTTTGAAGGTATCGTAATTATTAATTTCTTGAATCACCAAAACATCAGGTACGTTTGTACTTAAAAGATAAGCAATTTCATTCATTCTTGCTTCTTGCTTATCTTTTGTTTCCTCTTTTTTTTCACCATAATGATCGAGATTGAGAGTTGCCATGGTAAAAACGTTATGCCCTCTTTCTACTAACTCTTCTACTTCCGATTCTTCTACTTCCGGTTCATAATCGGGGTCATTTTTATAATTTCTATCAGGAAGTAGAGAACCCATTGGGAGTTTTTTTAAGAAACCTTCGTAAAATTTTATTTCTTCTTCTCTTATATTTACTTTCTCTTTTTTATCGGGTCTATCTGTTGATATATCTCCAAATTTGAATCGTTTATTGTGAGAAGGAGATTCTTCTTTGTCAGGGGCAGTAGAAAGTCTAGTAGAAAGGGAGTTTTGTTGAGGTTTTTTCTTCGTAGATTTCTTCATGTATTTCCGTGGCATTTCCCCATCCCTCCATAAATCGCTTGTGCCACCTGAAAACCGATCGCCTCTACACCCATCCCTGCCCTGACATTAAACGAGCCACCCTGCAACTGCTGAATTTCACGACTCTGTGAAAGCGAAGCAGGAACACCTTGCTCTGTTAACAACCGAGTCAATTCCTGTTCGATCGCCCGTTGAATTCGCCCCCGATCCCTGTGAGCAAACCCATGCAGCACCAACTCTTCAATCTGCAACTCAATATTCATTTCACCCACCCCCGAATCTCTCCATCTGTCAACGATTTCTCCAACTTGGCATATTCCCGCTTCGCTGCTTGCAACACATGACTCATCTGCACCGCCTCCTTCGCCTCCGCCGCTAAAAACGCCGCATTCATTGCAATATTGCGAATATTCCCCCCCGCTACATTCAATTGCGCCAACTTCTCTACCTCCAATCCCTCCGTCGGCGTTGCTGCTGGGAAAATATGTCGCCAAATCTCCACCCGTTCCGGCAAATCCGGGAAGGGAAACTGCACAATAAACCGAATCCGCCGCAGAAATGCCTGATCCAGCGCATCCTTCAAATTTGTTGTCAAAATCGCCAAACCCCGATAGGCTTCCATTCGCTGTAACAAATAGCTCACCTCAATATTGGCATGGCGATCGCGGCTATCTTTTACCTCACTGCGCTTACCAAACAGGGCATCCGCTTCATCAAACAGCAAAATCACTCCACTCGATTCCGCCGCATCAAACACCCGCCGCAAATTCTTCTCCGTCTCGCCAATGTACTTGCTCACCACCGACGACAAATCAATCCGGTACAAATCCAGCCGCAACTCCCGCGCCAGCACCTCTGCCGCCATCGTCTTGCCTGTGCCACTGCTACCAGCAAACAGCGCACTGATGCCCAATCCCCGATTCCCCTTCGTCCGAAAGCCCCAGGTATCATAAACCTGCGATCGCTGGCGTACATGCACCGCAATATCCCGTAAAACTTGCCGTTGGGCTTCTGGTAACACCAATTCCTCCCAGGTAGCCGCAGGCTCGATGCGCTGCGCCAGCTCTTCCAATCGGGGGCGGGATTGCAGGCGGCAAATATCCCAGAGTTGGCTGGAAAGGGGAGAGGGGGAAGATGGGGGAGAACTGGCGGCGATACAGGCGGCAGCGATCGCACTACTGCTTAAATCAAATTGAGCCACTAAAGCCTCGACCTGTCCATTCACCTCTGCTTGACGCTCTCCCAGAGCCGCTTTCCAGATAGCTTGTTGTTCAGTGGGAGTGGGTTTGCTGACTTCAATTGTCAGGCTGGGACGCTGGGGTAAGCGACGGCGATCGCGACTGCTCACCAACACAATGCCACCAATCTCTTCCAACAGTTGATGCAGGGCGCTTTCCTGGGCAACGTCATTATGATATCCACCATCACAATCTACTAGTAAGGCGCGATCGCTCAGAATGACTTCCCTTTGCCACAAACGCAAGAATGTTTCTAACTCCCGCCGCTCCTGGGGAATGGCTTGAGCGGAGAGGCGATACAAATTCAAGTCTACATGTTCGCAAGCTGTAGCTGCGATCGCCCATTTGGCTGTCACTTCTTCCCCACACAACTGCACAATCGGCAACAATCCCCGCTCCGAACCTTCAACCCAGGTGGTAGATAACTGATCGGCGATCGCTTCATAGGAAGGCAGCAATGCTCCGCGATTCACCAGAGGTTTCATCAACCCACTCAACTCTCGATCCAGGTGAGGCATTCCCGTCAAATACAGCAACGCCCAACGGCTGAGTCGTAATGGACTCAAGGTGAAAACTCGGCTCTCTTCCACTTCAATCAATCGCCAGTGCAGCAGGGGAGAAGAAGGAGCGATCGCACTTAAATGAGCATCTGGAAACACCGTCAACGCCAAACTAAAGGTCGGATAAGCCTGCTGTTCTCGTCCCTGAATTTCGGCACACAAACGCGGGAAAGCCGCATCCAGTTCCATCCCAGCACACAACAGCAAAACATCTCGCTCAAAGTCAGATAAATCAAATGTGTTGCAAACAACTTCTAAGGCTGGGGGTTCAGTCATTGCAGCCGCAATCAAAGTTAATCGCTGCTGAGAATCGTCAGCAGTATCTTGGGATACTTCAGCCCCTTCCTGACCTTGAACAAACTGTTCTAATGTCTCCCGCACAACTGCCAATGCAGCTACAAGATACTGGTGGTTAGCAGATTGCCAGCGATCGCCTGCAACAAGGTTCATGGGGTGACACCTCCAGCAGCGCGGACAATAAATTTTGCCAGATTGGAACGAATGCCATTCTGATAAACAATCTGCAACGTTTTCACCCCTTCCTCTGTAACGTCAGGTAACGTCAGGATGATTTCAGTGTTGTGAATGTTTTCTACGTTAATTTGCTGATCATGTAACTGAATAAAGCTGACTTCTCCCTGGGCGAAGTTCTGCCCCTGAATCAGCAACCGACTACCTGGGGTAATGGGTTCCCCGACTCCCGCTTGTGAGCGAATTTGTGTAATAGTTGGCGGTGAAGCGGCGACAGGGGGAGGCGTGGCACTCACTGTAATGGTGCGATCGCTCACAGGCAAACTCACGACAGGTTCATCATCGGGTTCAATGAGAACAACCGTCCCTTGGTAAGCTGTTGACAATACATACTGTGTCTGGAAAAAGATTGACCAGATTTTAGATAACTCTTCCAATGACAGCGACACAGGTGAGAACTTGACAAATTCCGGTTGTTCTGCTAGGTCTGATCCTTGTAAAATAGCTGCGTTATCTGCTACCGTATCCTGAATCAGCTGCCGTGGCAAAAAGGGTCTAGTATGCAGGGTTTTCATCACTAATCCCATCAATCTTTCAGGCAATAGTTTGGTTTTATCCCCGTAAAAGCTGAAGAGATAGTGAAGATCAAGTGCTAATTGTGGACGTTGGCTCAAAGAACCATCGGCGCGACGAGTCGGCAAATCGGCGTTGCGCCAGCCGGAATTGGGAGTGACTTGATAAAGGAAAATGTTCACTCTGCCATCATTACTAGTAGCCGCATCTCTGGGGTCTGGTTGCCCAACTGTAATGGTGGTTGAAGTCCCTGGAACTTTTCCCGTCACGGCATTTTCGAGGACACGTTTCAGAGTTGCGGTCACAGTGGCGATCGCCAGATAATTACTCATGGCTTCCTCCCCCGTTGCTGCAAATAGGTATCCAGCGACACTGCCGGACGAGAACGGACTGGAGTGGCTTTAGGTGCAGGTGGGGTTGGCATGATTGCCCGGACTTCAACCCTGCCGATACTAACGCGAATCGTGGGAGGTGCTGCTGGCTCGGTTGCAACCTGTGGCAATGGAGATGATACAGCAGATTGAGCCAGTGGAACTTGGTGAGTTGCCATTGGGCTGCTTGGTTTGCTTGTGGGAAATGTTGCCCTGTCTGCAACAATTTCAGGTGCGTTTGCTAATTCACCGTCCATAACCAGCGAAGGATTTTCGCCCAGAATTTGCTCACGGGGTTTTAAAACTCGAAAAGGTTCTAAAGAAACTTTCTGATTCGGTGGTTCGATCGCTTGCGTCATTGGGGGATGGAACTCACGCGGTTTGAAAACTTGAAAAGGTTCTAGAGCAGCTTTCTGATTCGGTGGTTCCGCAATGAATTGACTAGGCGCGATCGCCTGTGTTATTGAGGGAACAACTTGTTTCAGGTTGGATGACTGTATGGACTGGTTTAGCAGTGACGGTGTTGTAAGGGGATTTTGTTGTGCTTGTCCTGGAACCTGGTTATTAGCTAAGTCAGGTTGAACAGAGGTAATATTCTGGGGAGAAGGCTCCCCGACGGATGGATTAGCATTTACTGGAGTGGGAGAATTTTCCACCTCACGATGCCATTGCAGATTGACTTCATCTATAATCGCAGGTGCAGAACTGAATCTGGGCGCGATCGCAGGTTGCACCACGGGACTGACACCCAGGCTGCGCTCTACTAATCGAGAAAAGAAATCTGCCATTTACATCACCATGTCCAGATAAAACTGCCGTCGAGTAGCAGTCATGGATAAAATCTCTGCCTCGTGCCAACCATAGGCTTTAGCTAGAGTATGAACTTCTTGCAGTAATCGCCTGGCTAAAGCATCGAGTTCTGCCCAGAAAAACGCAACGATATCAAATATTGCCTGCCAGCGATGCTGACAGTTTGGGCAATCCAGATCCAGCAATATCTCAGCCTGCGGATCGCAGTCGCTTATCTGCTGGGCTAATTGCTCGATTATCTCAGGCGGTAGAGCTTCCCAAGAAACGGGAGTGCCAGCTTGACTGATTTGTAAAACACAACGCTCGATTAAAGAGCAGTATGCTTCCTCAATCGTTTGAGCTGCTGTTAGGATTGCCAAATCATGACTATTGGGTAAACGAAACTGACACTCAAATCCTGCAATTTGAATTGTTTTGTTTTCGTATGAACTACCCAATGATTCATTAATATAGATGTCTGAGATATTCAAAGCAAACTCCAAGCGATCGCCACAGTTGGGACAGGTCGTCACACTATGGAGTTGAGAACCCATCGTCATCTGTCGCAATAACAGCAAACGGCGATCGCGCTGCCCCACACTGAGCATTGCCAACTGCTGCTGAGATTGATCAGGGTAGGCGAATGATAACAGCAATACTGCCCGTTCTAGCGGGTGCAGCTGCTGTCCTAACTCCCAAACTGTAATTACATCGCTGGCAGTAAATGGGCGCATTCGTTAGCTCTCCCAAAATAATTAAACAGCAGGCTAGGCAAAGCTTGGCTCACTAGGTTCTGCTACTTCATAATCTCGCTCCCAGCCTTCGTTTTCTAGTTTGAGAGTTTGAATGGCGATCGCATTGGCATTGGCATCTAGTTCAGGTAATGCTTGGTATTCCGAAACCCAGCAACGATAAACTTTGTAGGCAATAGCCAACTGTCCAGCTTCGTTATAAACTTCGATAATCAGATCCTTGCGAAAATCTTTGAGAGAAACTTCTGCACCCAAGCCAGAACCGTAGTTCCAAACTTTATTCGCCCATTTTTCAAACTCTGTATCGTGAGTTACCCCCCGTTCCAGGGTAATGGCTTCGTAGGTGCTGCGTCCTGGTGAGAGGCGATCGCTACTCGGATCGCCGCCTTCACGGTGCTTGACAACTTCCGTCGTCCGCTTCAAACTACCGACTTTACTCACACCTGCGACATATCGACCATCCCACTTTACGCGAAACTTAAAGTTTTTGTAGGGGTCAAACCGTTGTGGATTAACGCTAAACTGTGCCATTGCGCCTCACTATGCTTGAATTTGTCCGGCAATTTGCTGTAGTTGAATAATGACGAACTCAGCTGGCTTGAGTGGTGCAAAGCCAACGACGATTTTCACAATCCCCAAATTGATGTCATTTTGCGTGGTTGTTTCGCGATCGCACTTCACAAAATAAGCTTCTCTGGGTGACTTACCTTGAAAAGCACCTTGGCGGAATAAGTTGTGCATGAAAGCCCCAAGATTCAAGCGGATTTGCGCCCATAAAGGCTCATCATTCGGCTCAAACACTACCCATTGCGTACCACGATAAAGACTTTCTTCGATATACAAAGCCAAACGTCTGACGGGAATATACTTCCATTCCGAAGCCAGGCGATCGTTTCCTTGCAGAGTGCGTGCGCCCCAAATTACCCGACCCGCCGCAGGTAAGGTACGCAAACAATTAATCCCCAAGGGATTCAACTCGCCATTTTCTGCATCTGTGAGAGATACGCTTAATTGGGGTACGCCCACTAGAGTCGCCTCTAAACCAGCCGGTGCTTTCCATACCCCGCGCTGTGCATCCGTCCGCGCAAAGATACCCGCCACTGCACCGCAAGGGGCAAACTCTTCTATTTGATTGTTCCGCAAGGGGTTAGGCTGCTTCAGACGCGGGAAAAAGATGGCTGCATGATTACTGTTTGTACCAATGCTGTCAATCCCAGATTTAGCAGTATCTTTGGTCTGCCAACTCTTGGGCGAGTCAACAATCAAGAATGCCCGATGGTCTTCACAAAATTTAGCTGCTTCCCCAATCAAATCCGATTCAATATCTACATCAGGTTGGTAGGGCGGGATGCAGAGGAGATTAAACAAATCGGCTTTCTTGAGCGCATAAAGCCCTTCCTTGTTGTTTTCTGCTCCATCTGGTGTGAAGTCAGCCTTAGCCAAAGGTAAACCATCTGAAGCTTGATCAGCATCTGCTACTTTAGATGATTCGTCGGCATTGCTGTGAGCAGTAGGAACTGTAGATGGTAGGGATTCTCCCCCCCGAACTAACTGAGATTCATTCGCCAATACTTTATCTACTCTGCGCGGACTATCCTTAACAGTAAGATTGCGAAATCTTTCAGTTACCCCAGTTTTTGTATCTTTAATGGTCAGGTTGAATAAGTCTGCTTGGTTCACGCCCAAAAGCTGTTGAGCCTCTTTATCTTTCGGCACATCGTGATCGATGCGGGCTTGTAAATAGTTCCCCCAACTACCTGGATCAACTGCCTCTAGCGTCAATCCTTTGACTGTCAGCTTGGCTGTATGTGGTTTAGCAGATTCAGGCGGCGTAGCCTCTGGCTTTCCTGAATCTTTGTGGTACAGTCGCACAATGATTGCTTGGCTACCGCCGTTTAAGTAGAAGTCACGCACAGCATAGCTCAGGGTGCTTTCTATCCACAGTCCGCCAAAAATTCGCTCAAAGTCACCAAAGCTGTTGATAGTAACAGGTTCGTTGACTGGCCCACGCAAAGCCCGACCAATAAAAGCAGTAACAGAAGTAGCTACACCTGTAATAGTTCTTACACCACTAGGAATTTCTTCAATATAAACTCCTGGGTAAGTGGGTGTGATAGGCATTAGAAGTTCCTCTGGCAATGATTCTTCGTAGCCAATATTTAAAAGTCTAAATTTAAAGACTTGTTTGGCTTAATTCAGCCGTTTTTTAAACATACCATTCTTTCTTTTAAATGCACTACTTACGTAAAATTAGTTAGCAAAATAGTCTGAATTTATATACTTTGACCAAAAATAATTATTCACAATAATTACAGCAATTACTTTGTTTAATAAAGTCATAAAAGTTCACTGAAATTAGCTGTGCATGAGTATTAAGTAATGAGTAATAAGTAAATTTTTTGCTGTACCTCATACCATTTCACTCTAAACATGATACAGATAGGCAAGCAGCCCCTCGACTCCGCTCGGCGACCGGAAACAAAGGTGTAGAGGAAGTGATTTGTATCAGTAATTTCGTGAATTGGTATCAGAACCATCAAATCTACTATATAGGACTCATATTTGATTTCTGAAAAAAAAGAATTACTAAAAAGCTTGTGGTATCGTTATTATTTATTTTTACTTTTACCTTTTTACTTTTGCCTTGTTGTACTAGCCTCTTTTCTCCATATACTTCAGGACTTACGGATCAAAATTTTTTGTGGGGATTGGGTGTAAGGGTTTTGAACACCTACACTCCTTCACTTTCTCCCAAATCGTTGATTTTGCCTCTCACTACCTAAGTCCTATCTACCTTGTCTCCCTTGTCCCCTACTCCCAACTCCCAATTCCCCACTCCCTCAACTGTATAGACCTTGGGTCAGAACTTTACACATCACTGTCAATATTATTCTCTGTGCCGCCTTTGCTTGGGTATCCTGGACTGGCTGGACTGTTGTACAAAAGTATTTACCTTAAAGCCGTTTGGATTAGAAATTGATATGCCTAAAATAAAATGTTTGTGTGGTGAACTAATTAATTTATCTCCAATTCCAAATCGGCAGAGTTTTCATCTGATTTGGGAGCCATTTATTGAAAAGCTTGCTGATAATTTAGTTACTGCACATCAGCAAGCTCAATCAGATGAAGATTTTGAACAACAAGTCTACGAACTTTTACTTTCAATAAAACCAAAGCCAAAGTTTCAGGAAGCTTACGAGTGTTTTAATTGTAAACGCTTGGTTATCTTTGCTCGTGCTTCTGATAATGTGCCTGCATTTTGGTATCAGCAAGAACGTGCAAACACAGATGCAGACTCATTACGATCCTTAGTGGATGAAACAATAGATAATCAGGTTGATACCCCATAAGCTAAAACTTTTTGTCTAAGTCCCGTTAGGATAAAACTGAAAGCAACAATCTTAATGGAACCGTGACAGCCAATTCAGCTAATACCTCTACAACCATATTTCGCCTATCTCCGTTGATTCGGATTACTCTGTTGAGTTTATATGTAGCACTCACAATACCATTGCCATTTTTAGCCCAAGCAACAGCCGCGCCAACACCACCCTCGTTACTGTGGGTAGGAATTGTCATCGGCTTTGTCGGACTGTATGCAGTGTTGACAGAAAGAGTAATTGTCAATGACCAAGAAATTCAGGTAACTTACCCTGTATGGGTTCCGCGTTTCTTTCGTAAAGGTTGGATTTTACCTTGGTCAGAGGTTAAAGAAATCAAACCCCGTTCTACAGGTCAAGGCGGGTTAGTTTATTATTTCCTCAGCAAAGATGGTAAAGCTTATTTATTACCAATGCGTGTGGCTGGTTTTGCCCGGTTAGTGAACATCGTCCAAGCCAAAACCGGCATAGACACCACAGATGTCCGTCCCTTAGCGCAGCCTTGGATGTATGCGATTTTATTTGGATTTACCTTACTACTGCTGTTAGTTGATGCTTGGACTATTAATACAGCCTTGACACTATCTTAAATTTAAAATCTCACGTAAAGACGAAAAAATCCTTTGCGTGAGAAAAAAGGAAAACTATCACTGTGGATAATTTCACTCCACAAGCCCAACTCCGGCTTGAGCAAGTTAATCTATTTACCAAACTAAAAAGCAATCACCAAGGATACCCAATCTTACAGAATATTTCCTTTCAAGTATTCCCTGGTGAAAGAATTGCGATTGTTGGCGTAACTGGTGCTGGTAAAACCTCATCACTACGCTTGATAAATCGCTTAACTGAACCGACTAGCGGTAAAATCTATCTGGAAAATCAAGAATATCGCCAAATTCCTGCTATTCAACTGCGCCAAAGAGTAACACTGGTGTTGCAAGAGTCAAGACTACTGGGGATGACAGTCCAGCAAGCATTGGAATATCCTTTAGTTTTGCGCGGAATACCCAAACAGACAATTCAGCAACGAGTTAGCCATTGCCTGGAACAACTGCATATTCCTAATGACTGGTTAGCCAAAAATGAGTTACAGTTGTCATCGGGTCAAAGGCAATTAGTTGCGATCGCGCGTGCTTTAATCATCCACCCCAAAATTTTACTATTAGATGAGCCAACATCAGCCTTGGATGCGGGTACAGCCTCTCATCTGATGCAAATCCTCATTCAACTAGCCCAAACCCAACAAACTACAATTTTGATGGTTAATCACCAGTTAGATTTAGCCCAAATGTTTTGTACAAGGCTGTTACACCTGCACCAAGGCCAGTTGTTAGCAGACAAACCCGCCTCTGAGGTAGATTTAGTCAGTTTACAAGCAAGTTTGACTCAGGCAGAAACTCAAGCCGCACAAGAATGGATTTAAAAACCTCTTATCTGATAAATCACCCTAAACACAACTCTTACAGCACTCTTTGTTTGGATAAAGCAAAATAGCCTAGTCTCTAACCTCTAGCCTCTAGCCTCTCTCCTGAAAACTTGTACTGCACCCAACCAAACCCTCTTATGTAGCAGTTGAAGCATAGTTTTAGAAATCCGCAGATGATAAAATCCAGGCAAAATCTATCACCTGTCACCTCTCACCTGTTACCTCTCACCTGCTTCATCACCGTTGAGTAGTTACTGTTGGACGTTGATTGCTAAACCGTTCTTTTGCTAACTTAGTTTGTGATTGGGGAAGATTGGCATTCAAAATTTCCATGTTAAATCTGTATCCCACATTCCGAATAGTTTGAATCAAACTAGGTTGGCGGGGATCAAGTTCTACTTTTTTACGTAGTGATAAAACATGAGTGTCTATCGTGCGCGGGTTGTCAATTGCATCTGGCCAAGCACGACGCAGTAATTCTGAGCGAGACAAAGGTACTCCGCCAGCTTGCGCCAACACATACAACAAACTAAATTCCTGGGGTGTTAAATCAATAAACTCCCCTTGGAACCGGACACGACGCTGCACTAAATCAATTTGCAAAGTGCCATAGTCTAAATAAGCTGGCGCAGTCGGCGTGCGTTTGCGGCGAATTAATGCCTCAACCCTAGCCAAAAACTCCTGCATTCCAAAAGGTTTGCTGAGGTAATCATCGGCCCCCGCCTTTAGTCCTGCGACCACATCCGCCTCGTTGCTACGTGCAGACAGCATTAAGATTAAAGGCTGTTGCTGACGATGCAACCAACGGCAAAACTCGATACCATCTCCATCGGGCAGATCCGCATCTAGAATGACTAGAGTAGGTTGATGGGTTAAAAACACTTCTCTTGCTTGATAAATGCTGGCAGCTTGATTTACCCTATACTCTAACTGTTGCAAGTGCCAACCCAGCAACGACCTCAGATGGGGATTCCCCTCAACGATTTCAATACAAACCGAACCCACGGCGGTAAGACCCCTTAGCGTTGATGACTTTCAAAGTAACAAGCCCATGCTCAAGGTTTTGTAGTCTTTGTTACTTCTACTCACAATTCATTTGACATTTATGCTAAACAAGGGTGGCAATATCTCCCACCTCAGCCTATTTCCAAGGTTAATTAGTAATTTTCTTAAATTTTTGTTAGACTTATCAAAAGTTCTTCTTAACAATCATTTTGCTTTTAGCAAATTGTAACTTGATGAAGAACTTGTACTCAGCCAAATTGTCATCCTTGTAAAAGTCCTTCAGCCTGCTGTTGAAGTCTAGTTTCTGCTTGCTTAAGCTTAACCTCAACCACAAAAATCAGGTTGTTGAAAGAAGAAATCATAAGAATAAATTACTTACCAATCAATTTCCCAGTTTTCTGGAATAGGATCTAAATACGCTGTAGCTGCTGGAGGGGGCAGATCAAAGCAGAATCATTGGCATAACTTATATGCCAAAAACGCTAAAAAAGCGAAAGTGGCACTTCACATTTCAGCGTTAATCATTTACAATTCTCATTCCAAAGAGATCAAACAGCAGTTATGCTTCAAGACACACAAACCATCCGCTATTACCAAAGACTCACAGACGCCTTCGTCGAGCTATGGAATCGCGGTTATCGTATGGACGATATGCGGATGTATTTGGATGGATATCTAGCCGCACTGCGACATGGCAACGCTATCGAGCCATATCTGATTCATCGTCTAGAAGAGGAAGCCAGCCGCTACTTGTACGATGCTTCAAATTTTGCAATGCCGGAACCACAACCACAACACGATTACTACTAAAGCTTTTGCTTTAGCCATTCAAAGTAAACGTAGATTGACGCAGATGATTATAGCACGTTATCTGTATTGATCAAGTGTGCGATGGTGCAAATTTTGGGAGAGAATGTACTGGAGAAAACATCCCCTTTGACTTGTGGTAATTTTGGTAACTCTCATAAGGGGTGTTTAAGATTGTGATTTTAATTAAAAAGCAGAAAATTTTTTATTCACTACTTGCTACTAACCATTGAGTAATTTTTCTGCTTTGGGAAGCGTAGTCCATCAAAAAAGCCCCGTTACAGGGGCTTTTTTGTAATTAAACTTATTTTAAAATTACGAAGCTAGAGCAACTTCCACTTTTTCCTGTAATGAGCCGTTTTGGTACATTTCAATCAGGATGTCGGAACCACCGATGAATTCACCATCAATGTAAACTTGGGGAATAGTCGGCCAGTTGGAATAATCTTTAATGCCTTGACGAATTTCAGAATCCTCCAGAACATTAATCGTCTCGAAGGGAACACCCAAAGTATTGAGGATTTGGACGACGTTGTTAGAAAAACCACATTGAGGCATTAACTTAGTCCCCTTCATGAAAACAAAGATTTTGTTTTGTTTAATTAAGTTCTGAATTCTCTCTTGGACTTCTTGTGACATGGTGTTTTCGTTTCCTATGCTACGGATATAAAAAAATCAATAGTCAATGCTCAACTTAGCTTGGAACTATTGATTTTATGAAGTGGTGGTTGCTTGCCAAGTTTCTGGCGTAAATGTTTTAACTGCCAAGGCGTGAATTGCTTCTGTGGACATAGCTTGCCGCAACGCGCCATAAACTAGCTGATGTTGTTGCACCAGTCCTTTACCTGCAAACTGCGATGATACGACTGTAACTTGATAGTGGTCTCCGCCACCTGTTAAGTCTTGTACTTGTATCTGAGCGTCTTGCAGTTCCGCCTTGATCATAGCCTCAATCTGCTGCGGACTAATCATCGCAATTTCTGAAAAAACTACTTCTCTATTATTAGCAGATTAGGGAGTTGGGAGTGGGGAGTTGGGAGTAGGGGGAAGAGGGATAAGGAGGACAAGGGTTTATTTTTGAGAAGTGGAACCGCCACTACCTTGTCTGGGGTAGGGGGTATCAACAAAACCGAGTTCAAATAGCTGTTGATATGCTTTTTTACCTAAATCGCGTGTGGGATTTTGACTTCTAATAATTTGAATTAATAGTGGTACGGCTAATTCTGGCTGATTTTGGGCGCGATGTACGAGTGCTAGTTGATATGTGGCTTCATCTCGCTTTTGAGCAGTTAAGAAAGCTTTTTGACGTTGAGAGTCAGACACTCTGATGTCAATACCAGAAAAGCTAGAGTTTAGGTCTTGATAAAAGTTAGATAGCTGATTAAAAACTTGCCGTGCTTCTTGGAGTTTTTTGGCAGCGAGGGCATAGTTTTGGGCGGAAACTGCTGCTTCTGCCTCTTTCATCAGTCTTTCTCCGCCTTCAATGCTTAACAGGCTATTGGTTTGGGTGGTAGGACGGAGGTTGTTGGGGTCATTCGGGTCAATGGGCTGTGCTTGTTGGCTATAAGCGGGTGATAGCAAACTCAAGAGGAGGATGACTGAGAAGGAACTGAGGCTAAGAAAAGGCGCAGTTGCAGCTATTTTCATGGATTAAATTGGGTGTGACAAATATATATAAATACTAAGAGAAACTTTGGGTATCTTAACTTTGTTTTCGTTTTAAACAAAACACAGCTATATACTCGGTTTCTTTGCTTTAGACTGAAAATCGGTTTAATCGAGTTCCCAGTGCCTCTGTATACTAATTACCATCGTCTATTATGAGCGATCGCATTAATTCCTCTGATCTTCCAACCACAGGTGTACCAGCCAGCAATTTGGGATTTGTTCTGCAACGCGGTGGTGAAGAATTAGTGTTAGAAAAAGCAACAGACCGTTTCACCATCCGCCCAGCTAACGATTTTACACCTCAACAATTATCTCAGGTAACTTGGGGCATTTGGCAGCGCAGTATTTCCCAAGCGCAACTAGAATTATTTCAAGTTCCCCCCGCCCAATTAGATGCGGCGATGTCTCAAGCCCGCGCGGCAGAAACTGTAGCCTTTGCCAGCCATGTTTACACTCTTAAAAATAATCCTGGGACTTTTGTTTATTTAGGCGACCAAATTACTATTCAATTTTTAGAAGATATAGCAGCGCCTCGAATTAATGCGATCGCCAGTGCCTATAGTTTAATTCAAGATCAACCTGTTCTGGGTATCCCTAACACTTTCGTATTTTTGGTTAGTAAACAAGCTACAGACAACCCGATTAAAATTACTAACCAACTCCAAGGACTCAAAGAAGTGTTAGCTGCTGAACCTAACATTATCATTAACAGCGAAACACACTATAAACCCCGTGACCCGCTTTATACCCAACAGTGGTACTTAAACCATAGCGGCGGTGAGGATTTAGTTTTAGGTTCTCATATCTCAGTGGAAAAAGCTTGGGATATTACTCGCGGTGTGCGTTCTGTGGTTGTGGCTGTGGTGGATGATTCTTTTGATTTGAATCATCCTGATTTTCAAGGTTCAGGTAAAGTTGTTGCCCCTAGAGATTTGAAACAAAATGATTTTCTACCTTTACCTGATGCGAAAGAAACTAGCCACGGGACAGCTTGTGCAGGGGTAGCCATTGCCGAAGAAAATGGTTCTGGTATTGTGGGGGTGGCTCCTGGTTGTGCGTTTATGCCCATCCGTACCACTGGCTATTTAGATGATGAATCTGTTGAACAGATTTTTAATTGGGCAATTGACAAGGGTGCAAGTGTAATTTCTTGCAGTTGGGGAGCCTCGGCTGTGTATTTCCCCTTGTCTTTACGGCAACGGGCTGCAATTACCCGCGCAGCCACCAAAGGCAGGAAGGGAAAAGGATGTGTGATTTGTTTTGCTGCTGGTAATGCCAATCGTCCAATTAATGGGAGTGTAATTGAACAAAGTTGGCCTGATAAAATTTTACAAGGTAAAACCGAGTGGCTCAGTGGTTTTGCGGTACATCCTGATGTGATTACTGTTGCGGCTTCCACGAGTTTGAATAAGAAAGCGGCTTACAGTAATTGGGGAGATAGTATTGCGGTGTGTGCGCCTAGTAATAATGCGCCACCAGGAATGTCATTTCCGGAAAAGGGTTATGTGTATACCCAACCTGCGATCGCTGCTTATCTTAACGGGTTGGGTGTGTTTACAACTGACCAATTAGGAGCCGCAGGTTACGACAAGGGGAATTTTACCAGTAGTTTTGGTGGGACTTCCAGTGCTACACCTGTGGTGGCTGGGGTAGCAGCTTTGATTTTATCAGCGAATCCCGATTTAACTGCTCAACAAGTTAAACGCATCTTACAAGAAACTGCCGATAAAATAGTTGACCCGAATCCCGACCCCCAATTAGGTTTAAAAGGCGGGACATACAATGGTAATGGTCATTCCCAATGGTTTGGCTATGGCAAAATCAACGCCGCTAAAGCAGTCCAAGCCGCCAAGCAAATGCGAGAAGGCGCATCACCAGCCAGCCAAAATTTGCGGGTGAGTAATACCAACTCTGTAGGCATTCCCGATAACGATCGCCAAGGTGTGAAAAGTGCGATCGCCATTAACGAAGATATTGTCGTTAAAGATATTCAAGTGAGTGTGAATGTCTCACACGATTTCTTAGGCGATGTAGAAATTTACTTAATAGCACCGAATAATCAGTCAGTTTTGTTACAAAACCGGACTTTAGGTAGACGGACAAACTTGCAGACGACTTATAGCGTGCGATCGCATCCTGCCCTCAAGCAATTACTATCCATATCTGGTCAAGGGCGCTGGCAATTGTGGCTCATCGATGCTGCACCGCAAGATGTTGGTAGATTAAACAGTTGGGAATTAGTTATTGGTAATTAGGGTTAAATCACACACAAATGACTATTGACCATTAACCATTGACCATTGCCCATTAGTCACTTCTGCTTCTTGATGATTTAAGCTTTGCAGTTCCTTGGCTAACTCATCTGTCATCCGTTTTGCATTTTGTTTGATTGAGCCGTTAGTATATTCTGCAACATTAATCGGGCTACCGATGTTAATATGCACATCTGTACCCCAGTTGGGATAGGGTTCGCTGTAATTGATACTCATAGGCACAATTTTGACCCCCAGTCCTGGGTGATTCATTTCCGCAGTCAAAGACAAGCGGGCAATTCCTGGCTTTAAAGGATGAACCTTACCATCGCGGAAAATGCCGCCTTCGGGAAAGATGACCAAGGTTTTTCTTTGTTCTAGTAAAGAAACGCCATGTCGTAAGGTGGAAATTGTCGGATGTTGTGGATCTACAGGGAACCCACCTAAACGACGGATAAACCAGCCTTGTAAGCCCTGGCATTCAGTGATAGTCACCATAAAGCGCAAATCTCCCCCAGTAATTAGAGAAGTAGCGTAAGGGACAATTAAAGCATCCCAACGCGCCCGGTGGGTGGGTGCTAAGATAATTGGCCCTGTTGTGGGAACATTGTGTTGTCCCGTGATGGTAATTCTGCCGAAGAACAAAGGTAAAAGCAGATGTCGTCCCAAACGATACGCTATCGGCCCTAACAAGGGAGAAACCTGTGAGGTAGTATCAGCCACCTGATGATTTAATGATTTCTGTGATGTTGGCTTGATCTGTTGCGTATTTTGGGAGAAGTCAAGTTTTATCATGTCGGTAGCTGCGAATTGCCCAGAGGTTGATTAAATAGTGATTAATTAAACCGTAAATTCTCTTTTATAAATTGTGTAGTTATGATTGGACAGTTTTCTTGGTGTCTGTAGTTTTTTGTTGAAGTCTGCGAGTAGCAAACCAAGCTTGCAAATGCTGGCGACAAGCTGATTCTAGAATGCCTCCCAGGACTTGCAGACGATGATTAGAAGCTGCACTATCGGGAATATTTAGGACAGTCCGAATTGCGCCAGTTTTAGTATCGTCCACTCCATAGACAAGCGTCCTCAACCGTGATTGGATAATTGCACCTGCACACATCGGACAAGGTTCTAAAGTTACGTATAATGTACATTCATGCAGTCGCCAGCTATGTAATGTTTGAGATGCTGCTTTAATTGCTACAATTTCGGCGTGGGCTGTCGGGTCTTTGTCCCGTTCTTTGCGATTTTCCCCTTCAGCAATCAAATTTCCCTGACTATCGACAATAACAGCACCAACTGGAATTTCACCCGCCTCTCCTGCGGCTTGGGCGATTTCTAAAGCCCGACTCATCCATTGACGATGTGTCCAATATTCTGGATATTCGATTGACATATCAAATCTAGTTTGATGGTTGAATGAATGCGATCGCTTTTTGTTGGTTAAGACTTAACGCCGTGTGCAACTTTCTCTCAAACCTAACCCCCAACCCCTTCCCTTGTAGGGAAGGGGAGCAAGATTCAAAGCCTCTCTCCGCTTGCCTAACGGCAGGCTAACGCCAACGGGGAGAGGTTTGGAGAGGGGTTTCAAGAATAAGTTGCACATCGCGTGACTTACTAATTTTAGCCAATTCGGGTAGAAGCCCCCATCTGTAAAATAAAGTGAGTGCTGAGTCAAACAAATTGGGATTTGATCGTAGGGAACAGGACTAGAGATTATAACTCAGGACTTACGCATCAAAATTTTCTGTGGGGATTGGGTGTGAGGGTGAAAGGGTTTTGAATACTTACACCCTCATATTCCTGCACCCTGTTCTAAAACCTTATTTTTTCAAGTCCTATAACTTTCCCAAAATACCTCTCAAACTCTTACTTTC
Source organism: Anabaena sp. FACHB-83 (assembly GCF_014697485.1). Taxonomy (NCBI): domain Bacteria; kingdom Bacillati; phylum Cyanobacteriota; class Cyanophyceae; order Nostocales; family Nostocaceae; genus Anabaena; species Anabaena sp. FACHB-83. The sequence goes on along the minus strand of NZ_JACJRY010000008.1, from coordinate 106,658 downwards.
TGCGTCTCTGCGTCAGATATTGGCACTACCTTCACAATCTTTTCCACTTCATCCACCATTACCCGCGACAGTCCAAACTGCTCAATTACAGTTGCATTCGTTGTCAAATGGGTACTAATATTCGCTACGTGATACTGGCTTGCTTCTGTAGCCAAAGTGGCTGGCAAAATTAACTGATCTCCTAAATGCTCATCGACAGGCGCACCCGTTTGGTGAAACTTCAACAGTTGTTCACAAGCAATTTCAGCCACCCTTTCTGATGACATCCGCCATCGTCCAAACCCACCAAATCCCGTCAAGCTGTTCTCATATTCAGCCGTCAGAAAAATCCCAGCCCCCGCCGCGACACCTCTTTCTCGTAAAGCTTGCATAGAAACCTTGAACCCAGCTATGCGTAATATTTTCTCAGCCCGATTTGCCATTCGCTGAGGAATATGAGCAGGTAATTCCGTCACCACTGCCAGTCCCCGTACTTGGCGTAAATTACCGCGTTTGAGTAAATTTATGCCACTGAGTTGACTACCACCACTCACCTGCAATGTTACCTCTCCGCCACCTTGGGGATACCACCCCCAAGCACCTAATTTCACAGATGCTTTAACACCCATACGCTGAAGCATTGGCAGATATACCTGCTCAATATATGTCATTGTCGGGCTGAAGATCACATGAGTACCACCACGCAACGTTACTTGAGAATTACCCTTGGCTAAAGCTAAAGGTAAAAGAATTGTTTGTAAAACTAAAGTAATTGCTCCAGCCGAACCACCTTCTAACACTTCACTGACATCAAAAGTATAGTTTCCTGCCTGCACTGGGCGACTGGGCATAAATTCCAGCATCATCGAACCCAAAGCATCACCCTGTAATTGAGCTTGACAAATCTTCGCCGCCGCGCGGACTGCTGTCAGGTGTTGTGGCGCTAACCCTGGCTTTTTGCGTCCGGCACGAATATTGGCAATGCGAATAGGTTCACCCGTGATAGCGGCTAAACTCAGGCAAGTACGGAGAACTTGTCCGCCTCCCTCTCCGTAGGAACCGTCAATGTCAATCATGAGCAGTGTTGGAATGATAGATGTTGGGTAATGCCCAAGTTTTGACAATTAAAGCACAGATGACCAGAAATAAACACAGCTAAATTGAGCGTAGTCCGACAGGCTTACTTGATGGTGCGTTCCATTCCCCATAATTATTGCCTGTAATAGCTGGTATATTACATCTGAGATAGTAGCCTTTCATACTCTGTATGTGACCCCACCCAAAACCAAATAACTGTGTCTCCCTTTAACTGTCCAACGGCTCGATAGCTTATGCTGACTCTCACAGAATAAATAGGTAATTCTGAATGCACTTTTTTGAAACGTAAACTGGGATGGTTTGGGTCTTGTTTAAATTGGCGATATGCTTGGCGGGTTTGCTCTCGCACACTTTCAGGTAAGTTACCAAAAGCTTGGCGAAACTGAGAAGTGATGCGAGAATTCACAATGTATCTGGATCTAGTTGTTGAGTTTTACCTGCTTGATATTCAGTCATTGCTTGGGCTGCTAAGAAAGCTAGTGCATCTGGAGAACGCTCAAAAGCTGCATCCCATTGCTGTTCATCTTCCAGTTCTTCGAGAATCATCTTTGCCATAGCATCTTGTTGACTGACTGGTAAGCTTTTGAGTTTGATAATCGCTTGTTCAAGTAATTCCGTCATGGTGAATAGTTATCCTCTGTTTTATTAATTTTCACACAGAGTTCAGGGCTAAAATCTACTTGAGGTTGGAGCGATCGCCAACTCAGTTAATGTACTTTTACTCAACTATCAGGTAAACTTGCAAACACCTGCGCTACTAAATTTTTTGTCTTATCTTCTAGATTTTGCCAATCTACTTCACCCAACTCATCAATTAAACTAGTATCAATATCCACAGCCTCATTCTCTGGGCTGTAATTGGCGAAACACACTTGATAACACAATTCCCACAAATCAACGCTGACTTGCTGCTCTTGACGTTGCAGCTGCAAATGATATCCTGGATGGGGCATTGGCAACCGAGACAGGGTATTACGGATTTCGTCTGCTTGTTCTGGTGTGGCACTTTCCATCTCTTCCAACAGTCTTGTTACCAAGGCTTTTATTTCGTCAGTGGTACTAGGCGGCCAAATCAGCACATCATGGTAGGTTCCCTTCCAAGCAGATGCGTCGAGTTGCTTGCGAATGTTATCCACAACTCTAATGAAAGCTGGTTGCATGAGGAGTTCAGCCTGTTGCCATGCAACTGGATTGGTTATTTTAGGTGGCATCGGTCGTCAAACGATTTTGGATTTTGGATTTTGGATTTTGGATTGACTCTAACCGCTAGGGTAAAGAGTTTGAGGATTTTAAATTTTGAAAGTTGATTGATATTACGCCTTGACTTGGCGGAGTATAAACCAAAAAAATCTAAAATCGGCTATCTAAAATCTAAAATTGGCACAGTTAATTAACAGGGTTTATAAAAAAGCTAAGTATTTATTTCAAATCTTTTCTCAAGATAGCGGATTTCAAGGAAAAAAATTTGGAGATATTTATTACCAGCTGGAAAATTAGGTAATAACTCTGGGGAGGGAATATGATCGGTAAGCTACTGGATAATCGTTACCAAGTAATTCAAGTGCTGGCTAAGGGAGGGTTTGGTCAAACCTACATCGCCCAAGATACAAGGCGGCCAGGAAACCCTATCTGCGTTGTCAAGCACCTCAAGCCTACCAGTTCTGACCCCAAAATTTTTGAAACTGCCAAACGCCTGTTCCAAAACGAAGCGGAAACTTTGGAACGTTTGGGATATCATGACCAAGTTCCCCGGCTGCTGGCTTACTTTGACGAAAATCAAGAATTCTTTTTAGTTCAAGAATATATCGAAGGACATCCCTTAACTGATGAACTCATTTCTGGTCAACGCTGGAATGAAAATCAAGTTTTGCAAATGTTACAGGAAGTTTTAGGGATTTTAGAGTTTGTCCATCAGCAAGGTGTGATTCACCGCGATATCAAACCAGATAATATTATTCGCCGTTCTTCAGATCATAAATTAGTTTTAGTAGATTTTGGCGCAGTTAAACAGTTAAGTTCCTCAATGGTGACGGTGGGTGGACAAACTACGGCCACTGTCGTTATTGGGACTCCTGGCTATATGCCCACTGAACAAGGACAAGGTAAACCCCGCCCCAATAGTGATATCTATGCTTTAGGGATGATTGCCATTCAAGCAATTACAGGTGTACCAACTTCTGAGTTACAAGAAGACCCAGATACAGGCGAGATTCGCTGGCAACATTTGGCCCCTGTTAGCTATCGTTTGGCATCTATCTTAACAAAGATGGTGCATTATCACTTTAAAGACCGTTACCAAACAGCCACCGAAGCACTGCAAGCTTGTGTGACTCTGATGAGTCCTGTGTTAACACCAGCTGCACCACCAGAACCGTCGCTAAATCATGCTTACTCTGGGGCGAAACCTGCTGCGTCTTTTCAACCAACTCTCGCACTCGCGCCAGCAAATCCTGGTGTTAGCAAACCTACCCGCAGAACTTCTAGTAAATCTGATCCCCTACCATTATTAATTGGGATACTTTTAGCTGGTAGTGCGGCGGCTTTGGTGGCGAATGTCTATCCGAATGTGAAGAATTTCACCGCTAATTTTACAGGTCAAAATGCCACTGCGGGGAATAAGTGCTTGGCAATGGTGACAGGTAATTCTAATATTCGTTCGGAACCGAGTTCGATTAATTCTGATAATGTTCTCAAAACCATCGGTGAGGACACAGCTTTTGAGGTGACTGGACTGCGGACAAAACGCAATTGGATACAAGTGAAATTAAACTCTGGGCGTTTGGCTTGGGCTTATGCAGATGTGATCTCGAACAATGATGAATGGCTGGGTTGTCTGCGGGATAAAGGTATTGCGATTAAGACTGTTGATGATAGTACGCTAATTGCGGCTAGACCCCTTCCCAAACCAAAGGCGGTTAAAACAACGACTCCACCAGAGACAGCAAATGCTGAGGGGGAAAAATCAGAACCAGCAAAAGCTAATGAAAATAGCGACAAGGTTGTGGAACAAGCGAAGAAAAAATATGAGTCAGGAGATTTAGTTGGTGCGATCGCATTATTAAAGTCAATTCCTGCCAATGCTTCTGCTAGTATTCAAGAAACAGGTAAAATCATTAGCCAATGGCAGCAAGATTGGTCTAAGGCTGATGCTCTATTTAATGACATCAACAAAGCAATTGACGATGGTAATTGGGACAAGGTTTTAGATTACAAAAATCATCCCGAAAAGTTACCCGATACCGAATACTGGCGTAATAAAATCGAACCTTTATTTCAACAAGCAGCCGACAATATCGGTAAACAAGCTTTTCCGCCCCAAGAAAAGCAAGATCATCAAAAAACTCCCAAAACAGAGAAACAATAGCGGTTAGGGGTTAGAGAAGAAGTTTTGTATGAGGGAATATTCTTAGGATGTACGCATAAAAATGATAAATCAAGGGTTGGGGAGAGGGTTAAGGGGTGTAGGGGTATGTATCTAAAACCCTTACACCCCACACCCTTTCACCCAGTCTCAACAGAGAATCTTTGTATGTAAGTCCTGTTAATCTTCTTCTGCGCCAATGTCTTCTTCAGTGTCGTCAGGGTCTAGCGATCGCTCATACTGGAGTTTATTCAACAGCGATAATACCTTAGTACCACGTTCAATAGAACGGTCTTCGATAAAAATTACCTCTGGGGTGCGACGTAGCCTAACTCTAGCGCCAAGTTCACTACGTACATAACCAGTGGCGGACTTTAAACCTGCCATTGTCTCGGCTTTGGCTTCTTCCGTACCATAAATACTGACGTAGATTTTGGCGTGCTGCAAATCGCCAGAAACGTCTACATCAGTGACACTGACCATACCTGTACCCACACGGTCGTCTTTAATGCCGTTGAGTAACATTTGGCTAACTTCCCGTTTGATTAATTCAGCAACACGAGAAATGCGGCGATTTGTAGCCATAAAATCTTTGCCTGTTCACAGAGGTTATAAATAAAGTGCTGAGTGCTGAGTGCTGAGTAACATCAACAACAACAGCCACCCATCGTTCCCAGTCTAAACTGCACTCAAACCCAGCATAGCGCGGAGGGTGAGTGTCACGAAAGCCAGACCGCCCAGTAATAAGCCGACAACAGCAACTAAGGTGACTGGACGTTTTAACAAGGGCAATAATGGCTCGAATGTGTTCACCAGAAGCCCAACGAGGATTGTAATTAAGTAGCGGGGGTAGCGAAGAACGTTATCCCAAAATCCGTCAAACATGGAAATCTAAACTGCCTTGTTATGAACTGACGTTTGTTTTGATATGCTTTATCTACCTAATTGTAATCTATGCGGATGAAAATTACTCACTTAATATAGAATATGCTGCATTAGCGATATTTTGTTATATTTACTAGCTTAAATTAGTTAACTTCTCAGTCAATGGTTATTCAAATGCTTCCAGAAATTTGCCCACGTCCTTTTTTAAAATGGGCAGGGGGTAAAAGTCGGTTAATTCAACAATATATTAATTATTTTCCGAAGTTTTATCAGACTTACTATGAGCCCTTTTTAGGTGGTGGCGCGGTTTTTTTTCATTTACAACCATCCACAGCAATCTTAACAGATATTAACGCTGAACTCATTACTACTTATCGCTGCGTCCGGGATCAAGTGGAAGATTTAATTAGCTTATTACAAGCGCATAAATCTCAACATAGTCGAGATTATTATTATAGTGTCCGCTCTCATACAAGTAATAATGATTTAGAAACAGCAGCACGATTAATTTATCTCAATAAAACTTGTTATAACGGTTTATATCGGGTTAATTCTCAAGGTAAATTTAATGTGCCTTTAGGTAGCTATAAGAATCCGAGTATTTGTCAGGAGGATTTACTCAGAGCCGCATCTCAAGCTCTGACATCATCGGAAATCAGGCAAGCAGATTTTATTAATGTGCTGAATTATGCTAATAGTAGCGATGATTTTGTATTTTGTGACCCGCCTTATCATCCTATTAGCAATACTAGTTATTTTACTGGTTATAATGGCAATTCTTTTGGCGAACAAGACCAAATACGGTTGCGAAATGTTTGTGCTGAATTAGCAAATCGCGGTGTTAAGGTGATGGTTTGTAATTCCGATTGCGAATTTATCAGAAAAATCTACACAGAAATTAGTTTTAATATTTATGATATCTCTGCATCTCGCTCGATTAATTCTAATACTAAAAAGCGAGGAATTATCAGCGAATTATTAATTACTTCTTATTAAAAATTTTTGTTAGCCCAAGCAATAAACCTATCTAAACTGTAAACTCCGAGTAAGTTATGATTTAGGTTCACTTGCTGTCTGAGCCATTGAATTGCACCTTCGCGCATACCTTCACCACCAATTACCACAATTGTTGGGGCTGGATAATATTCTTGAATGTTCATACTCAAATACGGAAACTTTTCATCTACAGAACCGCCACTTTCTTGCCATTTACATTCAATAATTAATCCAGTGGGTGTGATGGGTAAGCCAACAACAAAAAAATCTACTTTTAACAAAGTATTATAAAGACCTGCGCCGATATAAACTTGTTTAGCGTAGCGTTTCGGTAATAAATGAGCAGTTAAAAGATATTCTTTGGTGACATGATTGCCGATTTGGAAATAATTATGTCCGGTTAATATTGCGTCTACATTACTTTCTAAAATGCGCCCTGCCTGATTTGCCCGTTTGCCTTGAGTCATAGTCATTCTCAAGTCCTCCGTCAATTTTCTATATATTCTAGAATTTCATGGAAGCAGGGACATATAGACAGTTACTTAATATGAATTTTCAAAGGGGAAAAAAGTAGGATATTTTTGGTACTTGTGTACTAAAAAAGTAGTGAAAAATGGTTGAGGTTCAGAGTAGTTAACCGCCGATACACGCAGATAAATTTGGGTGAAGAAAACTTCTATGTTCTGTGTGTTGACTTCAGCGATACTCTGCATTGAAACTCAACCAGTTTGAACTTCGCTATTACCGTTACGGATAGACCAAGCAATTTCTAGGAGATGAGTCCAACGTTTTTGCAATTGTTTGGGAGTACATTTTAAAGCTTTAGCGATCGCTTGATCACTATGTCTGGCTGCTTTTAATTGTAAAATTTGCTGTTGTTGGGGGGAAAGTACTTGAATAAAAGTTTCCCACTGTTGGGAAGACAAGCCTAATTTTTGTTCTAAACCTGCACCTAACCATTGATGAACTAATTGCCATTGGTGCTGTTTGGCGAACTTTTCGACATGATATTTAAAGCGTTGTTGCAAATAATCACGCTGACGGCTAGTTAAACCGAGAATTTGGTCAATTTCAGGAGCAGACAGGTCTTGCAGCTTCAAGCTGAGGTAATCGATACAGTCAGATTGACCTTGAGATTCTAAATATTTTACTAATTCGGAGATGACGCGATCGCGTTCTGATTCTTCCGACAAATCACCATGACCTTGAGCAATCATTTTAGAGCGGATTTGCTGCACTGCTGGATTACGTTGGTAAGATTCAGCATCTTCACCCTTCGCTGACTCCACTGCCATTTCAATATCTACAGGAGTTTCTTGGGGTTGACGACGGGCAAAACCTTGAGCGCGTAAGATAATTAACTGTTGATTATTGCCACCAGGTAAATTAATCCGGCGTTTGGCATACTGTTCTGTAAATGCCATATATTCCGCTAATTGCAGCTGAGTGCGTGGTTGATAATCTTCAGCCAATTCGTTTTCCCGGCGGAAAGCTTTAATCGCCTCAATATAAAAAGCTTGGAGGAAATCTTCTATTAAATTGTAACGTGCATCAAAACCGTATTCTGAACCTGATGGCATAACATGACGGTAAACCATCGCACCTAAACTACTGTGTAACTCTACCCGTCCCCGCCGAGAACCAAGTTGGTAGTAGTGCAGACACTTGTGCAGACGGTGTTTTGCTAAAGTTAGCTGCCAAGATTGAACTTGTCCAGATGTTTGGATACGGGAACTTTTATCACAAATTCTTCTGACTTCTTTGGCTATGCGTTGCGCTACAGCTTTTACACATCCAGAACTTGCCTTGACTTGCGCCTGTATTTCCTGACACAGCAATTGTATTAAAGTATCTGCCTCTGAGAATTCTTCAATAGCAACATTGCTAACAACAAAATTGGGTGTGGAGGTTGGTAGATTTACAAGGTTAGCTTTCATGAATTTTCCTAGGGTAGGGTATAGCACCGTAACTACAACGCAAAGATAGCATCTGAAAACGTTCTTGTCTGGAAAGTTATTAAGTATTCATCCATACAAGATTCATTGCCAGCACTGCTTATGTATATGACTGTAGGAAATTTAAAAAAGTTACAGTGAAAGTAATGTGTCGCTTTTTGACACCGTAACCAAATTGCAGACAACACAAATATCAGCATCGCGTCCACAATTGGTGCAAATCCTTGCTAGATATACTTTTACTCCTATCCTGACTACCCACTCCCAGCCATGACTTAGTATGACAATCCCCAAACTGGAGCGTTTTTAACCGAGGTTTGCGAAACGGCAGGTTCAGTTTGTGAAGTATGTTTCTTAAACCCAAGCTGCTACTGCTTCCCAACCTAACCCCCGTCTCGTAATCATTGGTTCGTCTCCTGTCAAGTCCAAAATTGTCGATACTTGATATGTTGGTTCTTCACCCGTGTCTACAATTACATCCACTAAGTTATCCAGATAATCAAATAACTCTACCCGTGATAGCTGCGGTTCACCTTCTGAGCTAAATTTCCCATTATCCGCCTCATGACTTGGCAAATGTGCCGAAGTGGAAATAATCGGGTTTTCTAACGCTTCTAGCAAAGCCAGACATACAGTATGATTCGGTACGCGAATCCCAGTTGTTTTCCGCTTAGGATTTTGTACCAGTCGCGGTACTAACTTAGTGGCGGGGAGCAGAAATGTGTAAGGGCCGGGAATCAGCCGCTTCATCAATCTATAAGCTGTATCGCTGACAAACGCATAAGTCGCTACATTTGACAATGAAGGACACAAAAATGTTAATGGTTTATCATTCGCTAACTGCTTGATTTTCCTCACTCTTTCCACCGCCGACTTGGCATTTAAATCACAACCGATCGCATAGACCGTATCAGTAGGGTAAAGCATGACCGCCCCATTTGAGAGCGCAGACTTTATCTCTTCTATTCGGCGGCTTTGGGGATTATCCGGATGCACTGTGAAAATTTTTGCCATAGAAACACGGTGATTTGAAAAAGGGGACGAGAGACATAAGGAAGACAAGGAAGCAGGGGGATAATAACTAATGACAAGTGACTATTGACTAACCCCTATGAGTAAAATAGCTTATCTTCAATGTCCAACGGGAATTTCTGGTGATATGTGCCTGGGAGCCTTAGTCAGTCTGGGTGTTCCTGTAGAGTATTTGGTGACAAAATTAAATGATTTAGGAATTGCTCAGGAGTACCATTTACGGGCGGAACTTGTCCAAAAAAATGGTCAACAGGCAACGAAGGTTCATGTGGATTTAGTCGAGGATGATCATGATCATCATCACCACGAACATCATCACCATCATGGCCGCCATCTGCCAGAAATTGAGCTTATGATTCGTCAGGCAAAGCTACCAACACGGGCGGAAGCTTGGAGTTTAGCAGTATTCCAACAATTAGCAGTAGCAGAGGGGGCAGTGCATGGAGTTGCGCCAGAAAAAGTCCACTTCCATGAAGTCGGTGCCGTGGATGCAATTGTAGATATTGTTGGCACTTGTTTGGGTTTAGATTGGTTGGGCATTGATAGCGATCGCTCAGGATTCCCCTTACTTTACTGCGCGGCATTGCCAACAGGTGGCGGTACGGTGCGGGCTGCACATGGTCAAATGGCGGTACCAGTACCAGCAGTGTTGAAATTATGGGAAATGAGAAGTTGCCCGGTTTACAGTAACGGCATTGAAAAGGAACTGGTAACACCAACAGGAGCTGCGATCGCTACCACATTAGTCAGAGAATTTGGTAATCCGCCATCGATGACACTCAAACAAGTGGGATTGGGAGCGGGAACTATCAATCTTCCTATTCCCAATATACTACGCCTGTGGCTGGGTGAAAGCACCAGTCTTCAGGCAGATGTCCGCAATTTTCAAGAAATCAGCCCGATTTTAGAACCCATCTCCGTACTCGAAACTCAAATTGATGACTTAAGTCCCCAAGCAATTGGCTATGTGTTTGAAGCCTTATTTGCCGCAGGTGCAGTGGATGTCTTCACCCAACCCATAGGTATGAAAAAATCCCGTCCTGGTATCTTATTAACAGTTATCTGTCATCAGAATAATTTAACCCAATGTGAAGCAGTTTTATTCCGTGAAACCAGCACTTTAGGTATTCGCCGCACCACCCAACAACGCGCCATCCTCCAACGAGAAATTCAACAAGTAGAAACAAAATATGGCAAAGTACGTGTCAAAGTCGCATGGCAAGGAACATCGCCAGATAAATCAATCACCAATGTACAGCCAGAATATGAAGACTGCGCCGAATTAGCCAGACAACACAATCTGCCTTGGCGAGAAGTTCACAGAGTTGCCCTGCAACATTGGTATTCGTAAAATAATTTATCACAGGAGGCAGGAGGCAGTGGTTCGGCTTCGCTCACCAACCAGGCAGGAGGCAGGAGGTAAAATTTTTACTATGCCTAGCATTTGTGCTTTTTAAATGTCCTCACCTATACTTCGACTGCTACACCAATAAAAAGAGAGGAGTTAGAATCATTTTTTCTAACTCCTCTCTTTTTTATTCCCTACTGGAAATTAACTAAATTCTAGTCAATATTTCTCAATGTCCGGTTTACTGTATCACCAGCATCTTCGCCTGCGCGTTGAGCATTTTTAGTTAAGTCTTGAGCCGCATCACTGGCGTTTTCTTTGATATTTTCTAAACCACGTTTTGTTCCCTTCGCTACACCTTCTGCTGTTCCTTGAACAGAACTACCAATATCTTCACCTAAGTTTTTCACTCTTTCTGGGAAAGGTGTACCTTGGCGATAATTACGAGCATATTGTTCTGCGCTATCAATGCCTTTTTCGTTAATATTTCTTTCGGCATTACGGCTTAAATCTTCGGCTCGATTTTTAGCGGCTTTTTCAAAATTTTTCGCTCTCGGATCTACATCACTAAAGTTATTCATCCCACCTTCAGGAGAATTGAGGTTATAAGATTTTGTGGGGTCATAACGCTCAGTATTAGGTGATTGGGCGCTGGGTTGTGGTGGTTGACCTGCAATACTAGGTCGGTTACAAGCTTGTGTCAAAATCAGAAACACACCTGCTAAGAAAACACTTAACACTTTCAAAGGGCGAATATTCTTGAACCAATTAATGACTCTGTTCATAGTTTTACTCCTGTTTCAATTTGGTATCAGTTAAAAATTTATGGAAATCTCCCACACTAGAACAAAAATTCTATCTGCCGACTGCCGGATTTTTTTGTAATTCTGGTCTAGCACTTGCTTCATCAGCTTTTTCTTTAACAAAGCTGCTGGCATCTTGAAATTGTTCTTTTACGGTTTCCAGTCGTTCTTGCACACGACTTCCTAAATCTGGTTCATTTTGAATTAAATTTCCAGGTTCAGATTTTTGAAAGTTTTTCTTGGTAATTATTGGTAATTCTTTTTCTTTTTCGACTCTACCTTGCGGAGTTTCTGCACCAGGGTAGAGGATTTCTGATTCTGGATTTGTCGCAATTAATAAACTAGAAGGTAAATAAGCGTTATTGCTTAAATTTCTAGTATATTTATCTCCACCATTTTTATAAGGATTGTTTGCACCACCAGCTTGTACAGCAGGATTTTGAGGATTTGCACCTGTAACATCTCCACTACTACAAGCAGTGCTGACTATCAAAATCATACCTGCCAAAAATACTGTTATAACTTGGCGTAGTCTGAGGTTTTTCCATAACGCCGTTAAATTTTTCATCATTGCCTCCTTGCAACTATGAACAAGTTTATTTGCTGGTTTAATAGTTAATTAAGCAAGTTAAATTCTTGTTTTAGTTGACTTTTGTTTGACCAACAATTTCCCATATTAATTAGTAAATATTAATCAAACATCTGGCTTAAGTCGCATTATATTCAATGATTATGTAATAATTACATCTGACTGTAGAGAGATAAGACTTAGCTAAAGTGATGAAGCAATTTTTACGCTGGTTGATTTTGGGTGGGACACTATTTTTTGTTGCCAAAGCCTTAAAGGATAATTGGGTAGGAGTAACAACTATCAGAATTGATGCAGCAGGATGGGCAATTTTAGCGATCGCCACTGGGGTAACTTTATTAGCACATACGTGGGCTGGCTGGATTTGGACTTGGGTTTTGCGCGATTTAAATCAACCTGTACCATCGATTCCATTTATTCAAGCCTATTTAAAAACTAATATCGCCAAATATCTTCCGGGTAATGTTTGGCATTATTACGGGCGGATTATGGCTGCGAAAAATGCCAATGTTTCTGGAGGGGTAGCAACCATTAGTGTCTTATTAGAACCATTACTTATGGCCGCAGCCGCTTTAATAATTGTGGTTTTATTTGGCAGTCAGTTGGCTGTGACTCAAACTAATTTAGCTCTCAAAATATTACAATTTGTGATTTTAGTTGTGATACTTTGTGGCATACATCCTTGGTTTTTAAACCCAGTAATTCGCTTTTTATACAGATTAAAAAATAAAAAATCACCTAATAGAAATCAGCCACAAGTCACTATCAATCTTGAAAGTTATCCCTTTCGCCCCTTGTTAGGAGAAGTTGGATTTTTAGGACTGCGTAGTTTAGGGTTTATTTTGACTATGTTGGCAATTTACCCCATAAATCTTAGCCAATTTCCTTTATTATTCGGGGGTTTTAGTATTGCTTGGCTGCTAGGGCTAGTAGTTCCCGGTGCGCCAGGGGGGATAGGTGTATTTGAAGCTACAGCGATCGCACTTTTGCAGAATCGTTTTCCCTCGGCTGTCGTGATTAGTGCGATCGCTTTATATCGTCTCATCAGCATCTTAGCGGAGACATCCGGTGCGGCTTTAGCTTGGCTAGACGAACGTTTAGTCAAAACCAATAACTAAAATAGTATAGGAATCCGGTTTGATTTCTGAATTTATTTGTGTAGGTAGGCAATAGGGAATGGGGAATCGGGAGTAGGAAAGAAGCCTGATCTGAGTGTACTGATTTTTTTCCAAAATCAAATATTAGTCCTATATGAATATTAAATCTCAGTTTGAATTTCAATCAGTTTTTGTCGAGAAGAGAAACCTGATTTAATACTGACATAAGACTTCGGCACATCAAATTTATCAGCTAAAACCTTAATTAATTCTTCATTCGCCTTCCCATCAATCGGCGGCGATTTTAAATATACAGTTAAACTTCCATCTGCTTGTTCTTCGACTTTTTGTTGTTTAGAATTAGGTTTGACTTTTACTCTTTTTTGCATTGCCTATTTTCCTAGCCACAGCCAACATAAAATGCAACCAAATATATCATAAGCAAAATATCCAATTTTCAAGAGAGTATATTTCTCTTTTTCCCACTACCTCTGACTTGAAAGAGGGTGTACGGGTGTAAGGGTATGGGGGTGTAGGGGAAGGATATCTTTTTAGTTAGCAGTCCCTAAATAAAAAGCCCATCGCTGTGACGATGAGCAAGAAAAAGATGATGAATATTTTTGAGTTACGATTGTGACGCATTTTCTACAAATTAGAAACTCAACAAAATTTTACCCGTCATAACTTGAATCTCAAATAAAGTTATGGATATCTTTTACTACCAGCCCCTACTACACCAATTTTATGACGATAGGAAAGTTCTGCACCAAACCACCCAGAAACACTAGTCAACGTTCCCACCACCAGAGATATTAATAATCCCCAAGGTAAAATCCGGGCTTCTGCGTCACCCCAACGCAAAATAAAGTTCAACAGCGTTAAAACTAAGATAGAAACATTCAAGATCAGGTGCGCCCAACCAGCCGTGCGTTTACGGACTCGCTCAATTTTCAAAAAGTCGCTTAACCCGATCGCAGCTGCAATTAAACCTCCAACCAATCCGAGTCCAATCAACCACAAAGAAGCCCGCGCCCAGAAATAATCACGAGTTAACCAATAGCCAAAATCGCTTCCTAAAGCTGCTGCTAAAAAGGCTATGGGGAAAATGACACTTAAAGGGTGTAAGGGATGTCCGGCGATCGCAACTGTGCTAGGTACGCCAGTATCACGATACTCTCGATCATCACTCTCAATCATCGGTGGAATATTGGGAAAAGGACTAGAAGCCGATGTTGTGTCTGAAGTTTCCATAGTTTCCATAAATAATTATCCTTGATTTAAGCTGAGGGAATTTGTTCTACATAAGCTTCTGCTTGCAGCATTAATTTACTTGGTTCTACTTTTATTTGCTTAACTCGCAAGCTCATACCTTCTAAATCAAAATTAGATAAATTGAGAATTTCGCTGGTTTGCTCAATCAAAGCTTTTGTTAATTCTGGTGAGATTTCTTCACCTCCGCCATACTCGACATTTTCTAACGATACAGTTTCTCCATTAGCACTGACTTTAGGTATTGCAGAGAAAGCAACTTGTTGAATTTCTCTTGTTTCCTTTAATTGAATGGTTGCATTGAGCCATATCTTTTGATGATCAAGTAAGCGAAATTCTACCGATTGGGGTTCTATACTCATGAGTTGACCATTAATATGCACTTTCTGGTTTTGAAGTTGCGATCGTACATATTCCGAATTAAAAGCACGGTTGATATCATTTTCAGTCAATACAACTCTTGCACTAGCTTCTGTCGGTTTAGTCAATTCAATTTTGCCAAAAGCCACACTTAAAGTATTAATGGCAACATTCCCCATTTGCATTTCTAATTCCTCCATTCGGAGGTCTTGCTGCATCACCAAACCTTCACCGGATATTGTGACTGCATCGACTTGCCCCTGAAGCATTTTTATTGGATCAGTTTTGATGTTGACATCTAGATTTTCCACTTCATCCAATTGGCTAGATAATCCTATTTCGGCAGCTTTATTTAGTGCTTGCTCTCCGATTCCAGGGCTTTCTGACATCGCACTCTTATCTCGTGTTTGACTCTCTTTGGACAATTTAGAAAAATAATTGCAAAATTTTATCTACCCAACGATGGAGACAAAAATTATTCTGTGTATCTCTAAAAGAAGAATCAGAAACTCTATATGTAAAAAAAGATTGTTTTCTATCTAGAGTTCTGAAATTAATCGCTCAAAAGAAAGAGGAAAGATGATTAAGTCTTATGACAAGCTGTGACTAGTAATAATCCGATTGCTTTTTGAGGAGAACTTCAGCATGGTATTAACTTTAGATGATACAAAGCGCGATGCTATTGCTAGTAAATTAGCTAGTATTAAATTAGTTCAACAATTATTGATTGAAAATGAAGAGCTATTTTTGAGAGAATCTACAGATAGTGAAATTTCTGATCGTATCCGTGACTTTCTAGAAGACGATCGCAAAAATCTGGGCATCATCGAAACTGTAATCGTGCAGTATGGTATTCAGAAAGAACCGAAACAAACTGTTCAGCAAATGGTTGAACAAGTTCGCAAACTGATGCAAGGCTCGGAACTGAGTTTCTACGAAAAAGTATCCCAGCACGAATTATTAAAGCATCAACAAGTTTTGAGTGGCTTGTTAGTCCATAAAGCAGCACAAAAAGTTGGTGCTGATGTTCTAGCAGCCATTGGGCCTATCAATCCCGTTAACTTTGAAAACCGCGCTCACCAAGAGCAACTCAAAGGTATTCTCGAAATCTTAGGTGTGCGTGAGTTAACTGGACAAGATGCAGACCAAGGAATTTGGGCAAGAGTCCAAGATGCGATCGCAGCTTTTAGCGGCGCAGTAGGTAGTGCTGTTACCCAAGGTACTGACAAACAAGATATGAACATCCAAGACGTGATTCGCTTGGATCATAACAAAGTAAATATCTTGTTTACTGAATTGCTCCAAAGCAATGATCCACAAAAGATTCAAGAATACTTTGGTCAAATCTACAAAGATTTAACTGCCCATGCTGAAGCTGAAGAGGAAGTAGTTTACCCCAGAGTTCGCTCTTTCTATGGTGAAGGCGATACCCAAGAACTCTATGATGAACAAGCCGAAATGAAGCGGCTTTTAAATCAAATTAAAGGTATTAGTCCTTCCACCTCTGAATTTAAAGATAGAATCAAAAATTTGATGGATATTGTTGGCGACCACATTCGTCAAGAAGAAAGCACAATGTTTGCTGCCATCCGCAACAACTTGAACACTCAACAAAGTGAGCAACTCGCTACAGAATTTAAAGCAGCTAAAGCCAAAATTCAACAACGATTGGGTGGAACTGCAACTGGAGCAAATGTCTAATTTATAAAGGACTTACGCACCAAGATTGTCTGTGGAGGTTGGGTTTAGGGGTTAAAGGGGTATGGGGTGTAAGAGTTTTAGATACATACACCTCCATACCCCTACACCCTTATACCCTTGATATTTTGTCTTAGAGGTTGTTTTAAAAGTCTGCTTGTTGGTAGCAAAATATTTTAGATCCCCCTAAATCCCCCTTAAAAAGGGGGACTTTGAGATTAATTCCCCCCTTTTTAAGGGGGGCTAGGGGGGATCAACGAGTACTTAAAACTACGAATAAATACTTTTCAAACATCCTCTTACTGCGTAAGTGCGATCGCCTGATATTGTAGGTTGGGTGAAACGCAGTGGAACCCAACAAATGCTATGAAGAAAACCACAAAATTGTCAACTACAAAAATAACTCAATTTCGATGGTAAAATTTATGCTGCAATTATTTTACCTGCCAAAATATTTTCTCAATATATTCTGATTTTGTGTTGGGTTACGGCGCAATATACATTTGCTATCTTGTTGTCAATATTTCTTGTGCGCCTGCACCCAACCTACTCGCTACCACCAAAATTTGTCAAAGCTTACTCTTCAAGCTTTTTCCTCTTCTTAATACAAATTTCTTAAACTGTGTAGCCCCCCAGAAAAGACTGAGATAGAGTAGCATACCTAAGATTAGAAGCAAAAAGGCTTTATCCCAAGGCAACTGACGTTTTCGACTTGTCATTTGGCAACCAATCACCGCTAACGGCCAAATAATGCTACCAATTAATCCGAAATAATAGCCCACATCACTAAGTCGCCAGAGCAATCCTAAAAATTTGCTTCTCTTTCGTAGTTCCTCGTAGTCCGGGTAATCCAGCGACATAGTAAGTAGAAAGAAATAAAGTAATTTTACTTTGAGAAACTCAAGTGCGATCGCCTGAGTTTGTAGGTTGGGTGAAACGAAGTGGAACCCAACAAATGTTATGAAGAAAACCACAAAACTGTCAACTACAAAAGATAAAATTTTGGTTTTTCAATAGTAAATTGAGCCTTTGAATTAGAATTTTCAGCCTTTTTACTTGAACATTGAGGTTCTGAGGGTAAAAGTTGAGCCTTTAAGGTTGAATGTTGAAGTTCAAAGGGTGAAAAGTAAGCCTTTGAGGTTGAATGTTGAGGTTTAGAGGCTGAATGTTGAGGTTCTGAGGGTGAAGTGTCGAGAAATTTTGTGGGATTGTCTCACGCAGAGGCAAGGCAGCGCGTTGGGCGGGTTTCCCGACTTGTAGCGACTGCCGCGCAAAGGCGCGGAGAGGAAGAAGAAGGTTTTGAGTTTTGTTGACAACAGCTTTACAAAACATTCTGAGGGCGGACATGATTGATGTCTTAACCAAACCAAAATGCTTGTGAGTTGATTGTGAAAAAGTTCTTCAGTGCGATTAATGCTACGGGTGTGTGTCTTGCTCCTTGGATAATGGTGACGGGAATAACACCAGGGTTAGTGTTAAGTATGCCAGTCAAAGGGATGGCGCAACAGCAAACTCCTACATATTCCCCAGAGCAACAAGCAGCCTTAAAGGAAGCTGAAGAACTAAATCAACAAGTCATCAAGTTATACCAGGAAGGAAAATATAGTACTGCTATCCCTTTAGCTGAACGTGTATTAGCTATTAGAGAAAAAGTCCTTGGTCAAGAAAATCTAATTGTTGCCACTAATTTAAATAATTTGGCTGCACTATATCAAGCACAAGGAGAATATCAACAAGCAGAACCTCTGTATCTCCGCTCACTAGCTATTAAAGAAAAATTATTGGGTAACTTCCATCGTGAGATTGCCACTAGCTTAGATAATTTAGCTTTACTGTATAGAAAACAGGGCAAATATGAACAAGCAGAACCGTTGCATCTGCGTGCTTTAGCTATCTATGAAAAGATATTTGGCAAAGAACATCCCGATGTCGCTATTAGCTTAAATAATTTAGCTGGACTGTATCGTCTACAAGGTAGATTTAAACAAGCAGAACCATTGTATCTCCGCTCAGAGGCTATTTATGAAAAGTTGCTGGGTAATTCACATCCTGATTTTGCAACTATCTTAGATAATTTGGGATTATTTTATGATTCCCAGGGGAAATATGAACAAGGGGAAGCACTGCATCTGCGTGCTTTAGCTATTTATGAAAAGGTTTTTGGGAAAGAACATCCCGATATTGCAATTACTTTAAATAATTTAGCTGCACTGTATAATGCCCAAGGAAAGTTTACTAAAGCAGAACCTTTATATCTCCGCGCTTTAGCTATTAGTGAAAAGATTTTAGGTAAATCACATCCCGATGTTGCGAATAAATTAGATAATTTGGCTGCACTATATAGTTCACAAGGAAAATATAAACAAGCAGAAATTATCCATCTCCGCGCCTTAGCCATTTATGAAAAGGTATTAGGAAAACAACATCCTGATGTGGCTATTAGCTTAACTAATTTGGCTTCTCTGTATCAAGCCAAGGGTGATATTGTTCATGCTGTTGATTTTCAGCGTCGTGGGTTAGATATTCAAGCCAAAAATCTTGATTTAATTTTTGCTGTTGGCTCAGAAAAAAACAAACAGGATTATATTAAGACTTTTGCGGGGACAACTGATGCTACTGTTTCCCTGGCTTTACAAGAAGCACGGAAAAATCCAGCCGCCGCATCTTTAGCTTTAACTACTGTATTACGTCGCAAAGGGCTAGTCTTAGATGCTGTAGCTGACAGCATCCAAATATTACGCAGCAAATTAGATAAAAATCCCGAAACACAAAAACTATTTACTCAATGGTTCCAAATACAACAGCAATTATCAGCCTTAGTTTTTTCCCGTTCAACACAACAAACTGCTAACCCAACAGAGCAGATAGGAAAATTGGAATCAGAAAAGGAAAAACTAGAAGCCAAAATTAGTGTGAAAAGTGCCGAATTTCGTCAGCAAATTCAACCAGTCGATTTATTAGCTGTCCAAGCCAAAATACCTCAAGATGCTGCTTTGTTAGAGATTGTGCAGTATAAACCATTCAACGTCAAAGCCACAACGGAAGCGGAAAAATTTGGGAAACCCCGTTATGCGGTAGTGGTATTGCGTTCTCAAGGTCAACCAACATGGGTTGATTTAGGTGAAGCCGCAGAAATTGATAAATTAGCGATAGATTTCCGCACAGCGTTAGCCATTGGTAGAACATTTAATAAACTGGCTCGCACTTTAGATGAAAAATTAATCACACCCATTCGCCCTTTGTTGGGTGATGCGCGGCATATTTTAATTTCTCCTGATGGACAATTAACATTAATTCCTTTTGAAGCTCTCAAAGATGAGCAAGACAAATTTTTAATTCAGAGTTATTCATTTTCTTACCTGACAACTGGGCGGGATTTATTACGTTTCCAGTCAAATTTTAGTAATACTTCGCCTCCGGTTGTGTTGGCAGATATTGATTATGACTATCAAAATACAACTGTTGCCTCTAATAAAAAGCCCAGTGTACAGACCTTGCCAAATCAACGCTCTAGTGACTTGGCAACCTTGGAATTTCTGCCCTTGTCTGCAACTAAATATGAAGCGATCGCCATTAAAAAAGTTTTGCCAAATGCCAAATTATTATTAGGAAAAAATGCCACAGAAACGGCAGTGAAAAAATTACATAGTCCGGTGATTCTCCACTTGGCAACTCACGGTTTTTTCATCGCTGATATTGCCCAAAATATCAACGCCTCATTAGATTCGGCAGAAAAACCAAATTCACAAAAGATATTAGCAGTAGAAAACCCCTTATTGCGTTCTGGTTTAGCCTTAGCTGGTGCAAACAAACGTAATCAGGTAACAACAGGTGATGATGGGATTTTGACGGCGCTGGAAGTTGCTGGTTTAGATTTACGTTCTAATCAGTTAGTGGTGCTGTCGGCTTGTGAAACTGGTAGAGGCGATGTCAAAGTGGGCGATGGTGTGTATGGTTTGCGTCGCGCTTTAGTAATTGCTGGTTCTCAAACCCAAGTTTTAAGTCTGTGGTTAGTAGATGATGCTGCAACAAAAGATTTGATGGCGAAGTATTACCAGAATTTGCAAGCAGGTAAAGGAAGACATGAAGCTTTGCGTGCAGCACAGTTAGATTTACTCAAAACACAAGAATATCAGCATCCCAGATTTTGGGCGGCGTTTGTTCCTTCGGGTAATTGGACACCTTTGCGGAATGTAGCAGGTGATAGGTGATAGGTTACAGCAAACTCTTTCCTACCTTGAGTGAGTACTACGGGAGCTTATTTCCCTACACCCTGGTTACTGAGCGCAGCGCCGCCCTGAGCCTGTCATTCGCGTAGCGTCTCCGACAGGAGAAGGGTCGAAGTACACCCTTAAACCCTGACACCCCTCTTCCCAGTTAGTACCACTGACTACGGACAAAATAACCTGACAGATGATAACCATAAAATAGGTTAAACTTTGCCCACCTAACTGATGATGTTAGGACTTATGCAGTGAGATGAAAAATCAAAAGTTTGGGCAAGGGTGTAGGGGTATATGGGTGTAGGTATCTAAAACCCTTTCACCCCTACACCCATTGTTCACAGATAATCTTGGTGCATAAGTCTTAGATGTTAAAAGTTTCAAAAGTTCAAAGGAGGGTTTGTAAGAAGTTCGGTATCGTATTGCTGGAAGCCGGCAATGTAATTATCAAGCCATGAATAAACAGGTAGAAGTTCTATCGGATCAGTCTGCGCTGATAGCGCGATCGCTAGAGTTAATTTTATCGAAGTTAGAAACCGCCATTGCTCAACGGGGGCAATTTACGATTGCCTTATCTGGCGGGAGTACACCCAAGCCTTTATATGAAGCGATCGCTACAAAAGATTTGCCTTGGGATAAAATTCACGTCTTTTGGGGTGATGAGCGTTACGTTCCCCCTGATCATCCCGATAGCAATGAATTAATGGCGCGGCGTGCATGGTTAGACCGTGTTGATATCCCCGCCGCCAATATTCACGCTATGCCCACTTTAGACGCTGATCCAGCTTTATCGGCTGCCAAGCATGAGCAGGATTTACAAGAATTTTTTCATTCTGCTCCCGGTGAGTTTCCATCATTAGATGTAATTTTGCTGGGTATGGGTGATGATGCCCATACAGCATCTTTGTTTCCCCACACCGAAGCCTTAAAAGTGAGCGATCGCTTAGTGACTGTGGGTAATAAAGATGGCAATCCTCGCATCACCTTTACTTACCCCTTGATCAACGCTGCTCGTAGCGTGATTTTTGTAGTAGCTGGTGCTAATAAACGTCCTGCTTTAGCCCAAGTCTTTGCCCCTCAAGCCGATGACTTTAGCTACCCATCTCGCTTAATTCGCCCTCAAGGGGAACTTTGGTGGCTACTAGATGCGGCGGCTGGGGCGGAATTGCCAGCTTAGAAGTGCTGAGTGCTGAGTGCTGAGTCAAGTAAAAAGTACAAATGCCTTGCCCCTTTTGGGCAGCATCTTCTCACCAGATGTAGATTTATACTCTATTCCCCAGTCCTTGTGGGTGGTCTTTTAACTCAGCACTCAGCACTTTCAACTCAGCACTCTTCATTATCATGAGTAGTTGTTAAAATCGAAAGCTAGAATTGCCCCCTTGCAAAACTGCTGATTGGTGGAAGCAGAAGCATCTACGGAGTTTTTTCTGCTTACCAGTGCTATCTAACGCTGATCTTCAACAAAGGCTTAAATCAATGATCGTCTGCCCGAATTGCAATCATCCCAATCCCAACGGCGCTGTCCAGTGCGAAGCTTGCTATACGCCTTTACCAGCGACTAGTAACTGTCCCAACTGCGGAGCAACGGTACAGGCTGATGCTGCTTTCTGCGGTCAATGTGGGTTTAATCTCCATTCTGCTGCTGCACCTGCTCCTGTTTCTCCTGCGGCTGTTGCACCTACAGTTGCTCCCGAAGTTCCTATACAAGTACCACCATTAGTGACACCAGATCCTTTGTTGGATCTGTTACAACCAGACGCACTAGGAATTAATGCACCACCAGCCACAGCACAACAACCCTTAGCAGTGGAAAGCGCACCTCCATCTCCACCGCCTGTAGCTGCTGTACCTGCGCCCGAACCAGAACCAGAACCCGCACCCGCACCTGAACCTGTACCTGAACCAGAAGCAACAGTACCCGCACCTGTACCTGTACAAGCCCCCGCAGGTGTATCTAGAACTCAGTTACAACAGGTAACAGCGCGGTTAGTTCACATTCAAAGTGAGCGCGAAATTGAGTTACCCCAAAGTCTGTCGGTAATTCACATCGGTAAACCCAACGATCGCATCCCCCCCGATATCGATGTTTCCGGGTTTAGTAATTCAGAAATTGTCTCTCGCATCCACGCAGATGTTCGCGTTGAGGGAGATGCTTTCTATGTTGAAGATGTCGGTAGTTCCAATGGCACTTATATTAATAACTTGCCATTATTACCAGGGAACAGACACCGCCTCCGCCCAGGCGATCGCATCAGCCTCGGTAAAGGTGACTTGGTAACATTTATCTTTCAGTTAACTTAAAAAAAGGGAGTAGGGAGTAGGGAGTAGGGAGTGGGGAGTGGGGGAGGGGTGGGAGGATGGTGAAGAAGTCTTTCCCCCCACACTCCCCACACTCCCCACACTCCCCACACTCAGCCTCCTGCCTCCTGTCTCCGGTTGGTGAGCGTAGCCGAACCACTGCCTCCTTAGATTAGGATGGATGAAAAGACACTCCACTCATTGGGGTAATTACATTCAGGAAAGTACGCCATGAAGGAACCAAGTAAAGATTTTGCAACTTTGCTCTCTACAGAAGCCCCACCAGAGGTAGAACGTATGGGGTTGACTTGGTTAGTTGCAGCTGCGATCGCTACGGCTGTGTTGTGGCAGGTTCCCGGCGGCGACTATATTTTATACCCGTTCACCATTCTGGCAACTTGGTTTCACGAAATGGGACACGGTTTAATGGCGCTGATTTTAGGTGGACAGTTTCAAAAGTTAGAAATTTTTAGCAATGGTTCCGGTGTAGCTACTTACCGCATCGCCACCTCACTTGGCCCCATTGGCCCCGGTTTAGTCGCTGCGGCTGGCCCAATGGGGCCGCCAATTGCTGGTGCAGCTTTGATTATGGCTTCGCGCAGTTTTAAAGCCGCATCTTTGAGTTTAAAAGTTTTAGGTAGTTTTCTATTATTATCTACATTAATTTGGGTGCGTTCTTGGTTTGGGTTGTTAGCAGTTCCCTTATTAGGTTTAATTATTCTTGGTATTTCTTTAAAAGCACCCCGTTGGATGCAAGGTTTTGCTATTCAATTTTTGGGTGTCCAAGCTTGCGTGAGTACTTATCACCAACTCAATTATTTATTTAGTTATAGTGCTGGTTCTTTGGGGCTATCTGACACAGCCCAGATGCAAAGATATTTACTTTTACCTTATTGGTTTTGGGGCGGCTTGATGGCGATCGCTTCTTTGATTATCTTGATTCAAAGTCTCCGCATTGCCTATCGTTCAGTGTAATACTCAATTCAAAGGAGAGCAAAAACGGACAGTATTTTTGATGACTTGGCTGAATATAGACAGCATCTGGGTTTACCTCCTGCTGATAGTGAAAATGACGGCTCAACAATTGCTAAACTAGAAATAAATGGTCAAACTTTTTTTGGTATAAATTCTAGTAGTAATCCCTATCGTCGGCAAATAACTTTGAAGGTTAATATTATTTCTAAAACTCATGCGGAAGCTGATGCCTTTCAGCAAGCATTAGAAGCTGGTATTAAAGCAGCCAAAGCGCGTTTGATAGTAGATAGAGATTTATGTCGTGCTTGTGGTTTACAAGGCGCTGTTAATTCTATGGCTTATCAATTAGGTATAGAAGAATTAGAGATTATTACTCCCAGTGGAAGTCAAACCATTAAAGTTACAGTTCCGAAGACAAGGAGCAAATAATGTTTGTATCCAAACTATATACAGATAAATGGACAGGGAACAAAAATGAAGAAACTTTCATTGAAAATCCTAATTGGCAACAAATAAAAACAGCTATTTGTGAGTTAGATGGTAAAAGTAAAACTTTAGTTAGTTTAGAAGCTGATGAGCAAAGTTATATGATGATTGGTGGAGGTAATGAAGGTCAATATATTGTTACTGTCACTTTAGATAATGAGATTTTTTATTCTCTTTTGCATCCAGTTAATTATGAAATAACCAACTCAGATACTTCTGATGATAAAATTAATTTATCTATCTTTTATCAATCATTAATAAATGCAAACAACAAAAATACAAATTCTGCAAATGAGCAAAAATTAGTTGTAGGTGGACAAGCAGGGAATTATTCTGAGAAAATTTGTGTTAATTTACCCCAATGCTTAATAGCTGCAATCACATTTGCCGAGTCAGGTGAACTTGAACCTTTGTTTACTTGGCAAGAAGATGAATCTTTAGTATTGGTATAAAAATGGATAAACATTCTGCCTATTAAAAAATTAACTGTTGTGAAGCAAGAAATTGGAGTGATAAATATTACCACTCCAAGATTCTGAATAGAGAAGACATTTTTTACTCAATATTACTTGCCGTTGCCGTTACCGTTACCATTACCGTTACTAGCAAGCACACGTTCGGCTAATTTTTCTGGTACTTCTTGGAGATGGTCATATTCCCAGTGGAAGGAACCAACGCCTAAAGTGAGCGATCGCAACTCGACAATAAAATTCTGCATCTCTGCTTGAGGCAAATACGCAGAAATATTATCCCAGCCTTGCCAATCTTGTCTACCTTCGTAACCGAGAATTTGTCCCCGTCTGCCACTCAGCAATTGCAGGACTTTGGCGGTAAATTCGCTGGGTGTGGTTACTCGTACTCGCAAAATTGGTTCTAGTAAGGTGGGTTGCGCTTGGGGTATCCCTGTTTGCATTGCTAAACGTGCGGCTTGTTTAAAGGCTTGTTCGGAACTATCAACGTTGTGATAAGAACCGTTGGTTAGCGTTACAGCCACATCCACAACGGGGAAGCCTAAAGGCCCATGCGCGAGAAATTCCCGCACACCGACTTCTACACCCGGAATATACTGTCTGGGAACTACACCACCGACGATGGTTTCTTTAAAATTGAAGCCTTCACCCCGTGGTAAGGGTTTGATATCGAGGAAGACATCACCAAACTGTCCATGTCCACCGCTTTGGTGTTTATAACGCCCATGTACAGAGGTAACGGGTTTACGAATTGTTTCTTTATAAGGTACTTGCGGCAGATGGGTAGACATGGGCAAGTTATATTTGCGGCGCAGTCTGTCTAAGGCGACTTGCAAATGAATTTCACCTTGTCCCCAGAGAATCACTTCATGGGTGTCACCATGTTGTTCCCAAGCCAGGGAAGGATCTTCTTCTAGTAGTTTAGCGATCGCACTGCTGAGTTTAACTTCATCGTTGCGTTTTTCGGGTGTGATTGCCAACGCATACACAGGTTCTAACTCTTCGGCTTTCGAGAGTGTGGTTTTCAGTGTTTCCGTGGAGAGGATATCACCTGTTTTCACACCTTCCATCCGGCTTAAAGCAATAATTTCGCCAGCCACAGCTTCATTCACAGATTGCTGTTGTTGTCCCATCAAGCGATAAAGTCCACCCGCACGCACACCGTTGAGGACAATCCCATCGGTTAATTTACCTCGCCAAATTCGCACCAGGGAAAGTTTACCGCCTTGGGGAGTGTAGTAAGTTTTTAATACCTGTGCCAAAGGTGCTTTGCTGTTGATTTGTTTTAAACGACGTTCGGCGGTACTTTCTGGTTCTGGTGCTTCCCGTAGCAGTGCTTCTAATAAAGGTCTTACGCCATAATCTTGTTCTGCAACCCCAAAGAAGACAGGAACTACTAAATCTGCTCCTAGTTCCATTTTTAAATCGTTGAGAATTTCTTCTTGGGGTGGTTCAATATCTTCTAATAATTCTTCCAGTAAGTGGTCATCAAAATTTGCTAAAGCTTCGAGCATTTCGGCTCGTGCTGCATGTTCTTCGGCTTTGAGATGTTCGGGGAAAGGTATTTGATCGGCTGGTGCGCCGGGATGATATTGATAAGCTTGTTCGCTCACCATATCAATAAAGCCTGTTAATTGTTCCCCTTGCATAATGGGGTATTGGTGCGCCACTAATGGACGGCTAGAAACGGCTTTTAAGGCGTGTAATGTTTCGAGAACATGAATATTTGCCCGATCCATTTTGTTGACAAAGACAATGTGGGGAATTTCCCAATCGTCTAAGAATTTAAATAGAGGAGCAAGAGTATGGACGCGATCGCGTATGGGTTCGCAAACTACAATTGCTGCATCAACTCCCATCAAAGCATTGTAAGTTTCTTGGGCAAATTCTACGCTTCCCGGACAATCTATAAAGGTAAACCGAGTTCCGTTATAGTCGGTGCTGGCGGCGCTAACTTCTACAGTCATTTGGCGATCGCGCGATTCTGCTGCACTATCTCCAACTGTGTTACCATCCTTAACGCTGCCTTTGCGAGAAATCGCACCAGTCACAAACAATAAACTTTCAAGTAAGGTAGTTTTTCCACTTAAATAAGGGCCGACAATTGCAACGTTCCGCGAACCCGTGTTGACTTTTTCGCTCATACAACCTCCCTTGCGGTAAGTTATTCTTACCTGCACTACCTGTATGTATTTTTTGGGGATAAATATTCTGGCTCTTAACCAAGATTCATCCCTGCTTTAATTTGTAATTATCCTCCTTTTAATCAGATGCTAAAAAAATTGTAGTCAGTCGTAAGATTTAGCTTAAGAAATATTAAGCAAATCAAACTTTAATGGAAAAGTTAAAATATTTGTTAAAACTAACAGCAAGACCAAATTTTTTATTAGCTTAATCTCAATTAAAATTAGCGAAAAATGGGCTGGTTATTCTATAAATATCCCATAATAGGGTTAATAAATCTCACATTCTTGGGTGGTAGTATTTTTTGGCTAACGCCCACAACTTTGCCTGCGGAGCCTGCTGTATTGCTGGCACAATCATTTAATCAAGCGGCTGTAGACTGGTTAAATCAAGGCTTACAGTTAATTCAAGCGGGAAGAGTGCAAGAGGCGATCGCATCCTTCCAAAAAGCCATTCAGCTAGAACCAAGATTAGCCGCAGCCCATTACAATTTAGGGTTAGCATATAGGCAAAGCGGACAATTAAAGCCAGCCGCCGACGCATTTTATCAAGCCACCCAAGCCGATCCCCAGTTTGCCTTAGCTTTTGCCAATTTAGGCGGTGCTTTATTAGAAGGTAATAACGTCCAACAGGCAAACGATTATTTACAAAGAGCGATAGAATTAAATCCTAAACTGGGTTTTGCTCACTATAACTTAGGCTTAGTGAGACAACAGCAGCAAAATTGGGAACAGGCGATCGCATCCTTTAAAAAAGCCGCAGAATATAGTAAAAATGCGCCGGAGCCTCACTATCATCTGGGTATATGTTATTTGCAACAAGGTAAACTAGATAAAGCTAAAAGTGCCTTTCGCCAAGCTATTAAACTTAATCCTAAATATGCAGAAGCTCACTATAATTTAGGAACAGTTTTGTTTAATCAAAAGAAATTAAATGAAGCATTGGTAGCCTTTAGAAAATCTGCCGAATCTAACTCTAATTATCCTAATGCTTATTATGGTGCAGGGTTAGTATTTATGCAGCAAAAAAAATATGCCGAAGCTGCACAAGTACTGCAATATGCGAGAGATTTATATAAAGCTCAAGGAAATGTTCAGTGGGTACAAAATTCCGAAAAACTGTTGCAACAAGTACAAAATTTAAATTACCAACCACGCTGAGGCGCGAATCTTAATATTAAGTCACAATAAGAGAAATGGATAGACTAGCTGGTGTGGGGTGAAATTTACCTCATAGGAAGATACCAATGCAAAAACGCTTCAAAAGTCGCTTTTTATTTTGCGATCGCTGGCTTGATCGACATTCAATTGCTCGTAATATGGAAGCTTTTCAAGACTTACTTGTGATTGTCTTGTGCTTAAGCTTATTTGCAGTCATGATTATGCAGATATGGAGCATAATTATTGCCCTAACCCACACATTAGACTATAAACAAGTAACTGCCAAAATTCTCTTTGTCTTAATATTAGTCGAGTTATTTCGACTCTTAATGATTTACTTGCAAGAACACAGCATTTCTGTTGGTGTAGCAGTAGAAGTTACAATTGTCTCAGTTCTGCGAGAAGTAGTAGTTCACGGAGCCTTAGAAATTTCTTGGATTCAAACAGCCGCAATTTGTGGCTTGTTATTTATTTTAGGCAGCTTACTACTAGTCTGTGCCAAGACACCACACATGGACTGCATCAGTGCTAACACCAAATTTTGTCCCATTGTCTATCAAGGGGGTAGAGAAAAACAACCAGAACAAGAATTTCGCTATTCACATCAGTGTGATAAACATCAACCACTGACATAAATTATCCAATAGGTGATAACTCTGTGGTTATAAAAATCCAACTTTTATTTAAGGCTGCATCAGCAGCCTTTGTGCTTTTTTCTACGCTTTTAGAGAGATGAATTGCGCTTTTAGGGTAAGTAGAAATTAAATAGAAACTTACATAAGGTCAATAATATGACTACTACAGGTAACGGACAATCTCAACAACCCATTAGCAACCTAGAATATGATTTTGTCACCGTACTGCATAATAAAGCTGAAGCAGTCAAAGCGTATGATCAATACATCCAAGATGCACAACAAGCAAACTCTCAACCTTGTGTAGAGTTATTTCAAAGACTGCGCCAGTCTGACATAGAACATGCACAAGAAATTCGCCAACATCTGCAACAAGTTTTGCAACACGGCAAAATGTAAAGCGAAAAATTAACACACATTAAGCAGTTGATAGTATTAGACAGACAGATTATCAGCTGCTTGCTGCACCTGTTCTATTATTAAATCTAAAGCTTGCGCGACTTGTTCCACACTCAAACCCAAAGCCAACAAGCGGGGTACAGTTTCTAACTGAACTTCTGGCCGACCTTCTTCCAAGCCATCCTGCTTGATAGACTGATACATCCTTGTTTTCTTAAATTCTTCATCTATACCTAACATTGCTGTTGCAGAGGATTATTTTATCAAAATTATATTAAATTACTGAAAATTAAAATTAGTTACTCGATAAAAGTTCATCTAAAAAGATTTGACCTGCAATATCAAGATTATCATCAAGTGCAAAGGTAAGGCTGCGTACTCGGATATTGCCAACAAAAGTATTTAAGGAATAAGTTAAAGTACTGGGATAAAGTAAAATTACCTCTTGGCAATTTTTTGAAACAGCGTAGGCTAATACTTGAGCTATATCTTGAGATGATGGCATATTTGAAGCTTTATATTTTGTGTCAATAATATATTTAGGTGTAAAATTTGCAGTATCATAAATGATTAAATCTGTCTTAAAATATATCTTTTCTATTATATTGATTATTTCTTGAAACTTTATGCGTAAGTTTGATGGCAAGTGACACTTAAGCCATTCTGCAACAAACATTTCATATAAACGATCCATATTTACTATAAAGGGTAAAGCAGCGTTTTGACCCTTTTCATGGCTGGGTGTGGTATTTGCTAAAAAGAATCGACAAAGAGAATGTAGAAATTGGTAATCTTCATTCAGGCGATTATATTGTCTTTGAGTACAATCTTCTGCTTTATAAGGTTGTAGAGTTACTAATCCTTGCAAAGCAAGATAAGCTTTTCGGACTATTACTGATACTTTTTCAGAACAAAAACCACTATGACCGATAATATATAATGTCCAAGCAAGAATTTGATTATCTGCTATATCAGGCGTGTGTTCTTCATAGTTGCATTGAAGTTTTACTTCCCACGGCTTTCGGATGACTTGTTGCAAATTTAGCTTACCGCGCACATAGTTAAGCTGTTCTTGTTTTGCTATGTAAGTACGATATAATCCTTTACGACATCTTTCTAAAATCTTTTGAGATAAAACATGAGCTAGGTTATTATAAAATCCTTCTAATGATTCACAATTTATTTGACCTTCAAGAAAATTAAAACTCTTTAAGTTGTAAGCATATTCCAACATTCCAAAAAGATTGTTAATAGGTAATTTAGGGTTTATTTTTACAAAAAGTTCTGAAGTTAAAGGGATATAACCTACCCATCCTTTAGCTTTCAAACACCATCGCTCACGAGTTTTATATGTTGGGAATTCTACATCAATCTGTGTTTTATATTTCTCATATAATTTGATTCCAGCTTGCTCAGGAATTTCATTACGCTCAAAATATTGAGCTTCGTACTCTGTTAATTGAATAAGTTTTAAGCTCACTTAATTTATATATGTATACGTTTATAAATTTTGTTCCAGCGAAATTCATCTACTTTATCCGGCTGGTTAAAAAAATATTCTTCTAGGTAAGGCTCAATTTCCATTTGCCATATATCTTGTATATCATCACGCAGATTATCTGTTAAGAAAAATGAAATACCGATTTCGTAGTTTTTATCTGCGATCGCCTGATTCAACTCCTGTAAAATCTTAATTAAATCTTCTACTGCAAAACTTGTTTTTAGGTGATATTGTCGCAGCACATCATAATTTGGATGAAGTTCAATAAACGCAAAGCGGCGACGTAGTGCATGATCTATTTGTGCAATAGACCTATCTGCTGTATTCATAGTACCAATAATGCGAACATTTTCTGGTATGCGAAACGTATTACCAGCAGCTAAAGGAATTTCTCTGTCGCGGTACTCCAGTAAATACATCAATTCACCAAAAACCTGTGCAAGATTAGCACGATTTATTTCATCAATAATGAGAACACAAGTATCTTGACAAGACTCAGCTTTTTTACAAAATCTTAAAAATCTGCCTGCAACCAGTGGATATGTCAGTTTACCGTCTTGGCTTTGGGGACGAATACCTTGAATAAAATCTTCATAAGAATATGCTGGATGAAATTGCACCAATTCTGAAAAACCATCACCACCACCGATTAGATGTTTAGCAAGTTTTTCTGCAATATAGGTTTTTCCTGTTCCAGGTGAACCGTATAAAATTACTTGTTTTTTACGATTCAGTGTGTTTATCCAGTTTTCTATTGTTGTTATATCAAGACCTATTTCTTTAATCAATTGAGACAAAGTATACTCTGGAGACTTAATTTCTTTCCTCCAATAAATTTTATTTTGGAGATTTTCATTAGTGAATTTATCTGTCTTCATTGCTACCAACCAATGACAGAACATATCAAACAAGTCGTCATCTCGCAAAGCTGGCACACCAGATTGGTGCATTTCTTGAGCAAATTCTTTAATCAACTGATGTGCTGTACTGTTGACTGCTGGATAGTCTATCAGATGTGCTTCATAGTTTGTATTGGCCAGGTAATTAATTACTTGTAAAGATTTATTGTTGATCAAAAAGAATTCATCTGGTCGAAGAGCATTAAGAATAGGTGTGAGGATTTCTGTTTGAAAATATTTGGAATAAGGCATCTGTAAAAATTCTCTACAAGCTGCTGATAATTGCTTTGGATTATCATTGCAGCAACGGACAAACTTTAAAATTTCAAGGGAAATTAACTGCCAATTTTCCGGTTCTATCAAGTTTGCGCCCTCTAAGCATTCTTTGATATCTTTTGAGATATGTGAATTTGTATGAATCCAATTGCCTCTTTGAATATTATTATTACGCTCATAGGGTAGCAGTTGTAGCAACACTAATTCTGTTACATTCTCTCCTGAGTCTACTGCTGTTACGATAGCTTCAAAATTACGACATCCCTGTTGACGCTGTTGCGAATATAAGTTTCTATAATTTATACCAGATGCTGTGTGCAAATAAGAGTTTATAAATTTCTGAAATAATTGCACGAATTCATTTTTTTTATTAGATGACATTCTTATTAAATATTTTATTAAAATTAATTTATTTACAAGAAGTATTTATTTGTATATCTTGCATCATAGATTCCAGCATTTTGAACTCGCTTTCTTTTAAGTAATGATAATTTTGTGGCGGTTTGAATTTAGGTAGTTTTTCTCTAATTTGTGTTAACTCTATTGGATATGGCAATATTTTTATATTTTTGACAAAAATACCAACCATTATTGAAGCACCATTATAATAAGTTTTAAACTCTTTAGAACTAATTCCCGCGATATTTTTGACTTGGTTCCAAAATTTATTTAAGTCTCTTGACGATTTTTTAATCTCTATTTGGATAATATGCTCTACTTCAAATGAGCCTACTAAAGCTTTTCTAGGAGATGAGACATATACCAAAACTAAATCATTTTTATCTAATCGAGAGCGAACACGACGAAATTCAACCTGCTTTTTTCCAGAAAAGATTTTATCCGCATATTTAGGCTTTACTGAAATTAATAATATATTATTATACATACAGTTAAATTATTGATTACCATAACCTAAATTATATAACTTATTAAACGAATCTTTCCTAATCTTGCAAGCTGATTGAAATGATTCTTTTTTATTTATAATTTCTTGGATTTTACTCAATTTTATAGGATATTTAAATAATTCTGTATAGCTAAATCTAATTGCCATGATATTGCCATTTTTATCTGTATTTATATTTAAAACATCAGCCAATTTATAAACACCTAACCTTTGGAAGCGTTGGTAAAGATTTTTAGGTGTATCAATTATAATTTCATCTACAAAGGAGCAGGCTCGAATAGAACTTATTCCACAGTAATGGTTATAATCATCAGGACTTACATACCATAGAATTCGGCATGGAGATTTTAATCCTCTTGAATTTTTAGCTGATCTGTAGTAAACAGCTTCACGGTTAAATGCAAGTTCTATTTTTGAACCAAATAGGGTTTGACTAGCTAAATCAAAATCAAATAAATCTTTTGCCCATTGAGCTTTAATAGGTATTATAAAATTAGGGATTTCAGCATCAATAATTTTTAATGGAAAAAAGAATCGTTCAATACTTGCTGATAATTGAACATCTTTAACAAAGTCTTTGGCATTAAGACTATTAGCAATTTGAAGACAAAAACTGTATTCATGCCCTACATTAGAGGCTAATTCAGCGAGACGTATTGATAACTCAGAAACCGTTTCAGCAACTGCTAAATTGACCTTTAACCATCCATTATCAACCCTAACAAAATCATCTTCTTGAATAGCATTAGTAATAGTTTCGTCTAAGTTTACATCCCTAATTCTAGTAGAATGCCGATTTTCATAAGCAGAATGTAAGAGTGATTGAAAAATTAAGTGCCGTGCTAAAGTGCCAGACAAGTGGCTTTTCGCAACTCTTATCAGTGGAATTTCTAATTCATCTCTTTTGTGTTTACCGTATACAAATAAAGCTAGTGGTTGATTTTTGTCTTCGATAACTATATAACAATTGAATTTTTCTGATTCAGTAAGAAATCGGCGTAACTGTTGTTGAAATTCAGTTTTTGTTTCGCCTTGATTTTGACAATTAAAATAATTAGTTAATAAATCTTCTTGTCCCTTCTGAACTGGAATTTGCTTTAGGAGAGTTCCAGCTAAACGTATAGGTTGATAATCAGGTTTATTGTGAAGCTCGTCTAATTGAATAAGCAGTTCATTAGGAGTCAAAACAGATAACCTGAATCTATCATAAATTTCATCTGCAATCTCTAAAATTTGTTTGTTAGTAGTTATAAATATATGAGATTCTGACACTATGACTTTGGCTAAATGACGTATATCCAATTCGGAAATATCTATATTTTTTACTAATTTAAAAGAATGTAAATTTTGTATGGTTTGGTCTAAGTTTTCACTTATAACTGTTAAAATAGTAAAGTTTTGTGCTAGTTTTCTTTGGAATTCTCTTTTCTTATCATCAACAATAACATTTATATAATTAAATATCTCATCAATTAAGCATATTTCAATATTAGACTTTAACCAATCAGCTAATAAAAATTTTGATTCCTCATTATTGCTATCTTCGTATAAATTTAAAAAGATATTGGCATCAATAACAACGCATAGTTTTGACTCAAACTTATAAGTGTGGCTATTAGAAAATAAGTTTTGATGCCCGTGATCATACCACCAAAACGTTAATAGTTTCTTATCTTTGCTACCACCCTCTTTATCATACTGAGGAACAAAACCTAATTTCTGCCACATACCTGCTAAACCATAATCACGTCGGCAGTGTAAACCAATACCTCTATATTCTTGAGTAATTTTTTTAAGTTGATTGACCAGTAATCTTGCAACTTTTTTGTTTTGATGTTCACGATCAACGCAAAGATGCACAATCGTAATCCGATTATGTGAATGTCGATATAACAAATAGCCAACACATCCTACTTGAGGATCAAGTGCTACAAGTATTTGACGTTTTTTAGCACTATCTGCAAAAGCACCTTTGGGGAAAAAGCCAAGCGTTCCTCTATTAGGACTCCATAGTTCTATAACCTTGGGTAAATGAGGTGATTTATCATCAATCTCTTCTATTTTTATCGGGCTGTCTTTTGTCACTTATTTTTTACCTCTTTAATTAAAACATTCACTTACAGATTATTCAATAATTTTTGATTCTATCTAAATTTCTTGATTTTAGACCTTAATATCTAGTCTGTACAGATTTTGTTACTGAATAACCAAGATAGTCTTTTCAATCTTAGGCAAGCTTTACTGCGACAAACTCTGTAAAGCTAACAACCCAGCACCATAAACAGGTTTATACCTTGGAAACATTACTTTTACCTGGGGAAACTGATTAACTACGGCTGTGGTAAATCTTTCATGTATTTGAGATTTGCCTTGCCATACACTACCTGTTGTCACAATTTCCACAACTGAATCAGGACTAAAAATTGACTCAATAACTGTAGATGTAGCTTTCACTAATTCTTTAACAGCATCATCAATTATATTATTCGCTAATTCATCGCCCGAAGTTGCTGCTAAATCTACAATTGGTGCTAAAGATGCGATTTCTTTAACTCCCCATCCGCGCCGATATATTATTTCGATTAATTCTGCTATATTCTGCAAACCCAGATGCTTTTGAAAATCTTTGATTAAACTTGTTGATATTTCCCGCCCATCATAAGATTTTAATGCTGCTTGCATACCAGCAACAGCAATTTTATAGGCGCTACCTTCATCACCTAAAATATATCCCCAACCGCCCACACGTTTAGTTTCTCCTTGGTGATTTCGACCAAAAACTATGGAACCAGTACCCGCAGCTACCACAATTCCCACATCATGAGCGACTCCGCCAACTAAAGCAATTAACGCATCATGACAAATTACAATATTATCTGGTTGTAAATCCCAAGTAATCGGTAGGAATTGACTGTTTTGTAATTCCTGCACCATACTTTTAACTACTGCAATATCATCAGAACGTCCAACACCAGCTAAACCTAAACAGATGGCTGATATTTGAATTGTACTTGTGAACTTTAATGCTTCATTTGCTGCTGTTTGAATAGCAGAATGAATTGATTGGATTGCTGCTGTAACACCGATGCTTTGATAATTAGATGCGCCTGCTGCACCGCGACCTAGCACTTGATGTTTATCATCCATCAAAATACAGACGGTTTTGCTACCACCACCATCTATTCCGATAACATAAGTCATGGTGTTAATGTGCGATCGCTCTTTTTTGTGCTTCTGCTTTTAAGGGGATGAAAAATAAAACAATCATTCCTGGAATTGTCAGTAAACACACCAAGCTAAAGAATAATGGATATCCTAATAATGGTTGTAAATAACCGCTAACTATTCCGGGTAGCATCATCCCTAAAGCCATAATCCCAGTAGATATAGCAAAATGGGATGTTTTATATTCCCCTTGGGAAACATACATTAAGTAAACACTAAAAGCTGTAAACCCAAAACCATAACCAAACTGTTCTAATGAAACCAGTGGATAAACCAAGGTTAGAGAAGGTTTAGCATAAGCCATATAGACATAAAATACATCTGGCAAATTCAAGGCTAAAGCCATCGGGAATAAACATTTTTTTAAACCATATTTAGCAATAACCAATCCCCCCAAAATACCGCCAGCAATGAGTGAAATTACGCCGAATGTGCCGTATACTAAACCCACCTCAGATGTCGATAAACCCAATCCTCCCGCTTCTGGTTTATCTAACAAAAATAAAGAAGCAAACTTAACAAGCATCGCCTCGCCAAATCTGTAAAGCAAGATAAATGCTAGAACGACTATAATTTTTTCTTGGGCAAAATAGGAACTAATAATTGTCCAGAATGGGATTTTATCTGTGGCTTGTAACTGCCGTGGTTGATCGGAGTCGGGTAAGGGTAAACTGAAACGGTGAAAAAGAGAAAGTATGGCTAAAACTACTGCCGAAAAACCAATGGCTACAGTCCAACTTAAGGGAATATTCTTGAGATAGCCTTCAAGTTGTCCCGCTAAAACAACTAGTAGTCCTGAACCAAAAATCACCGCCAGCCGATAAAATAATGAGCGAATGCCGACAAAAAAGGCTTGCTGTTCGGGAGTTAAAGCTAATAGATAAAAGCCATCTGTGGCAATATCATAAGTTGCAGAAATAAATGCTCCCACTGTTAAGGCGATGAGGGAGATAAAAAAGAAATTGGGCAATTGTAAACAAAAGGCAATTAAACCCAAGCAACAGAACATTGCTAGTTGGGTGTAGAGTATCCAGTTGCGTTTGCTGGAGTAAGTATCAACAATTGGCCCCCAGAACATTTTAATGACCCAAGGGAGATAGAGAAGACTTGTCCATACGGCAATTTGGGTGTTGTCTACGCCGAGTTTTTTGTAAAAGATGACGGAGACGGTGTTGATGATGATGTAAGGTACACCGGAGGCGAAATATAGGGTGGGGATGTAAAGCCAGGGGGAGGGTGAACGTGACATAGGATGATTTTTTAAACGAACCGCCAAGACGCAAAGAACGCCAAGAAGAGATTAAGAAGAAAGGATAATGCGTTTGATGCCGTCTTTGAGAAGAGGGACATTAAAATTTATGAGGAGACCTAGAGGATATTTGGTCATTTTTAGGTAAGAAAGGACTTGTGCTTCGTGAATCGGGGCTAGGTTTTGGACTGCTTTTAACTCCACAATTAGAGAATTAGCAACCAAGAAATCTAATCTACCTTTACCTACTTCATGGCCTTTGTAATAAACTGTTACGCTCTTTTCAAACTCATGAGGTATTCCTCTCCTTAAAAATTCTATAATTAGTGCCTCCTGATACACCTCCTCTAAAAACCCTGGCCCCAGAATCTGATGCACCTCGATCGCTGCTCCAATCACAGCATAAGCTAGTTTATCTAACTCTTGACTTGGTTCTCTTCTCTTGGCGTTCTTGGCATCTTGGCGGTTCGTTTCCATCAAACCCTCTCCAACCCTGTGGCAAAATTTATTAAAGTTCTTCCACAGTTAATTTTCCCAGCATGACCGCAACTATCTCGAATCTTCCCAGTCTCTACGATCCCTTTACCACTGAAGCTAAGTGGCAAAAATTCTGGGAAGACAACCAAGTTTACAAAGCTGACCCAAATCATAGCGGTGAACCTTATTGTGTTGTAATTCCGCCGCCAAATGTCACTGGCAGTCTGCACATGGGTCACGCTTTTGAAAGTGCGCTAATTGATGTTCTGGTACGCTATCACCGAATGCAGGGACGCAATACTTTGTGGCTACCGGGTACTGACCACGCTAGTATTGCTGTCCACACAATATTAGAAAGACAACTCAAAAAAGAAGGTAAAACTCGCGCCCAGTTGGGGCGTGAGGAATTTCTGAACCGCGCTTGGCAGTGGAAGGCGGAGTCTGGGGGAACAATTGTGAATCAGTTGCGCCGCTTGGGTGTGTCGGTGGACTGGTCGCGGGAACGGTTCACAATGGATGAAGGCTTATCGAAAGCTGTGGTGGAAGCTTTTGTAAGTCTTTACAATGAAAAATTAATTTATCGTGGCGAATATTTGGTGAATTGGTGTCCGGCTACTCAGTCGGCGGTGTCGGATGTGGAGGTGGAATCAAAGGAGGTTGATGGTAATCTCTGGCATTTCCGCTATCCGCTAACAGATGGTTCTGGTTATGTGGAAGTGGCGACGACTCGACCGGAAACGATGTTGGGCGATACTGGGGTGGCGGTGAATCCCAATGATGATAGATATAAGCATTTGATTGGTAAAACTTTAACTCTGCCAATTATGCAGAGGGAAATTCCGGTTATTGGCGATGAGTTGGTTGATCCCGCTTTCGGGACTGGTTGCGTGAAGGTGACTCCAGCCCATGATCCCAATGATTTTGAAATGGGTAAGCGTCACAATCTGCCGTTTATTAATATCTTGAATAAGGATGGCACTCTCAACGCTAATGCTGGGGAGTTTCAAGGACAAGACCGTTTTGTGGCGAGAAAAAATGTCGTGTCTCGTTTAGAAGCGGATGGGTTTTTGGTGAAGGTAGAAGATTATAAGCATACCGTTCCTTATAGCGATCGCGGTAAAGTCCCCATTGAACCTCTCCTATCCACTCAATGGTTTGTCAAAATTCGCCCACTAGCAGACAACGCCCTACAATTTCTCGACCAAAAAGATTCTCCTGAGTTTGTTCCCCAACGCTGGACAAAGGTTTACCGTGATTGGTTGGTCAGTCTCAGAGATTGGTGTATTTCCCGTCAATTGTGGTGGGGACACCAAATTCCCGCTTGGTACGCGGTGAGTGAAACAGACGGACAAATTACTGATACTACGCCGTTTGTGGTGGCGAAATCGGCTGATGAAGCTTGGGAGAAGGCAAAAGCCCAATTTGGTGAAAATGTCCAGCTACAACAAGACCCAGATGTATTAGATACTTGGTTTTCTTCGGGACTGTGGCCGTTTTCCACTTTGGGCTGGCCGGAACAAACTGCCGATTTGGCTAAGTACTACCCCACGACTACCTTAGTTACAGGTTTTGACATTATCTTTTTCTGGGTTGCCAGAATGACGATGATGGCTGGTCATTTTACGGGAAAAATGCCGTTCCAGACAGTTTACATCCACGGTTTGGTCAGGGATGAAAACAATAAGAAAATGTCGAAAACGGCGAATAATGGCATTGACCCGTTGATTTTGATTGATAAATACGGCACAGATGCCCTGCGCTATACCTTAGTTAAGGAAGTGGCGGGTGCAGGTCAAGATATTCGCTTAGAATACAACCGCAAAACTGATGAGTCAGCATCGGTGGAGGCTGCGCGTAACTTTGCGAATAAGTTGTGGAATGCGGCGCGGTTTGTGATGATGAATTTGGATGGACAAACCCCCTCTCAACTCGGACAACCACTCAGCACTCAGCACTCAGCACTCAGCACTCAGCACTCAGCACTCAGCACTGAATTAAGCGATCGCTGGATTCTTTCTCGCTATCATCAAGTTATTAATCAAACTACCAGTTACATCAATAACTATGGTTTAGGGGAAGCCGCCAAGGGAATTTACGAATTTATTTGGGGCGATTTTTGCGACTGGTATATTGAGTTGGTGAAATCCCGCTTACAACCAGGTGCAGACCCCGCATCCCGCCGCGCCGCCCAACAAATCCTCGCCTACGTGCTGGAAGGGATTTTAAAATTACTGCATCCCTTTATGCCCCACATCACCGAGGAAATTTGGCAAACCCTCACCCAACAACCCGCAGAATCACAGCAAACTTTAGCTTTACAAGCTTATCCCCAAGCAAATGCCGACTTGATTGATACTGCTTTAGAAGCACAGTTTGACCTGCTAATCGGCACTATCCGCACAATTCGCAATTTACGGGCGGAGGCGGATGTTAAGCCAGGGGCAAAAGTCAAGGTGAATTTGCAAACAGGTAATTTGCAAGAACAGCAAATTCTCATAGCTGGGCAAGCTTATATTCAAGATTTAGCTAAGGTGGAAACCTTAAGCATTGCCGCCGAACAAAAAAGCCAAACTGTCGCACCCGCAAAATCACGCTGGAGTTGGAAAACAATTGGCTTAATATTTGTGGGGCTAATTTTTCTGCGCGTTGGTTTGGCTGTAGCCGACACAGTTAATCGCATTCCCTTAGCTGGTACTTTCTTTCAACTTGTGGGTTTAGGTTATAGTATGTGGTTTATTGCCCGCAGTATATTATTTGCCAAACCTAAACCAGTGAATACTGTCTCACAACAACCAACAGCAGTTGCAGAACCATTACCAGCCTCAGAACAAACCATTGCTGGGGTAGTTGGTACAGTTCAAGTGGTCATTCCCTTGACTGGTGTTGTTGATATTGAAACCGTACGTGCCAAATTAGAGAAAAACCTCAGCAAAATCGAAGCAGAAGCCCAGTCTCTCAGAGGTAGGTTAAGCAATCCTAAGTTTGTGGATAAAGCTCCCGCCGACGTGGTACAAGGGGCGAAAGATGCCTTAGCTGAAGCTGAGAAACAAGCCGAAATTTTGCGCGATCGCCTCCAGGCATTACAGTAAACATAGCCTGAATGATCTAACATCACGACAATGGGTAATGGCAGAGTCATCACCCATTGCCCAAGGATGATTTTCAAAACAAAATCAGTATTTTAATTTTGTTGTTTAATAGAAATTTTTGTACTTATTTTTTAATTTTTAATTGTAAGCTGGAGCAAAAAGACGATCATGCTATATCTAGCTCAGGTACATAAAAACGAATTTTTAGACCAGTACCAGTTGCGTTTGTTAGCACGTCAAGATACTGATAAACTCTGGGCAATTATTCCCGAAGAAGCTTTTATTTTGCTGGGGAAAGGTAAAACTATGAGCGAAGGCTTACTAGTTTTAGTAGAAATTTCTGCCACCGGTGAAATCGAAAAATTAGAAGAAGCTAGTAATTGGGTAATGAATTTAGTTGAGTCTTACCTCACCACTGGCATTACCCCAGAACTTTTACAACAAGAAGCAGAACGCGCGGAACAGTGGCGACAATCTCTGACTTTGCAAAATCAAGATTTGGCGCGTCGTTCTCTAGAATTGGAAGCCCGCCGCGAACAAATTCAAGCTTTAGAAGAAAGTCTCAAGCGCGAGAGAAACGGATATAACGATGAGGCTACTAGTAGTTGAATAATGCCTTTCAATAACAAAAGAGTTTCAGGGAAAAAGGCATTTCTTTTATATTTTGCGATCGCGCTGCGGTATTAAATAGGCAGATGCAAAATAACCCAACATTCACCCATACTTACTATTCTCTTAACTTTTCTGTACACAACAGGGAGTTAGAAAAGCCTATTTTCCAGCAGGAAGCTGTAATTCTATCCCTAATTTGTCGCCTATTTCCATAACATTATTTGTAAAATCTGTGATACCTGCAATATGACCAGCAATTAAACCAGCAGCAGTAAGTAAAGCTATGAGACGCTTTTTGAGTTTGGGTTTATTGCGTTCTGGTTCTGGCTTTTGAATTTCGGCTTCTACATCATCAATATCGATGGTGATGTCGTCGCGGATGTCTGGCGGAAATTGGGCGGCGGTTTGGCGTAGGTTGCTGATTAGTTGCAGAATTTCGGTGATGTTTGCGCCACTGGTTTGAGTGAAATCTGAGGCTTGCTGACTGGCTTTGTCTTGGACTTGGTTGGCAAAGTTGGCAATGTTTGAGTTGTGAAAGTTGTTTGTATTTTGTGTCATAGGTTTATATTCTGCTTGGTTGCTATTGTAAATCTTGTTGACAATTGTCAGGCGATCGCTCTCTAAACCGACTCTTTGTGATTTCTGACGCGATTCTAATGATTCGTAGCCGTCTAAAAGTTGACGTAAATTCAGTTTTAATTTTAATTTGCCGATAGTAACTGTGCTTTCACCCATTGCCTCAAGTCCCAAGAGTTCTTGATAGTCGAGGGGGGGATGATTGGGATAGCCGGGGACGGGAACCCATTCGGTAATTTCGAGGTTGGGGAGAGTTTTGTGGATTTTGTTAAAGACATCGCGGAGGATACCGAGAAATAAGCGGCGGGTTTCTTTGCGTCCGCTAATGGCGATGAAGATTTTTTTGTCTTCAGGGTCGGCTTTTATCCGCGCAATGTTATAGATTTCGTTGTTTTCTTGATATTGCAGCATTACGCCACTGCGCCAATAGACTTGGTTATAGATTTTTTCGTGGGTGTTGACAATAAAGCGAGAGATAATGCTTTCTGGGAGAACTTTGTAATGGTATTGAAATTCTAGGGTTTCCCCTTCTAATTCTGTTTCTTCTGGTTGGTCTTTGGGCAGAAGTCCGGCTATTAGAAATTTTGGCGAGGGATATTCTAATTCAAAGCAAAGCTCAAATTCTTTCATCAACCCAATCAGATAATTGTGGCGTTGGATGGGGTAACGTTGTGGATTGAGAATACGTCTGAGGTCGGCGAGTGTGAAAATGCCTTTGGTTTGAGTTGTGAGAATTTCATCGCTGAGAAGTGCGTAAATACCTTCTGTCACCCAGTTGGGTTTGAGGACGTTGGTATCTTTAAGGATGGGATGGTCGCGGAAGTTGAGAACTAAGCCGAGTCGATGCAGCAAGTCGATAAGTTGTTCTTGGTTTTGTTCTTCGGGAATTTTGTTTTCGTAGCA
The DNA here is from genome assembly GCF_014697485.1 of Anabaena sp. FACHB-83. Taxonomy (NCBI): domain Bacteria; kingdom Bacillati; phylum Cyanobacteriota; class Cyanophyceae; order Nostocales; family Nostocaceae; genus Anabaena; species Anabaena sp. FACHB-83. Next base: position 63,644 of record NZ_JACJRY010000008.1, on the reverse strand, counting down.
AATGCCAATATAGTTGCTGTAGCTAATGAAGTCTTGGGGCATTGATTCGAGTTGTTGTTTTACCTCAAACCATGAGAGGGGTAGAAGGTCGTAGACTTCTTTGAGGTTGGCAATTTCCTGAAAAATAGCGGTGCGGAGTTCATCAATACCGATATTGTCTTGGCAGGAAGTTTCGATAATGGCTTGAATATTGGGATATTTTTCGCGTAATGCTTTGCGGTTGATGTCGAGGGGTTGTTCGTCTCTTTTGTTGCCAACAATAATCACGGGTGACTGTCCGCCGAAGCTTTCAATTAATTTCAGCCAATATTCAATGCGGTTTTCTTCTTCGCTGGTGCGGCAATTGCAAACTAAGAGATAGAGGCTGCGCTTAGTCAAAAAAAACTGATGGGTGGCATGATAAATTTCCTGTCCGCCAAAATCCCAAACATTCAAGCGAATATCTTTGCTATTAACCTGCACGTTCCAAGTTTGGACATTCAGTCCGTCAGTTTGGGGTTGATTTTTATCATATTGATTGCGGATTAGTCGCTCGATGAGGGATGTTTTGCCGACGCTACCTTGTCCGACAAGCAAGATTTTAGCTTCATTGAGTGGACGTACTTCACCACTACGGAGTAATCGCAAGTAATTAAAAATTTCTTCAACTGAACCAACATCATCAAGAGAAGATCCTAAAATTTCTGGTGAAATAGAAAGCGGATTTCCCCGTAAATATAATTTTTCTAATTTCGGTAAACTTTCAATCGCCTCTGGTATCTCGGTAATTTGGTTGCCAGGGAGGTAAAGGTGGGAGAGATTGGTTAATTTTGTAATCGTCTCTGGTATCTCCGTGATTTGGTTGCCACCGAGGTAAAGGTGGGTGAGATTGGTTAAATTAGCGATCGCCTCTGATATCTCGGTGATTTGGTTGCCAGGGAGATAAAGGTGGGTGAGATTGGTTAATTTTGTAATCACCTCTGGTATCTCGGTGATTTGGTTGCGACCGAGGTCAAGCCGGGTGAGATTGGTTAATTGAGCCAGCGCCTCTGGAATTTCGCTTATTTGGTTGTCACCGAGGTAAAGCTCGGTGAGATTGGTTAATTGAGCCAGCGCCTCTGGAATTTCGCTTATTTGGTTGTTACTGAGGATAAGCTGCGTCAGATTGGTTAAATTTGCCAGCGCCTCTGGAATTTCGCTTATTTGGTTGCTATTGAGGTAAAGCTGCGTCAGATTGGTTAAATTTGCCAGCGCCTCTGGGATCTCGCTTATTTGGTTGCCATTGAGGTAAAGCTGCGTTAAATTGGTTAAATTTGCCAGCGCCTCTGGGATCTCGCTTATTTGGTTCAAAGTGAGGATAAGCTGCGTCAGATTGGTTAAATTCGTGAGCGTTTCTGGAATTTTGTTAATTTGGTTGTTATGGAGGTAAAGCTGCGTCAGATTGGTTAAATTTGACAGCGCCTCTGGAATCTGGCTTATTTGGTTGCTACTGAGATCAAGCTCCGTCAGATTGGTTAAATTTGCCAGTGCCTCTGGAGTCTCGCTTATTTGGTTGCTACTGAGATCAAGCTCCGTCAGATTAGTTAATTTAGCCAGCGCCTCTGGTATTTCAGTTAGCTCTACTCGAATTAAGATAAGTTCCTCTAAATGTAGTATTTGTGTTACCACATCGGGAATGCTCTCTAAAGGATTGCCACTAATATCCAACTTACGCAAATTAGGCAAATCTAATAGTTCGTGTGGCAGGGTTTTTAAATTATTGCCTGAAACCTTTTGGAGAATGCGGCCTCCTGCTGATTCATAACCGTCAATCTTCTTCCCCAAAATCAAAGATTCAAGCTGCTGCAACTTACCAATTTCTACAGGTAACTCAGCTAAATCTTGTCCCGACAAGTCTAATTCTCGCCAACCCTCAGCCGCCGCTTGCTCTATCAGTGCCAACAACTCATCCTGCGTCATAATTCCAAGCCAAAGGGTAAAAGGAAATAAGACTGTTGAAGATGATTTTAGCGGATCGGGGCAAAATTTTATACCATTGCTTTGTAGCGATGCCTGCGGTGGTCACTGAGCTTGCGATGCCCTGAGCTTGTCGTTCGCGTAGCGTCTCCGGCAGGAGAAGGGTCGAAGTGCGGGCTACGCCAACGCACATTGATATTTTGTGGTTAGCGACGTAGTTTTTAAATAAACGTTAATTCGACAGACCTCTCCCGCTTCTAAAAGGCGAAAGTCTGGGTTTTATTCCCCTCTCCTCATAGGCTACGGCTATACACAAATCTGGGTTAAGTGCATCTGTCCCGCCTCGGAATAAATTCCGAGTCTCATAGCGCAAGTCCTCTCAAGAGGACTCAAGGAAAAATTGATTCCAGTCTACTTCAGTAGACTTTGGCTATGAGCCTGGAACTTTAGTTCAAGGCGGGATACGGTTTCATACTGTAAATTTTCGATTTCGTTTACTGAATGCAGCACCGCCCTAAGCTTGTCAAAGGGTCGAAGTAAACCCAACTTCAACACACAACGCCTAAACTACTGCCCAAGTTCCTGCATATTATTCATTACTTGTTGATACAAGTCGTTATTACCTTGACGTTGTAAGATGGTGGCGGCTTGTTCTAAATCTTTCATTGCGCCTTGTTTGTCGCCTTGGGCGGCGCGGGCGTTACCGCGATTATTATAAGCTGGTGCAAAGTTGGGATTGAGGCGTATGGCTTCGTTGTAGTCGGATATGGCTCCTTGTTTGTCTCCTTGAGCAGCCCTAGCGTTACCTCGGTTATTGTAAGCGATCGCATAACGTGGATTGAGAATAATTGCTTGGTCGTAATCTTCTAGGGAACCATCTCTTTCACCTATGGCTGCACGGGCATTGGCGCGGTTATTATAAGCTTCGGCATAGTTGGGTGACAGTTTAACAGCTTGGGTATAATCTGCGATCGCACCTCGATTATCTCCCAAGGAGGCGCGGGCGTTTCCCCGACTGTTATAAGCTTCGGCATCGTTGGGAGACAGGCGCAAGGCTTCGTTATAATCATCGATGGCTTTTTGTTTGTCTCCCGTATCAAAATAAGCCAGTCCCCGCCCTTTATAAGCTGCACTATATTCAGGGTTGAGGTTGATGGCTTTAGTATAAGATGCGATCGCTGCTTGTAAGTCGCCTTTGAGGTGCTGATTTTGTCCTTGAAGATACAGCGCCCCAGCTTGTGAAGTTTTAATAGTCCGGCGGCTAGGAGGAGTGAGGCCGATTTCTGTCACCAAAACATTCTTATCTCGATTGCAAGAGACAAGGGTAATTGCACTCAACACAGTCAGCACAACCATAGCCAATGCTTTATTTTCCTTCACCCGCTTTTGCTCCCATAACCGCAGCTTCATAAGTTGCTTTTAACCACCATTCCACCTAGATTTAATTAGCACCCAATTTTCTTAATTCTGGAATTTTACACTTAACTGATATTCCCTAGGTTTAATAACGGTTAACTCTTGCCTTAACCGGGAAGTTTATCAACTTTTTGTGTTTTAGCTAGTAATTTAACGGTGATCAATTATACGTTCTTGCTTATTTATTAATAAGAATTGCACTCAAATCAGTCACTCTTCCTACTCATCTTCGCCATTAGTTTCTTGAGTTTTCGGAGTTAGCCGCAAAGTATTAGATGTATCTATCTCTACAGATAATTGTTCTAAATTTTCACCTAAATCTTTTTGCAGCTTTTGAGTCAAGGTAATCGGAAAATCTAAATTTAATCCTTGAGTTTGTACCAGTCTTGCCAGTTCTAAGAATTGGGCTTTTACAGTTTTGCGTTCATAAGCTGTCAACTTAAAAGCAGATGTTTCTGATACATTTTGAGCCTGCATAGCTTTTTTAATGCGCTCTTGTAAATGTTCATATTCAGAGTTTAATAGCTTCCATTGTTCTTCTATTTGGGTATATCTAGCATTCAGAACTATTAAATCTTCTGTATCTGGTTCGGGATTACCTTCTGCTTGTAATTCTAACAAACGTTTATGCACTTGAGCAAGATAAATGCAGTCAAGATAAGCGTAGTCTATTTGTTCTTCTGATAAAGGTCTTTTGCTCCAGTCGCTACTTTGTTCTTGTTTATCAATATCGTGAAAGTTACATAAAATAGTTGCAAGGGTTTTGAGTTGATAATTCGGTACTGGTAACAAATAATAAGGAATTTTTTTCGCTATTTCTAAAGTACAAGTAATATTTTTAGCTTTTTTATTACCGAGGAATTTCACATCATAACTGGCATTATGAAATACTTTTTCAATATTCGGATTTAACATTACTTGCTGAATAAAATCAGCTACCAAATCATCTTGATTTAATACATCCAATAAAAAAACGCGATCGCCACTCATATCATCAGCATCATCTAACACCTGAATTAACGACAACCTAGGATTTCGGCTATTATAATCAGCTACTTCTGTATCTATCCACAAAGTTGCAGCTTGAGTATATTCAGCAATCATGTTATGAATTGCACGAGCAGTATTCAAGTAAGGCATTTTAATGTTTAATTTGATTTCTGAAACAGTCCAGTAGGGTGTTTTACGGGTTATACCAATTTAATATGAAGACGCATATAAAAATCAATTACCCCCCTTAATCCCCCCTTTCCAAGGGGGGAAATAAGAGAATCTAGTTCCCTCCCCTTTATAAGGGGAGGGTTAGGGAGGGGTAAAATACTGTGCAGCTTCACATGCAACTGGTATTATTTAAACTCTGATTTCTGAATTCTGACTCCTGCATTCTACTGTATAACTGGTTTCCGCCCAAAGGTAAAAAATGTAGTAATATCATTCCAAATTCCTTGTGCAGTTTCTAAAGCAGCTAATTCTAATTCAAATTCTGCCTTAACTTGCTCTATTTCTACTGTTGATAACTGCGAAAAAGGATTAGGAAATTGCCCCGGTGCCGGATAAGAACTACCCAACCACATCGCCTTAGCTTGCTCTAAACTAATATAACTACCATATTGCTCAGATATAATTTCAATGCAGTCATAACCTGCTGTTTCTAGTAAATGACGACACTTTTCTGTTGTGCCTGTAGGCTGGTTTAAATAAAGAGCAATGCCATACTTTGCCAAAACTTTCTGCACGACAATACTAGGAATAAATGCCGTCTCTGCAAAGGCATGAAACCCAAGTAAACCCCCAGGTTTTAAAAATTGATGCCAATGCTGTAATGCACCTGGAAAATTTTCCATCCAAATCAATGCGGAAGAACACAAAATACAGTCAAAACTGTTAGCTGGAAAGTCGAGGGATTCTGCATCCGCTAATTGAAATTCAATATTGGTCAGCCCTAATGCTGTGACTTTTTGTTGTGCTTGTTCCAGCATTCCCGATGAAATATCTATACCAACTACCTTACCGCCAGTGCCTACAACTTGAGCCGCCGCAATTGCAGCCATCGCCGTACCAGTTGCAATATCTAATACCTGATCTCCTGGACGCAGTTGGGCATATTCCACCAAACGATGAGCAATTTGCAAATGCCACTCGCTTTGATCATAAGTTGGACTTCTGCGATTAAAGAGGTCAGCTATTTGTTGCTTGTAGTCGCTGAGTGGGAGTTGATCGGTCATTGGGTCTGGCTAGAGTGAGATAATTGCAGTGTAACAGCGATCGCATCTTGCAGCTTTAGCGCAATATATGGGGTAATTTCCGTAAGTCGTGGTCGAGAATAAGTATAACCGCATCTGAAAATTGGTAAAATTCAAGTTCAGAGAGAAGAGAACATTCAAACATGGTAGCCGCCCATACGGATTTAAATATTGCAGCTTTAGAAGCAGAATATAGCCAAAAATCACCGAGAGAAATTCTCAAATTTGCCTTGGACACTTTTGACAACATGGCAATTTCTTTCAGTGGGGCTGAAGATGTTGTATTGATTGATATTGCTTCTAAAATCACTAAAAACTTCCGAGTTTTTACCCTCGATACCGGGCGCTTGCACCCAGAAACATATCAGTTGTTAGATAAAGTCAGAGAACATTATGGCATTAAGCTAGAAGTTATGTTCCCTGATGCCGCAGAAGTCCAAGCTTTGGTAGAAGAAAAAGGATTGTTTAGCTTTTATCAAGATGGTCACAAAGAATGCTGTGCTATCCGCAAAGTTAGACCACTGCGCCGCAAGCTAAATACTCTGGATGCTTGGGTGACAGGACAGCGTAAAGACCAAAGTCCCAGCACCCGCAACCATATTCCCGTCATTGAAGTTGATACTGCATTTTCTACCGAAGACCATCAGTTAATTAAATTCAACCCCTTAGCTAACTGGTCTTCTGCACAGGTATGGGAATATATTCGCGCTTTAGATGTACCTTACAACAAATTACACGAACGCGGTTTTATTAGTATTGGTTGCGAACCTTGTACTAGACCAGTTCTGCCAAATCAGCATGAACGCGAAGGTCGTTGGTGGTGGGAAGAGTCTACTGCTAAAGAGTGTGGTCTACACTTAGGGAATTTACAAAAATAGGACTTACGCACCAAAATTATCTGTGAAAAATGGGTATAGGGTGTAAGGTTTTTGGATACATACACTCCTATACCCCTACACCAATAACTAGCTACCCAACTTTTTAGCCTTTCATCACTATATTCACAATTCACATCTTGCAGCTGTTTTGCATGGATCTACGACTGTGCCTTTCAAAAACCAATCAAAAAATCATATAACTGTTGTCAGTGCTGACTTCCAAGGTTTTCACATCACTTGAAGGTGCTTGCATTTTATTTTAAGAGCTTGAAATCTAGATGATACAAGGTTTCCAAGATTAGCATCTGTTCAAAAAAATGAGACTTAGGTAAAAATTTGTTTTCTGTATTGCTCCTGGGTGCTAGGTGCTTGTAATATCAAATCTCAGGGCAGACAGGATATGGATTTCCGAGTGCGCTCTGACTAAACCTTTGATGCCATTAGGCGTTGATCACCTTTAGCACCCATTCTCGCCTAGCATCATCCTCTTTCTGACTAAACCTTTGATGCCATTAGGCGTTGATCACCGTATTCTTTGCGCTTTCTTTCCCACGATCCATTACCTGACTAAACCTTTGATGCCATTAGGCGTTGATCACATAGTTTCGCTTTAGTTCATGAGTTTTCCCTTGTCCTGACTAAACCTTTGATGCCATTAGGCGTTGATCACTTTGACTGCCGCTTTTTTACCGCAAAAACCATCGAGCTGACTAAACCTTTGATGCCATTAGGCGTTGATCACAGGAAGAAGCTCTTCTAGATCGTGCAATAAACTGACTGACTAAACCTTTGATGCCATTAGGCGTTGATCACATCACTAACATGCGATCGCAGTTCAAACTACAAACACTGACTAAACCTTTGATGCCATTAGGCGTTGATCACGTCTCTTTCTATTGTCATTCCTCTGACATCTGATGATTCCTGACTAAACCTTTGATGCCATTAGGCGTTGATCACGATCTACAATAAGCTCAGATCAGGAGTGCTTAATAATCTGACTAAACCTTTGATGCCATTGGGCGTTGATCACTTTCACGGTCTGAAAGTTGAACACTTGTAAGTGCTGAAGGGCAGATGGGAACAACATAACCCTACCTGCTCTAAACCTATGATGCCGATAGGCGTTGAACATAGCCGTAAGAATAACGTGAGTTCGATGAACCTCACCCCAACCCCTCTCCGAAGCGGAGAGGGGCTTAAAGATAAACGCAAAATTAAGCATTTAAAGCCTCTCTTCTGCAAGGAGAGAGGTTTGGAGAGGGGTTTTTTCAATCCGTCTAACTCAGATTAAAAATAACTTGACACAAAGCTATAATTTTGTTATGACTCTATTATTGCTATGTTTCAAGGTCTAAAAAGCAAGCGAAACTACAACTTAATAATCGCTCGAAGTACTACGTCTTGTACGTTCTTAATCACTACCTCAGATACCGCAAGGTTTTGAACATATTAAATATTTAAAGTTTGTTATCTAGGGAGCGTCTTAAAATGATTGCATCTGTAGGCTTTTTTGCATCCCAAAATGCGGGTAGTGAGCTTGAGCCTTTTGTTGAACTACGCTTTCCAGTGCGGGGTAACTATGCACCTGCTGACCAGAATTATGCTCTCTTTGCAGCGTGTGTTCACGTTATTCCAGAAATACGTCAGCAAGCAGCACTCAGCATTCTGACAATTCCTGGTTTTGCTGATAAACACGGCAAAATTCTTTTGACAGAACAATCTTGCTTGCGAATTCGTGTACCGATTCCTCAAATTTCGTTAATTTATAAATTGGCTGGAAAAAGTATTCGATTAGGAATACATGAGATTCAAATTGGTATTCCAGAAATATATACGCTCAAGCCAGCAAAGACGCTTAGGTCAAGAATTGTTGTGATCAAGGGATATAGTGAACCGGAGTCTTTTTTAAATGCAGCACAGCGTCAGCTTAATGATTTAGAAATTTCCGGTAAAATTTCTATTCCGGTAGATAAAAAAGGTGAACTTAGTCGCAAAACCCTTAAAGTCAAACGATATACCATTGTTGGTTTCACAACTGAGATTTCGGAATTAAGTGATGATGATTCTTTAAAGTTACAACAGTGGGGAATTGGTGGCAAAAGACACTTTGGTTGCGGATATTTCTTGCCTTTTAAAGGAGGTAGGAATGTTTAAGCCGTTATTAGCTAAATCTTTCTCAATAGATGAGAAAAACAATGATGTAGCAAGAGGCTCTGCAAAGTATACAGGGCATATTAGCTTGGTGATGCAAGCGGCTGATATTTTGGTGGATAAGTTAGGTCATTCCATTCTCCAGCAATTAGGAATAAAACATATTGATTTAGATTACTTTGCAGCGACAGTTAAATTGGGTGCATATTTACACGATTGGGGTAAAGCAAACCAACATTTTCAAGAGATGGTTTACCTAAAAACTCTTGAAAAATCGACAGATCCAAACTTCCAAAATCTCAGAAAGCAGATTGTGAAACTGTCAAACCAGCATTCAAACAGACAAATGCTGCGTCATGAAGTTATTAGCAGCATTTTGGCGTTGCAAGTACCTACTTTTAGGAAATGGCTGGAAGAATGCCAGGATGCAAATTTGATGATTGCTATTTGGGCAGCAATAGGACATCATCTCAAAATAGGGGTAAATCAAAATAATCAAGCTGCGGAATTCATAGCCGAAATTCCTTCAGGTGTTGGAGATGAATTAATAATTTATACCGATCATGGGGATTTTCAAGCAGTCTTGAAAATGGGTCATCAAGCTTTAGGATTGCCTGCAACATTACCAGAATTACCGCCAGAAATTTGGACTAAATCGCAACTAAAAACAGCTTTACTAAATCTCCGCAACGAATTTATTCAGTTTGAATCGCAACTAGACTGGGAACAGCAAAAATTTATTGCTGCGGTGAAAGCAACAGTGATTGCAGCAGATTTAGCTGGTTCAGCATTACCTTTAGCTGAAGAAAATTTTAAGGTATGGATTGAACAAGTTTTATCATTGCAACTTTCAAAACAAGACATTCAGAAATTAGTTAATCAGAAACTCAAGGGTAAAAAATTACGAGAATTTCAACAGAAAATTGCTAATTCTGAACATAGCGTTACATTAGTGAAAGCAGGTTGCGGAACAGGAAAAACGATCGCTGCGTATGCTTGGGGAGAAAAATGGGCTATAGGGCGTAAACTATTCTTTTCCTATCCAACTACAGGTACAGCTTCTCAAGGATATATTGACTACGCAGATGGTACAGAAATCGAAGCAGCTTTAATGCACTCGCGGGCTGATCTGGATCGAGAGTTACTATTTTCCGGAGATTCAGATGATTCTGAGGGAATTAATGCACGACTCATGGCTTTTCAAGCATGGCGAAAAAAGCTAATTATTTGTACAGTTGATTCTGTATTGGGCTTAATTCAAAACAATCGCAAACCGCTTTATTCTTGGGCTGCGATCGCTCAAGGGGCTTTTGTATTTGATGAAGTCCACGCATACGACCCGCGCCTTTTTGGTGCATTGTTGAAATTTATCAAAGCATTTCGTGGTGCGCCTATTCTTTTAATGAGTGCTAGTTTTACTCCCCAACAGTTACAAGCTATTCGTCAAGTACTTGCAGAACAAGGTGAAGAATTAGACAAACCCATCGAAGGGCCAAAAGAACTAGAAGAACTTAAGCGTTATGAAATTAAATATGTTCCTCAAGCAACCGACTTTAATGAACTCGATCAAATCTGGCAACCTGTAATAGAAGCACTGAAAAATCAGCAGAAAGTTTTATGGGTAACGAATTCTGTAAAAACCTGCATTGAAATTTATCGTACAGCAAAAACTAAGCTTACTGAAAATTTACCAGGATTAGACATTCCACCATTAATTTATCACAGCCGCTATCGTTACAAAGATAGACTCAAAAAGCATCAAGCTGTAATTGAGGCTTTTCAAAAAGATGAACCAGTCTTGGCTATTACTACGCAAGTCTGCGAAATGTCTTTAGATTTAAGTGCAGATTTACTAATATCTGCAATGGCTCCCGCAGCATCTTTAATTCAGCGATTAGGAAGACTAAATCGTAGAATGGCTCACCAAGAAGAAGGTTCAAAGTTGGCAATTATTTATTCTTGGAATAATTCGCAACCATATAATAAAGCAGAACTTTCTACAGGTGAACAACTAATTCAAGAATTTTCTGGCAAAACAGGTATTTCTCAGCAAGATTTAGCACAAGTAGCTGCCAGTCTTAACCTTGAAAAAGTTGAACAAATTAGATCGAGTTGGTTAGAAGATAACTGGTGTAATCGTCCAGATTTTCTACGTGAAGGTGGATATACAATTACTGTGTTATTGGGTGAGGATGAGACAAAAATCTGGCATATTGCCGAACAAAACAGGCAAAAATTACTCAAACAAGGCATCAATGAATCTCGGATGAAATTGTTCAAAAAGGAAGCACAAGCCTGGTCAGTACCTATCCGAATTGAAGCAGATTATTGGGAATGGGAACGCAGAGGTTTTTATCCTATCACTCCAATGGGCAGAATTAGCTACAACGAAGATGTAGGAGCAGAACAGTGAAATTAGAGTTTGATTTAGGAAATCCTAGCTTTACTTTGCTGCATTGCGCTGGTTTAGCTGGGTTATGGATGACTTTAAAACAGTTAGAGAGAGAAAAAGTTGCTCTTCCAGAAGGTTTAAATTGGAAACTTCATAACAGAAAAATCATCTTAAATTGGCAAGGAAGCGATAAAGCCGTTTTGGAATGGTTATTAAAAGAATCATTTCAAATAAATGATGGACTCATTTGTCTGCGCGGTTTAGATTCGCAGACTATGCTTAAAGATGCTCAGGTAATTGTACACCAGGGAATTCTCGGCACTTTTCTACAACATACCAGCACTCATAAATCGAGTGGAACTAAAACTGAATCTCTATCATTAGGCGAAGGAGAAAAAGAAATTCAGGTTACATATAAAGCCTTACAAAGCTATGCTTATCAAGATTTTGCGAGTAATCTTTGTGATAAAAATGGACAGTTACTCACCAAACCTATTAGTGTTGCTGGATGGTTAAGTCCTGGTGCAGTGGTACGTCATATTGCCTTTAGTTCTGATACAAGTTTTGAAGAACCTCCAGAAAATGCGTTTGTCTTATTATTTGCTCCAGTCGCTTGTTATTATTATATTCTTCGCTCGAAATTGCGAGATAAACGCGCACAATATGCACTAGTTGTTCCCGAAATCACAGATTTAGAACAATATGGGCAGTACCGTCAAAACCCAAACTTGAGATATGCCACTTACAAAGATTTTCATGCTTCTAGTTTGGGTGACGCAGGACTAAGATTTTTAACTCTAGAAACAACAATAGATATTACTCAAAGTTCTAGTGTACAACGTTGCCAAGTTTTTACTTTAGGAACCGTTGCTTGGGCTACTCAACAAAAAACTAGAACCGATATGTATGTGGTTGAAACTAGTCAAGAGGTGTGTCAAAACTATCAGATTTGTGATGCTTGGTTAAAAGATAAATCTGTAGAAGGTAAAAATGGTGGTTTTGTAGTAACTAGCTTTGCTAGGGAATTAATTGCTGAAAATTTAGCCAGAAACCAACCTTGGTATTCTGGCATCTCAGAAAAAGTAAACAGTAACGAACTATTTAAACAGTTAGCTTATGAAAGAGGGGGGCTATATCAAGTGATTCAAAAAGTTAAATCAGATGAACGAGAGAAACTATTTGTGAAAGCTTGTCACGAAGCAATTAAATTTACTTATGGGCAGATTTCTGAACAAGCAAGTAAACGAAAAGAAGTTCCCAATTTTGACCGAGAAACAGTTCGCATTAGAACTGGATTAGGTAGATGTAAAAATTCCGATACCTTTCGAGAATTTATTACTGATTTTTGGTCACGAGCCGGGAAAATTCCTACTTTGCAAGAACATTGGGCAGAACTAATGGAGTTTGTGATGAATGAGAAAAACTGGAAAAAATCTAGAGATTTAGCTTTGCTGGCATTAGCTAGTTATAAAGGTCAAGGTGTTAATAATGAGAAAGATAAATTAGATGAAGAAACTGTGATTGATCTTGGCTTTGAATAGTTTAGATTTTGATAATTTTGTAGTTGTTCAGGAGATTTATAATGTCGTTACATTTATTCGGAAATGTTTTAACTGGCTACGGTACTGCTGCTAATAACCGTGGGGAAAATGAAGGCAATATTACTACCCTACAAAAAATTCTGTGGAAGGGAGAAGTACATACAACAGTTTCATCGGAAGCAATTCGTTGGGCATTGCGCTATTACTGGCAAACTGCTGGTGACAATTATCAAGTCAATCGTCAATGGGATGATGATCTAAACGATAACATTTGGCAAAATGAGAACTTTGATGACACCATTTATATTGATGATGATGTATTAGGTTTCATGCGTGCAGAAGGCGCGAAAGTTGAAGCTTCTGATGAACCAAAACAAAAAGGCAAAAAAGCTCCTAAAGGTACAACAACTGCTAAACGAGGAGTGCTAGAAGTAACTCGTGCTGTTTCTACAACACCTTTTAGTGGTGATTTAACTTTTAACTCTGCAAGTGGTAAGAAAGGACGAACTTCACTTTATGGTACTGAGGTTCATGCTACTCGTTATCAATATGGATTTGCCCTAACTCCAGAACGCCTAAAAGATAAATCTCGTGTAATTGCAGTTTTAGATGGATTGAGTTCTCTGGGAGAAGTAGCAGGTAATCATTCTCGATTTCTCTACGATTTTTCTCCTGAGAATTTAGTTTTACGATGGACTCATGATTTTTCACCTCGAATTCTTTATTGCTTTGAAGAGGAAGAGGGAGAAATATCGATTAAGGAATTACTTAGGAAAGTCAAAAATCAAGATATTGAGCCGCAGGAGTTATGGATAGCAGGCGCAATTACAGAATCTGAAGAAGTGAAAGAATTAGAAGAATTAGGCGTAAACATTTTTCCAGGAATCAAATTAGCTGTACAAAGCATGAAACAAGTCATCGCTAGAGATTTACAATTACCTCAGTTGGAGCTAATTCGATGACGGTAATATCTGAGAAAATATTGGCTTTAGAAGTAGAAATTCCCATTGCTAGTTTTCGTCAATCTCGTGCTAGAGAATATGCTGAAACCTATCCAGTGCCACCGCCATCTACAGTTTATGGAATGTTACTTTCAATAGTTGGGGAGATGAACAGGTACAAGCACTGTGGAACTCGTTTAGCGATCGCCATGCTTTCCCAACCTCAAAAATCTACTGTCATTCGGACATTCCGACGTTTTAAGAAAAAAGACATCCATGACCCTAGTAACGCTAGACCAGATTATCAGGAACTACTAACTGATATTAGATTTATTGTTTGGGTAGATGTTGGAGAAGATAATTCACAACCAACGCTACCACAACGCTTACAGATGGCTTTTGACAATCCTGTTGCTATTGAGCGTTTTGGAGGTCTTTGTTTAGGAGAAAGTCGAGATTTAGTTAATTCTGTTAACCTGTTACCTGAAAATTACCAAGGTGAATCACTGCAATGGTTAGTAAAGAATCAGGATGGATTACTAACGTTACCTTACTGGGTAGATCATCTTGGCTCAAAAGGTACTCGTTGGCAAAGATATTTGCTCCTTGAAACTTCCAATTACAATTACCCACCTGATTCGGCTTGGACTACTATTAAGACAAATTAGGCAACCTTTACCTAAGATGCCGTTAGGCGTTAAGCACAATTTTTTCAGCTAAATACCATTGATGTCGTAAGGCGCTTAAGAGTCGATATTTATCCTTAAGGCATCAACAATGCAAACTTTAGACCGTCTAGAAATTACTAAACCTGAAACTATTCGTGTTTCTGCCCTGCACGCCCTTGCTTACTGCCCTCGGCTGTTCTACCTTGAAGAAGTCGAGGAACTTTACACCCAAGATGCAGCTGTATTTGCTGGACGCAGACTTCACACGCAACTCGAAAAACAGGAAGATGAGGAATGGGAAGAACTTTTTCTCGAAAGCGAAGAATTAGGTTTGCGTGGTCGGCTTGATGCGCTTCGCACTCGTGATGGACAAACGATACCTTACGAACATAAACGCGGTCGCGCTCACCGAGATGAAAATAATCAGCCCCAGGCTTGGGAAAGCGATCGCCTACAAATTCTCGCTTATGCTTACCTATTAGAATCCGCGCATGGAATCACTGTTCAGGAAGGCCGCATCCGCTATCACGCCGATAATGTAGTTGTTCATGTGCCACTAGATGAAGCAGGACGTTTAAAAGTCAAAGAAGCAATCCAACAAGCCAGGATTCTCAGACAATCAACTTACCGACCACCTGTAATTGATAATGAACGATTGTGCGCCCGTTGTTCTTTGGCTCCGGTTTGTTTGCCAGAAGAAGCGAGACTTGCCCATAATCGAGAGTGGCAACCAATTCGCTTATTTCCTGAAGATGACGAACGCCAAGTAATTCACATTTTAGAACCTGGGACAGCTGTAGGCAGAACTGGAGAACAAATCAAAATTACCCGTCGCAATCAACCTGTTGAGACAGTTCCGGCGCGTCAAATAGGACAACTTGTGCTGCACAGCTTTTCGCAAATTTCTACCCAAGCACTACACTTTTGCGCTGCTCAGGACATCGGAGTGCATTTTATTTCCGGGGGTGGTCGCTATCTTGGCAGTTTTGACACCCGACAAGGTAGTATTCAACGCCGTATTCGTCAGTATGCGGCACTGAGTAATCCTGATGCTTGTTTAGAGTTAGCCCGTAAACTGGTCATTTGTCGCGGTCAAGGACAACGCAAATTCTTAATGCGAGGTGCAAGAGGAAAAACCAAGACAGATAAATTAGAAAAAGCGATCGCACAAATGAAAGCGGTTCTCAAACAAGTTCCGCAAGCAAAGTCTCTAGAATCGCTTTTAGGATATGAGGGAAATCTGGCTGCTTTATATTTTGGTGCTTTACCCGATTTGATTTCGCCAGAAGTACCAAAAGAATTACATTTTGCTGGCAGAAATCGTCGTCCACCACTAGACCGATTCAACGCCATGCTGAGTTTTGGTTATGCCTTGCTACTCAAAGATGTGATGAACGCGATTTTAACTGTTGGGTTAGAACCTGCTTTGGGATTTTACCATCAGCCGCGCTCGCAAGCTGCACCCCTAGCATTAGATTTACTAGAAATATTTCGCGTGCCTTTGGTAGATATGATTGTGATGGCTGCGGTTAACCGGGGTCAATGGGATGCCAAAGCAGATTTTGAGATTCGCGGAAAGCAGGTTTGGTTAAGCGAACTTGGGCGGCGTAAATTTGTTGAGTTATACGAATCTCGCAAGCAAGAAAGCTGGAAACATCCTGTTACTGGTTACTCCCTTACCTATCGCCGTTTATTTGAGTTAGAGGTGCGACTGTTAGAAAAAGAATGGTCTGGTGAGGGTGGTTTGTTTGGTCAATTAATTTTGCGATGAGGTGTAGCAATGGGTGAATCACAAAACTGCTACCTGATTTGCTACGACATTCGCGATCCTAAACGTTGGCGGAAAGCTTACAACTTACTTCAAGGATATGGCGAAAGGATGCAATATTCTATTTTCCGTTCTTGGTTGACCATGCGATCGCGTGAAAAATTACGTTGGGAACTGGAAAAAATTCTCGCCCCAGAAGACAGTCTATTATTAATTCGGCTGTCCAATCAGTGCGTTAATTCTATTCCGGCTTACAATCGTCCCGGCGCTTGGACAACTCAAGAAGAACCTTACCGGATTGTCTAAAAACATGGATCTGAGTTTGTGGAACATGAAATAGAACTCAAGCAGGATAAAAACCTTACTGGGCTTGCTTTTGAGCTTTTTTAGGTGAACAGGAGGTGCTTGCATTTTTTTGCGTGAGGTCAAAACCTAGTCCTGGTAAGCGTTCTAAGTTGAGACGGAAACTTGAAAGTTTAACTTTTGGTAAGCAATTGACTTCTTTTGTTGCTTTTTTACTTAGATGCTTGCAAAATAGCAACTGAGTGGTCTGATGACATGGGTTTGAGCGATCGCTCTGATTAAACCTTTGATGCCGTAAGGCGTTGATCACTCGTGGTCTACTATGATCACTAACATGCGATCGCAGTCTGATTAAACCTTTGATGCCGTAAGGCGTTGATCACAAAGTATCTAAATCAAGTATTTGCCTATTAGAGGACTGATTAAACCTTTGATGCCGTAAGGCGTTGATCACCAGCATGGTGTGGCTGATAAGGGCGATACTCTAGGTACTGATTAAACCTTTGATGCCGTAAGGCGTTGATCACTTGAAAGTCTGAGATTCTACGTTAATTTGAATGTTTAACTGATTAAACCTTTGATGCCGTAAGGCGTTGATCACTTTTAGAAGGTGTTAATAGCGAGCTAAAATCTGGCTGATTAAACCTTTGATGCCGTAAGGCGTTGATCACCAGATCCACGAAATTTTTAAGGTGACAATGGACAAGCTGATTAAACCTTTGATGCTGTAAGGCGTTGATCACGACAATAACTATCAACTGTCAACGAAACTTTTTGTAATTAGTCTTGTCTATAAAACTAATTGATTAGTTTATCAGGAATATATATGCGATCGCCTATCGTAATCGGTACAGGATTACTTGTATCTATAATTTTAAATACCCAAGTATTTGCAAAATCTACAGTCAATTTACCACAAATCACTGCCCAGAATTCTCAGCAACAAATATTAAATCAAAATAATCAAAAGACAAACTCAGGGCTGATTACTCTGCAAAGAACAGCCTGCTATGGTACTTGTCCCATTTATAAAATTACCATCTTTCCTGATGGGAGAGTTGTCTACGAAGGGGAGCGTTTTGTAAAAGTTGTAGGTAAAAGAACTGCCAGAATTAGTCCCCAAGCAGTAAGAAGATTAGTTGCAGAATTTAATAAAGTAAACTATTTTTCATTAGCAAATAGCTACCAAGGCGGAAGGACAGATGCGCCTTCTGCAATTACTTCTTTAACTATCGGTAAACGTCAGAAAACTGTTAATCATTATCTCGGTTCACCAAATGCACCGCAAGCACTAACAGCTTTAGAAAATAAAATCGATGCTGTTGTAAATTCTCAGCGTTGGGTTGGTTCTAAAAATGAACAAACACCAAATCCCAATGATTCTAATTCCAACCAACTCAAAGTTAATCGTCAGTTGTGGAATCAGCAACAGCTAAATAACTATCGTTTTACATTTAGCCGGAGTTGTTTCTGTTTACCCAAAGCAACACAACCAGTAGTGATTACAGTACGTAATAACCAAGTTGCTTCTATTACACCTGTGAATAATAACGAGCCAGTTGATACAGAACTGTTTCAACAGTATAATTCAATTCCCAAACTGTTTGGCATAATTGATGATGCGATCGCCAAAAAAGCATCTAGTCTCAACGTCAAATATGATCCGCAATTTGGCTACCCGACGCAAATTAATATTGATTACAACCAACAAATTGCCGATGAAGAAATATATCTGACTATTAGCAATCTTGAACCTTTGAAGTAAGTTCTTGCACAGAGTAAATTATCCTTGGGGGTGTACAATCGTATACTCCTTTTATTTTGCAAGTCATACCTAGGACTGACGCATTGACAAAAAACTAAATTTCAGATTCTCTACCCCTGAGTAGTCTGATAAGTTTTAAGTACTGAGTGCTGAATGCTGAGTCATGATAGATGCTTCCGCTTCCTCACTATTGCAGGGAAGGGTGACAGTCACAATAGTATATTCGTAGGGCTTACTGTCAATTTTCAGGGTACCACCGTGCAGTTCTGCTAATTTTTTGGCAATGATTAAGCCTAACCCAGAACCTTGTTGTTCATGAAGTTTGCGCTCAAATTGCCGATAAGCACCTAATTCCGCAATTTGCTCTCGGCTCATTCCCCGGCCGCGATCGCTAAAAGATACACTAAAGCTATTATTAATAGTTTTTGCTGTAATTTTAATCGGCGTACCACTGACAGAAAATTTTAAAGCATTATCCAGTAACTCTTCAATAATTCTGGTAATCTTGCTCACCGAAATCTTGACAATACAAGGCGATAAGTCAATTTGCATATCATCTTCTCTGCCAGCATTTTTAACTTTTTCACCTATTAAATTAGTCAAAACTGGTGTAGGAAACTCTGTTGACTGCTTTTGAATTTCCCTGACTCGCTGGGGATCTGTGGCAATAATTTCTAATTCTGCGTAGAGTAAAAATTTTTGAATTAAATGAAATAAACGTTGACTTGATTGATGAATAAATTCTGCCATTTCTTTGATTGATGGTGCATCTAGCAGTTCACTTTCTTCCATCAGAATTTGCGAGAAACCCAAAATCCCATTCAGTGGGGTGCGTAATTCATGAGGCAGTGACAAAGTAATGCTAGTACGTAATTTATCAAGCTTATCTTGAGTTTGTTGATAAATTGCTGTTTGTTTTTCTAGCCGACAAGTAATAGCTGTTAATAATTCTGTTCGAGAAAATGGTTTAACAATGTAATCATCAGCGCCTAAATCCATACCTTTGCGAAAGTCTGGTTTCTCTGATTTAGCCGTTAAAAAAATGAAGGGAATAATTGCTGTTTTCGGGTTTTGGCGTAATTCTTTTAGGACTTCATAACCATCGATTTCTGGCATCATTACATCACAAATCACCAAATCAGGAACTTCTGCTTGTGCTAACTGTAAACCAAAGTAACCATTTTCGGCAGTGATGACGTTGAAATTTTCTGCATAAAGTAAATCTACTAAATTTTGACGCACATTTATGTCATCTTCGATCACTAATATTTTATTCATATATTTAATTAAATGTGAATAAGTATAAAATTTTTAAAATAGGTTTTAGATAGCTTTTATAAATAAGATATGACATAAATTTTTCACTATATGCACCCATCTTGCCTTGAAATAACCAATTGAATTATATATTTAATTATCTTTAAGAAATACGAAAATTTCATGTAATCAAAACAGGGATTATAAATTTTATATAAACTTAGATATATAAATGTCGGTTACTCCATAAAAAATTCTCAAATTCTGGTGCTGGTAATGGACGACTAAATAAAAAACCCTGCATATAATCACAGTGCGCCTCACGCAAAAAATGCAATTCGTCTTCTGTTTCTACACCTTCAGCCACTACTTGCATATTTAGGTTATGTGCCATTTCAATTAAAGCTTTAGTAATGGCTGATTTTTGATAATCAACAGCTACATTATGAATAAAATAACGGTCAATTTTTAAGGTATTAATCGGTAAGTTTTTGAGATATATAAGTGAAGAATAGCCTGTACCAAAATCATCAATAGCAATTTTTAAACCTAAAGATTTTAATTTATTCATAGTAGCGATCGCACTATTGATGTCTTGCATAATCATACTTTCAGTTAGTTCAATTTCTAAATATTGGGGTTCCAGATGATTATTGTGTAAAAAATAAGTAATTTTTTGGATTAAGTCTGGCTGATGAAATTCTATCACCGACAAGTTAACGGTCATTTTCAAATAAGCAATGCCGACATCATGCCAAATCTTAATTTGTTTACAAACATTTTGTAATACCCACTGATCAATCGGGACAATTAACCCTGTAGATTCGGCAATTGGGATAAATTCTGTGGGAGTAACTAAACCTAATTCTGGACTTTGCCAACGTAATAAACTTTCAGCCGCAACAATTTGTCCAGAAGCGATATCCACAATTGGTTGATAATACACCTCAAATTCGTGAAATTTTTGTTTCTGTACCACCTGTTGTAAATTCATTTCCAACAACTGAATTTTGGGTGAAACAGTTTTAGTGAAATTTGTAGGATGAGAGAGATATTTTTTTAAAGTAGCTTGTCTTTCTAAGCGGTTCATAATTGCACTTAGTAATTCTGCCCGCGTAAATGGCTTAGTGAGATAATCATCCGCACCCATATCCATACCTTGGCGAAAATCAGACTTGGCAGATTTAGCTGTTAAAAAAATAAAGGGAATGGTTGCTGTTAATGGGTCTTTTCGTAGTGCTGTTAATACTCCATAGCCATCAACTTCTGGCATCATCATGTCACATAAAATTAAGTCTGGAGCCTCAGAAAATGCCAAATCTACACCTGTTTTGCCATTAGCAGCAGCAATTGTGTGAAAATCCTCTGCTTCTAGTAAATCCAACAGGTTTTCCCGGACAGATTCTTCATCTTCAATCACCAAGATTTTAATCATCTTTTTCCTCAATTTGCATTGTGTGATTTAATGGCAGAGAGACAGTAAAGGTAGTACCTACTCCCAAAGAACTAGTCACAGCAATTTGACCTTGATGTATATCCACACACTTCTTGACAATTGCCAGTCCTAACCCAGTTCCAAGAATATTGCCTACATTTTTAGCACGATGAAAAGACTCAAACAAATGTGGTAGGTCTTCGGGAGGAATCCCAATTCCTTGGTCTTGAATTTCTAAGATTACTTGTGCATTTGTACAAGTTATGTTTAATTTAACAGTACTCCTCTCTGGAGAATATTTAATGGCATTCGAGAGTAAATTATTCAGAATATGTCCGAGTAATTTTTCATCCATACAGCATGATATAGCAGGATATTGACTCGTAAACGTAATCCAGCAGCGATTGTTTTGATTGAGTTGTGCTTCTTCAATGATGTGATGACAGTAAGCTACTAAGTCAAAGGTTGTGGGTGTATATTCTAGTTTTCCTGCTTCTGCTTTCCCAATTACTAAAACATCATTCAACATTTCATTGATGCGGTTGACTGCGGCTTGAATGCGATGCAGGTGAGTAATTTGTTTTTCTTCTGTCCATTTATGGCGATAATGTTCGAGTAATTCCGCAGATGACAAAATCGTACTCAACGGTGTGCGAAATTCGTGAGAAGTCATCGAAACAAACCGAGATTTCAGTTCATTCAGTTCTTTTTCTTTTTCTAGGGCAACTCTGAGTTCCTGTTCTAGTTGCTTGCGTTGTGTGATGTCTGCTAAATAACCAACCATTTCCACTGGATTACCTGCATCATCCCGGACTAGTTTACCTTGGTCAGATACCCAACGGTAAGTACCATTTTTGTGGAGAAAACGATATTCTAAGCTGTAATGTTCTTGCTGTAAGATTTTATTGAATTCGGCAAACACATGCTTCACATCTTCGGGGTGGATATGGTTTGACCAAAAGTTAGGGTCTTCTGTGAAGTCCTGTGGTTGATAACCAGTGATGGAGCTAATATTGTTGCTGACAAAGGTAGGGCCAAAATTCGCGGCGGCTTTGCTGGTGTAAATTACCGCCGGACTGGATGAAAGTAAGTATTGCAGTCGCTGTTGACTGACTAATAAAGCTGTTTCTGTTTGTTTGCGTTCAGTAATATCTGTTTGAATGCCGATGTAATGGGTGAGTATGCCATCCGTGTCGTAGACAGGAGATATGTTGAGTTCATTCCACCACAGACTGCCATTTTTACGACAGTTACGCTCAACTACAGTGTAGGGTCGACCAACTTGCATGGCAGTATGGAGTTCTTGTAAAACAGATTGTTCCATATCTGCACGTTGGAATAAGCCAAAGCTTGTACCGATGACTTCATCGGCGCTGTAGCCTGTCATTTGTTCATAGGCTGGATTAACGTAAATAATTGGGCCGTTGGGAATACTGGCATCGGCAATGATAATTCCATTACTGCTGGCGGCGATCGCTCGATCACGGAGTTTTAATCCTTCTTCGGCTTGTTTGCGCGGTGTCATATCCGTATGGATAGCAACCAATCCGGCAATTTTACCAGTACTATCTTTAATGGCGTTAGCCCGTAAATAAATGTGTAATAGCAGCCCACGACGAGTTTGCATGGTCACTTCACCCCGCCATGACTCACCATTGGCGATCGCAGTTAATACTTGATTTAACTCTTGCGGATACTTGAAAATACTCTTTGAACCGCCCGCCGCTTGATATTCTTCTATGGTGTAACCGTATATTTCCGTAAATCCCGAATTAACATAAGTGATGTTACCTGTGATATCTGACATACACACAGCATCACTTGTACTTTCAATGGCTTTTTGAAAGCGCGTTAAAGATTCCTCCGCTAATTTGCGTTCTGTAATATCTGTAGATAAACCACAAACCGCGTAACACACCCCATCGGCATCTTTTAAGGGGAACTTCACTGAAAAGTAGGTGCGTACCCCATCCTCTAGAGGGACAAATTCTTCTACTTTGATGGGTAGACCATGAGTCATTACCTGAAGATTATTCTTTGCAAACCCATCGGCAATTTCTAATGGCCACAAATCATAAACACTTTTCCCGATAATTTGCTCTTGGGTGATGTTGAGTAGTTGTTGTATATAACGGTTAACCAACATAAACCGATGGTTGGTATCGAAGATATAAATCGCCGCCGCCGAGTGATCTAAAATTGCCTGGAGTTGTTGTTGAGTTGCTTGTAAAACTGTCTCAGCTTGTTTACGTTCAGTAATATCTCGATTTGTGCCACGATAGCCAATGAATTTGCCATCTGTATCAAAGACCGGCACGCCACTGGTTTCTAACCAAACTAAATGTCCGTCTTGATGAACTTGGATGTTTTCTAAACATTTAAATGGTTGTGGTGAGGCGAAAATTGCCTGAAAACCGGGGGCTAGGGTTTCATGCAATTCTGCTGGCATGAAATCTAGGGGTGTTTTTCCTAAAACTGCTTCTGGTTCGTAACCCAAAATGTCTTGAATTTTGGGACTGACGTAAGTATAAACACAGTTGAGATCCACTTCCCAGATGACATCGTAGCTAGATTCAACTAAGTTACGAAAGCGTTGTTCACTGTTTTTGAGAGCTAATTCGGCTGTAACGCGGTCATCAATGTCAGTATTTGTGCCGAACCAAGTGTAAATTTCACCTGCTTGATTTCGCCAAGGGATTGCTCGTACGAGATGCCAGCGATATGTTTGATCTGTGCCTCTGAGCAAGCGAAACGCACCTTCCAATAGTTGACCTGTAGCTAAAGATGCTTGCCAATTTGCTACACACTGGGGTATATCATCGGGATGTACCCATTGCTGCCATCCTGAACCACAAACCTGCTCTGGAGTGCAGCTATGATAGTCGAGAGCTTTTTGGTTAACGTATTCGATGCTACCATTGGCATTCGCCATCCACACATGCTGGGGTATGGATTCGGCTAATAAACGAAAGCGTTCTTCACTGATTTGTAAATCAGCCTGTGCTTGTTGGCGTTCTGTAACGTCTTCTACCGTCCCCAACAGGCCAATAACATTACCTGCAACGTCATGGATAGGGATTTTACTAATTTCTATCCAAGTGTGTTTGCCATTCACTAGTCGCAGGTATGAAATCAGATGATGTTCTGGTTGATGAGTTGCCATTACTCTGGCATCGCATTCATGGTGAAAGTCTGCTTCTGATTTATTTGCCAGAAATTCATCGACGGTTTTGCCAATAATATCTTCTGGTTTTTCCACACCCACAATTGTGGCAAAGTTCCGATTACAACCCAAAACCACAGAATTGCAATCCTTCCACATAATGCCTTGAGGAATGGCATCCATGACTAATTGCAACATACTTTGAGACTGCCGTAATTGGGCTTCAATCATTTGACGTTCGGCAATTTCCGTTAATAATTGCTGATTGGTTTGCTGTAGGGCGGTGGTGCGCTCTCTAACTCGCTGTTCTAATTCTTGGTTGGCTTGTTTGAGTGCGGCTTGTGTTTGTTTGAGTTCGGTGATGTCTCGTCCTTCACTAATCAGGAGGATGATTTGGCCTGTTTCATCTTTGAGGGGTTTGAGGGAAAAATCTATGGTGCGGACTGTTTGGTTAGCACCTAAAATATCGACTTCGTAACGGATAAATTCTCCCCTGGACGCGATCGCAATTGCTTGTTTTAATTGCTGTGGAATAGTAGGTGAACTCTGCCACCAGGGAGTTTCCCAAAACAATTGGCCGAATACATCTGGCGCTTGTAGTTCTCCAAAATCAAGTAATGTCTGGTTGGCTTCGAGTAATTTGCCTTCTGGAGTGAGTAAGCCAGAAAACTGAAATGTGCCATTGAAAATTGCCCGGAATCTTCTTTCGCTTTCGTGCATGGCGGCTTCTGCTTGGATGCGTTCAGTCACATCTACATCTATAGCGACGAAGCGATAGATTTGTCCATAATCATTTTTGAGGGGAAAGATTTTGCTAGAAATCCAGCGTTGCTCACCATCAGGGCGGACAATCTGGTATCTTTCATCAAAACATTCGCCAGTGAATAACTTTTGAAACGCTGCCATGACGCGATCGCGGTCTGATGGCTCAATGGCGGCAAAATATGATTGAGGATCTGCCATGAGGCGATCGCAACTTCTCCCCCAAATTTTTTCATAAGCTGGGCTAACATACTCTAATTTTTGTTGAGTTGCATCCCAGACATAAAAAGCTTGGGGTAGATTTTCGGTTAATTGGCGAAATAATTCTTCACTTTTCTGTAATGCTGCTTCTGCCAATTTACGCTCGGTAATGTTGCGGTGAATAGCCAAAAAGTGCGTGACTTGTGCTTGATCATCTTTAATCGGCACTAAGTTCATATCCACCCAATAAGTTGAGCCATCCTTGCGATAGCTAAGTAACTCGGTTCTAATGGGCAACCCTGCTTGTACAGCCGCAAACAGTCGATTCATTTCTGTAGGGCTAGTTTGTTCACCATGTGAAAATCGCGGTGTTTTTCCCATGACTTCTTCTAGGGTGTAGCCAGTCATCTGCGTAAATGCTCTATTGGCATAAACTATCCTTGGTTCTATCTGGCCGTTATTGAGGTGAGCGGCTGTAATTAAAATTGAATCGTTGGCATTGACTACGGCTGACTCTAGTAAACGCAGTCTTTCGGTTTCGGCGCTGCTTTGAGTTGATTGTTCTAGTACTTGACAAATACTTTTGGGTGTAACCGTGCCGATTAGTTGACCTGCTTCATCAATAATTGGCAAAATATTTAACTGATGCTGATGTAACAGTGATAATACGGCAGTGATATCCTGAAATTCAGATATTTTCAGTGTAATTACAGGAGATTGCATCACCTCCGTAATTTTAGTATTTTGACAGTCAATATTTGCAGCTACAATTTTCACCACATCTTGTGCTGTCAACCGTCCTATTACTTGGGAAACTGAAGCTACTAGCACATCCACACCACACTTTGCCATCAGCGAGATTACCTCTGATACTGTTGCTTCCGGCTGAACCGTTAGTGGCGAAAAGTCAATTACAGCCTCTAAGCTGTGGAGCCAGAGATTTTGTTCTTGAGTATACATAGATAATCACGATAGCTATCATCAATGAATAGTTATCTCAACTTATATATTCCCGTATGTTCTGGGATTGGGCAGGTAAATTAATAATATTATCCTAATGAAAAATACTGTAAGTATAATGTAAATTTTGGATGAAGAAATCAAAATATTAAGAATGGTTAATATAGCAATTCGATTTGGTTTCCGAATTGACTTGTGTGGGAGGGAAGTAGGGAGTGGGGTGGGGAGTGGGGAGTGGGGAGTGGGGAGTGGGGAATGGGGAGTATGAGACTGGTGAACTCAAGGTTTTAAAGGTGATGTGTTTAACCCATCGTTAATTGACTAACAGCCTCATAACTCCTCATAACTCATAACTCCTTACTCAACGTAATTGCGATCGCCTCTCGCCATAACGCAACAATCTTTCAATCGTGGCTAGGCGATTTTCCCACACTTTGACTTGATAAGGGTTATTAGTCCCGGCTTCTCGCATCCAAATGCGAAATTGCGTCTGGAAGCGAGTTAAAGAAGCTTTGGCGGTGAGTAGTTTAGCGGGAGAAGGTGCAGCCGCCAATTGCGTTAACGCTTTTTCGACTACTTCGATTTGATTGTTAAAATCAGCAATGTTAATGGCTGGGAAGGGGATTTGCTCGTTTTGGATGACTAACTGCCATTCACGTTTTAACAATCCATAACGCACCACGGCTGTTTCAAAAGGTTGGCGTAGGGGAATTGGTTCATCAGCCACCGATGGCAGTTTACCTTGAGTACTATTAAAGATTTTCAGCAAATCATTATTAAAATTCTCAGCCGCAAACAAGGCATAACCACTAGCAGGTAAATCTCGAATCAGTTGTAATTGGTCAAAGGCGGCTAAATTTGGTAACGATAGTAAACGAATTCCTGGAACTAGTAAAGTAGAACCCAACTGACTAGAAGCTATCCAAGGTTGGGCAAGACGTTGGAAACGGGCAGTATCTTGAGCATAAGTCATCGGGACAATTACATCTATATCGCCTCGCCTCGCCCAGACTTCCCAATGTTGTTGGAGTTTCTGAATCCGTTCTCGTTCTGGTAAGGGAAACACCGCCACCGACAAAATTAAATCTTCCCGCTTTTGCCGCACCATTGCTGAGACTTCAGCCACAAAGCTATCGATTTGTTGGGTGCGAAATTCTGTCCACTTTTGCCATAACTCGGTTTGGCTAGGGGAAATCGTCAAGGGATCGACACCAGTTAACTGTTGAAATTGCGCTCTGGCGGCTTTGCCATAGCCGTAAATTCTGCCAGCCAAGGGATCTTGGAAGGGATAGCGAATGTAATCTAGCTGCAAACCATCTACTTGATATTCGCTGACAATTTCCTCAAACAACTTCAGAAGATATTGGCGCAATTCTGGGTTAGCTGGATCAAAAAATGGTTTGGTTTGACCAGGGGGAATGGTGTTACCTTTGTTGTCGTAGTTTGCCCAATCGGGATGGGCGGCTAGGACTGGCCCTGGATAATCGGGATGAACATTAATTACTTGGTTGTGGCGTTGGTTCCCGGCGGCAAAAGCCCACACCCAAGCGTGTAATTCCATATCACGTTCATGGGCTAATTTCACCGCCACGGCTAAGGGGTTCCAGCCTCGAATCAGGGGGTTTTGCTGGGGTGCAACTTTACTGGGGTAAATGGGATAACTGGCGTTGAGGGTTTCAAAAAAAACCGTGTTAATCCCTGACTGTGCCAAGCGGTCAAAAATTTCGGCTAATTTTTTTTCACCACCAGCCCGGACAATTGTCCCCCTATCTAACCAGACGGCGCGGATTTCGGCGGGGGCTAATCTTCGGTTCAGGGGAAAATGTTTCCACAAATTGGTTCTGGTGGCTAACCATTGTTGCCGGACTAGGGCATAGTTTTTATTGGCGAGGAGTTGGGGAATGTTTTTGGCGACTAGTCGCGCTTGGGCAATGGCTTGTTCTTTACTCTGGCTAGATAACCCTGGTCTGGTGGAGGCGACACGGGTTTCATCTTCTTTCAGGGATTGGGGGTTGCTGGTGATGGTTTCATCCAGATTCGCTGTGTGAACTGCGGCGGCTAAATGGGCGCTTTCTACCCGACTAATTAAATTTTCTAATTCTTGCTGGAGAGCGATCGCTTCTTTTTCATCAATGGGTGCATTAGAATTTGGTTCGACATTCCAATGTACTGTTTGTTCTAGTTGGTCAATGGCTTCGGCTGGGGATGATGGGCGGGGGGCGCGGGGAACAAGTGGTACTTGGGGAACTACAGGTGTAACAGGGGTCATATTCGCGGTAGCAGTCTCGATGGTGGTTGCACAGCGAGAGTCAGCCCCAGGAATTTTTTGCTGTCCTGAAGATGGGGCAGTGAGATGATGATCAATGGCAGCTTTTAACCAAGCATTATCTAATTCAAAACTGGAAGCTGCATCTGTTCCCCAACGCCAGCCGAATAAGGTAGACCATTCTGTACTGACAACGGCGGCGGGATTATCTTGGGCATTCCAAACGGCGGTGGCTTGACTAGCCCCACCTTCAGGAATAATCACACCGCCACGCACTTGCCCAAATAGTTCTTTTTGGTTAGCCCATTTTTGTGGTTTAGTGGTGGCTGGTTTGATTTGTTGTGTTTCATCTAAACCAAACCCCCAATAACTCCCCAAGAGCGATCGCAATAACTGCCGGACTCCCGGTGCTGATAAACTGCCGACAGGGCCACTGGCAATGACTTTACCGCCTTTACTCACCCAGGATTCTAACGCGATCGCTTGGGCTGGGTTTAAGGTTTCGACGTTGGGTAGAAATAATACTCTGCGATCGCCCCAATCAGCACCGCTTCTCACTTGTGTTAAGGGAATTACGCAATACCTCACCCCAAGTGCTTGTAAGCGTTTAGTAATTCCTGTCCATTGCTGTTGGTTTTCTGCACTCTGGACTACACTGAATACAGGTTCTGCATCTGCCGCCCTGACTGATAAAATATTAAAACTAGTTAAACAATTAATCATTAAAAAGTTAAAACTAAAAATGAAGAATCTGGCTCTTTTGGTGACTTTGATTGCAGTTTCCTGATTCTTCACTTTTAATCCTCACTTTAATTTAGTATTTAACAGTACTTATTATTTATCATTCAGCATAACAATAAAATGCCTCCGAAAAACAACTGATGTTTTTATATTTGTCAAATAAAAGTTAGGATTCAAAATTTAGGTTTTAACGAACCGCAAAGGGCGCAAAGGACACAAAGAAGAAGAGAGAAGAGAGAGAAGAAAAAATTACAGAGTTTTTCTGTTGAGTGTATTACAAGTGGATAGGATATAGAGACTAGAGACTAGATAAATGCGCCTCATTGGGATGAAAAACGCTTTACACATGATTCAGGATTGCTATGAATGAATCACCCACAACTCTCTACCTTGTCCCCCTTGTCCCCCTTGTCTCTTTTACTCAAACAATCATCCTACACAAGTATTAATCAATTCTTCCACTCCCGCGACTGGGAATATTTTTGTATTTAATTTTGTCTCTAAGTCTGCAACTTTGACATCATCTAAAAATACTAATTCGCCATGTTTAAGCATGACATTTGGCAGCAAAATTCCATCACATAAATCTTTATTTTGCAAATTTAAAAGTAAATCATGCCCTGTAAGTAAGCCAGTAACACTAATAGCTTGCCCCCAATAATCACTGGCTAAAGCCATCATATTTACTTCTAAACCATCAACAGAATTTAGGCGTTGCAATATCGGTTGAAATGCTTTTTCAACGGCGTTACCTACTACCCAAGTAAATTTTCTGGGTGGAGAAATTTGGCTTGGGAGTAATTGCGTTGCGGCAGATGCAAATTGCTTGATAAATAACTGAATTGAACCGACACCGTTATCAATTTGCGGATAGTCTTCGTATTCCGCTTCTGTTGGTAGTTCTTCCCCGGCAATTAAAAACCATTCATCGGCTAACCAGACAACATTTGAGCCACATTTTTGGCGAAATTGTTTGGCGATCGCTCTCACCTGTAAAATAACTTCTTGGGCTTTTTCTCTGGTAACAGGTATCAGTTCATCTTCTGACGGACGAAACCGCGTCAAACCTACCGGCACGACTGCCACCGATGCCACGGCAGGTACATCACCAGTATAAAATGACGCTAAATCTGTGAGTGTTTGTTCCAGATGTTCGCCATCATTAATTCCTGGGCAAACCACTACTTGAGCATGAATTTGCAAGCGTCTTTTTTGGAACCAGCGCAATTGTTCCATAATTTGTCCCGCACGCTGATTTTTCAGCAACCGGATTCTAATATCTGGTTCGGTGGCGTGAACTGACACAAATAACGGCGACAAGCGCATTTGTTCAATTCGCTGCCATTCCCGTTCGGGTAAATTGGTTAACGTCAGGTAAGAACCATACAAAAAGCTCAAACGATAATCATCGTCTTTTAAATACAAGCTTGAGCGTTTACCTGGGGGTTGTTGATCAATAAAGCAAAACGGACAGCGATTATTACACTGAATTAAAGCATCAAATAAAGCGGTTTCAAATTCCAACCCTAAATCATCGTCGTAGTCTTTTTCAATTTCAACGTGATGGGTTTTGCCAGTACTATCTAAAACTTCTAATTCTAAAAATTCATCTGCACAGAGAAATTGATAATCAATTAAATCGCGGGGACGTGTACCATTAATAGCAACGATCGCATCCCCCACCTCAAAGCCAATCTCAGAGGCGATGGAGTCGGGTAGCACCTTGGTAATTTTGGCTGGATGAAGGTTAGTCATGGGAAGTATGAAGTGAGAAGTATGAAGTGTGAAGTATTATTTTTTCAATCTTCACTCTTCATAATTTATCCTTCATCCTTACGGATTAACTATTTTTCAAAATTCCAGCACTGATCGCACCTAAAATAGCTATACCAAAGGCGAGGCGATACCAAATGAATACCCAGGTGCTTTTGGTTTTGAGGAAGCGGAGTAAGCCAGCGATGGATATATAAGAAAATATCGCCGCCGAAATCACACCAGCAATTAAGGGTAAGAATCCTGTACTGCTAACTTCACCCAAAGCACTTTTTAACTCGACTAACCCAGCTAGGGTAATGGCGGGAATGCCAAGTAAAAAGGAAAATCGGGCGGCTGTTTCCCGTTGTAAAGTCATAAATAAGCCGGCGGTTAAGGTAGAACCAGAACGAGAAACTCCAGGAATTAACGCCAAAGATTGGGCTAAACCCATCAATAGCCCATCATTCATGGTTAATTGTTCAAAGTCCCGTTCCCGCTTGCCGAGTTTTTCTGCTATTCCCAACAATATAGACATGACTATCGAGGCGATCGCGATCGCGCCGATACTTCTAATTGGTGAATTATCATAATCTGGGATAAATCTTTTAATTAATAAGCCAAAAAAGACTATTGGCAAGGTTCCTAAAGCAATGCCGATAGATAAACGCAAATCATAATCAGCATAATCTTTTTGCGCGATCGCTCGAAACGCCCCGGTGGCAATTTTTGTCAAATCTCCCCAGAAATACCACAGCACCGCCGCAATACTCCCCAACTGAATTACCGCCGTAAACGCCACTCCCGGATCACCCCAACCAAGGACTACAGGTACAACTTTTAAATGGGCGGTACTACTAATCGGCAGGAATTCTGTCATTCCCTGCACAAAGCCTAAAACAATTGCTTGCAAAATATTCATTTGCTGCACTCCCCCAGCCTCTGGGGTGGGTGGAGTACTCAGGACTTTGAGTGGAAATGCCGCAACTGAAATTATTGCTGAGGCGACACTCATAAACACGAACCATTGACGTTTTGATAAAGCCATCAGTCTACCTGCGATCGCTGCGATTACAACCAATTACACAAACATCTTTTTGAGAAGCCTACAGGATACTTATACCCGAATTTCTCTCGTATGGGTGGGGAGTGTGGGGAGAGGGGGAAGTGTGGGGAGTGAGGGGGGAAAGATTTCTTTACTATCCTTCTAAACCTCCCAAACTTCCCACACCCCTGGATTTCTCTCTTGTAAGAAATCCAGGTTATAGCAGGGGATAGGTTACAGGTTACAGGCAAAAAGTCTATCCGTTCAAACTGTTTGTCAGCCCATATTCTCCCTCATCTCCCTTGTCCCCCTTGTCCCCCTCATCTCCCCATACCCCTCCAAAAAGACATTCCCAATTACGCAAAATCTCGGTACAATAAAAATGCCCCAGGGGGGGATTTATGGGTATGTTATCTTAAATAAGATAAAGATTAGTTACAATTATTAAAACTTTGATTAATAACACATTGTTTACTTACAACGCCTCTACCACCACTATTGATAAGAAATTATCTGTAAAGAACGCTGCTTCACTGGGTATAGAAGAATTAGAATCTACACTTTCTGCGTCGCCATCTTTACCATTGTTAATATCGTCCCGACAAACTTGGTTAGTGTTGGCGGCGGCGGTGTTTTTAGTATCAGTGCCAGTATTTATTGAAGCACCATTGGTGCGATCGCTACCCGGCCTCAGTTTAGCTATGACTGGATTTTGGGTATGGTTGAGTTTTCGCTTAATGTCTCGTCCTGCAACATACCTGTGGGGGGATTTACTTTTAGGGTTTAGCTGGAGTTGGTTGGCAGGGGCAATTTATTGGGGTTGGCTGCGTTGGGAACCTTTGTGGCATTTACCAGTGGAGTCTATCGGCTTACCATTTGCTTGTTGGTGTATAGCAAGAAACTGGTGCAAGGTTGGTAGTTGGTTTTATTTAGGTTCTTTATTCGGTACAGTTTTAACCGATGTATATTTCTATATAGTTGATTTAATGCCCTATTGGCGACAAATCATGCAAGTCGAACCGGATAGTGTGTCGCCGATTTTACAAGCTGCTGTTACTCAAGTCCGTACACCTTGGGGTCAAACTTGGGCAATAGCGTTGGCATTAGTATTACTCACAGCCGGAACTTTGCCTTTACGTCAGCAGCAAAAACACTGGTTTGCATTTGGGGGAGCAGTTTTAAGTACTATTTTGGTAGACAGTTTATTTCTACTAGCTGCCTTAGTCGCTTAAATTTACAAAATTTCTGAGTTGGCTAAGGTTGGATCAACTATCAACTAACTGCAACATCAGTAGTTAATTATTCATAAAATCTGCTCAAAAAGCTGTAAACTTGTGGCGATCGCACTTCGGGGATATCTCTGCAACTCGCTAAATATCAGGATTTACAAGTTCTTGTTGGTAATTTTTGAGCAGAGGTATTTATGACTGAAATTAACATTGAAAATCTGCCACTTTGGGTACAAGAAAGAGACATCGTACTTAAATACAATACTCAGGCGACATGGCGTTATGGTGAGCAACCAGATTACACCCGCTCTAATGAAAATTTAGCTAAAGAAAGTCTGTGTAATCATCCAGCAAATTCCCTGGAAAAACTTGTCCAGAATTTGGTCAGAACTTTCGACATTGAAGCTAATTTCAAAACAAATCCTCAAGAGTGGTTGTCTGTAGTTCAAGATAAATTTCGGATGAGTACCAATGGCGGAACTAGCTATACATTAGAGGATTTAGTTCAGGCAGGTACTTACAAACTTTTGATTGGCAAGACCCAGCACTATCAAGCTCCCCAAGAAGATTTTGAATCTTCTACTCAGCTATTTCACACTGCATTTCCCGATGGTTTTTTGTGGGAAGTATTAGAAGTTTATTCTGCACCTCCTACCATTGCTTTTAAATGGAGGCATTGGGGACATTTTCGCGGTAATTTTAAAGATTATGTTCCGACTGGGCAGATGATTGAAGTGGTGGGTATGAGTATTGTTCAAGTAACAGAAAACTGCAAAATTCTGTCTTTAGAACACTATTACGACAATGGAAAATTTCTCAATCAATTAACTTCTGGTGGCAAAATGGGCAATGCTACTCAACAGCAGCTAACCCCAGCAGGAACACCATCAGCTAATTCTGGGAAAACAACTTTTTTGGGTTTTTTCCGGCGCTTCTTACCAAATAGAACCAAACCAGCATCGGCTAATTCAAACGCTAGTGGTTGTCCATTTGCCGCTTTATTACGTTAATCTCCGCACTGGGTGTAAGGGTTTAAGGGTGTAGGGGTGTCTGACAAGTGTAGGTTTTTTACGTTATGCCCCATAGGGTGTAGGGGTGTAAGGGTGTGAGGGGGATGGAACTCTGATTAAATTGTGATTTTTAGAGTCGCTACTTATCACTCTGTTAAAAACCTACTCTTGTGAGTGTAGTGGTGTAGGGGCTGACAGGTGTAACTTTTTTCCTTCCCTACACCGCAAATCCTTGATGTTTCATCTTCAAATTTCCCGGTGCAGCTTTACAAAAAGTTACAAAGTTATCAAACAGTAAATTCAGGCTGCAATTCTGGCGTTATTCTGCCAGGAAGCAATATCAGCCAACAAGCAAGAGTATCCTAGCCAGCGTTGTAGGAAGCACAGCACAGCTGTAGCGATGTCAGTAAGTCAGAGAAGTAAAATAATTTTTGCCAAAAATAGTGTCAAACCCAGTAACAGTAAATATTGTGGATATTAATACGCTGTATATTAGTTTCTGATGACTGCTGTGTGTTGATTGAGCGATCAGTTCCTAGTCAAGAGTCGCTATTGCTGTTATCGGCTGTGCCGAGTTGTAGCAACTGGCGTTGAAAAATCAAGAGTCATAACTATGCCTCAAAGATTATAAACTGTTGACAGCTGTCAGCTTAAAGCCATTATTCAGTTTGATGGAAAGAGGTAAAAAAGTCGTGAAAAGATTGGTGCGTTTATTAACAGTATTTAGTTTGTTGCTGGGTTGCTGGGGATGGTTAGGTACAACAGGTGTAGCCCAAGCTGCTGGGATCAACAGTTTGGCTTTACCACAAGTGCCTGTTTTAGCAGTGGAGTTACGTAACCGGGCAGATCAAAAGTTAGCAACGGAATTTGGTAAAAAAATTGATTTAAACAACACCAATGTCCGCGCTTTCCAAAATTACCCCGGTTTGTATCCTACCCTAGCTAAGAAAATCATCAAAAATGCACCTTACAAAAGTGTAGAAGATGTGCTGAATATTGAAGGATTGAGCGATCGCCAAAAACAAATCCTCCAAGCTAATTTCGACAACTTCACCGTTACCGAACAAGAATCAGTCTTCAACGAAGGAGACGATCGCTTTAACAACGGTATCTACAGATAAGCTCAATTATCGTTAATGTAGAGATATAGTAGTCCACTCCCAATTTTTGGGGGTGGTTCTCTTATAGAGTGCTGAGTGTTGAGTGCTGAGTGCTGAGTGTTGTACACTGAGCGTAGTCGAAGTGTAAGTGCTGATCGTAAAAATTTTCCCCTATCTGAACTTTGCCTGAAATAGAAATTCCTCGCCAATTTGATGTGATAGTAGTCGGCGCTGGCGCTGCTGGACTATACACAGCGTTGTGTTTGCCAGAATCTTTGCAAGTCGGCTTAATTACTAAAGAAACTGTTACTTTGTCTGCTAGTGATTGGGCGCAAGGCGGAATTGCGGCGGCGATCGCTCCTGAAGATTCGCCACAGTTGCACATTGAAGATACAATTCAAGCTGGTGCTGGTTTGTGCGATCGGCAAGCTGTAGAATTTCTCGCCCAAGAAGCCCCTAACTGTATTCAATCTTTGGTAAATTTGGGCGTAGCTTTTGACCGTCATGGTAACGCCTTAGCTTTAACTTTAGAAGCTGCCCATTCTCGTAACCGGGTGCTTCATGCTGCTGATACCACTGGTCGAGAAGTCACAACTACTTTAACAGCGCAAGTATTACATCGCCAAAATATTCAAGTTATTCAGCAAGCTTTAGCCTTGAGTTTGTGGTTAGAACCCGAAACAAATCGCTGTCAAGGAATTAGCTTGTTTTATCAAGGTGAAATTACGTGGGTAAAAGCCAAAGCCGTAGTTCTCGCTACTGGTGGCGGTGGTCAAGTTTTTGCCCAAACAACTAACCCCGCCGTCAGTACAGGTGATGGGGTGGCGATCGCTTGGCGGGCTGGGGCTGTTCTGCGAGATTTGGAATTTGTGCAGTTTCACCCCACAGCTTTAACAAAACCAGGCGCAGATCGCTTTTTAATTAGTGAGGCTGTCAGAGGCGAAGGCGCACATTTAGTTGATGATACCGGGCGACGCTTTGCCTTTGACTATCACCCCGCCGGAGAACTCGCGCCCAGAGATGTGGTGAGTCGAGCGATTTTTAGCCATCTGCAAAAAACGGCGGTTGATCCAGCTACCGCCCATGTCTGGTTAGATATGCGCCCCATCCCGCCTGATAAAATTCAACATCGCTTTCCCAACATCATCAAAGTTTGTCAGCGTTGGGGAATTGATGTATTTCATGAACCAATTCCCGTTGCGCCTGCGGCCCATTACTGGATGGGTGGAATTGTCGCTGATTTACAAAATCACACCAATATTCCGGGTTTATACGCGGTCGGAGAAACTGCGAGTACGGGAGTACATGGAGCCAATCGTTTAGCGAGTAACTCCTTACTAGAATGTATTGTGTTTGGCGCACAGATGGCAAATATTCAATTGACAGATGTGGAACTACAACCAGAGTTGTCAGATTTATCTGTGCGGGAATTTAATTTAGATGAAAATGCTTGGCAAGCCCAGCAAGCACAAATAGCAGCATTACGGGAGAAATTACCCCGTTTAGTCTGGCAAAGTGCGGGGATTTGTCGAGAAAAAGCAAGATTAGACGAGGCGATCGCAACAATAGCAGCTTGGCAGCAAGATTTTGTTAATTTACCTTTGAGTCAATTCTTGCTGTCTTTGCGTGCCAACGAAACTGTGAAGTTCCAAACTCTGGGTATAGAACGCCAATTAAGACTTTGGGCAGAAACTCGCAATCTACTGGATGTAGCTAATTTAACTCTCAGAAGTGCTGCTTTCAGAACAGAAAGCCGGGGCGGACACTATCGCATCGATTACCCAGAAACCAATCCAGATTGGCAAATTCACACAATTGTACAATCACTTCATTGGAGTAAATCTACACCTGATGTTAGAGATTTAAAGAAGTATTAAACTAGGCGACAGATTAGTTATGGAATTAAATCAAAATCAGGCTGAAACATTGGCGGCGTTACAAGAATTAATTGATGTGGTGGCAAAATTGCGATCGCCTGATGGTGGTTGTCCTTGGGATTTGGCACAAACTCCACAAACTCTGATCCCCTACGTGATTGAAGAAGCTTACGAAGTGGTGGACGCAATTAAAAGTAATGATCAAGTTGCCATTACTGAGGAATTAGGCGATTTACTTTTACAAGTTGTTTTACAAGCCCAAATCGCCAGCGAAGATCAGCAATTTTCCCTCAAAGAAGTCGCCCAAGGCATTTCCCAAAAACTCATCCGTCGCCATCCCCATGTTTTTGGTGATGTGTCGGTGCAGAATGTGGATGAAGTGCGGCAAAACTGGGAACAAATCAAGGCGGCAGAAAAAGGTGAACCAACCCCAGAAAAGCACCAACTCAGTGCTAAACTCAGCCGTTATGGGCGCACTCTTCCCCCGTTGATGGCAGCAATGAAAATTTCCCAAAAAGCGGCGGCGGTAGGCTTTGAATGGGAAAACATTGATGGCGTGTGGGCAAAGTTTCACGAAGAATTGGCAGAGTTTCAGCAAGCTGTGGCGGAGGAAACACCAGAACGTCAAGAATCTGAATTAGGGGATTTATTATTTGCTGTACTGCAACTTGCCCGTTGGTATAATCTTGACCCTAGCGCCGCTTTGCAAGGAACAAATCAGCGATTTGTCCAGAGGTTACAAAAAATGGAGGCAGTGGTTGACCGCCCCCTTTCTGATTACAGTTTGGATGAGTTAGAAACGCTCTGGCAACAGGCAAAAGCCCAACTTGCCAAAGAGCCTTGATACATACCAGTTTACAGTTTGATGGTAACAGTCTTAACTTCGGTGTATTGCTGTAAGCCATATTCACCTAGTTCCCGACCAATACCAGATTGCTTGAAACCACCAAAGGGTGCAGCAGCATCAA
Organism: Anabaena sp. FACHB-83; assembly: GCF_014697485.1. Lineage (NCBI taxonomy): Bacteria > Bacillati > Cyanobacteriota > Cyanophyceae > Nostocales > Nostocaceae > Anabaena > Anabaena sp. FACHB-83. The sequence continues at coordinate 25,874 of NZ_JACJRY010000008.1, read as the reverse complement.
ATACGTCGTAGCAATTGACCCAGACTGTACCTGCACGGAGATTGTTGGCGATCGCATGAACTTTGGTAACATCCTGTGTCCAGACGGCGGCGGCGAGTCCGTACATGGTGTTATTTGCCCGTTCAATGACTTCGTGAATATCTTTGAATTTAATAATGCTCAGTACAGGGCCAAAGATTTCTTCTTGGGCAATTTTCATGTCATCACGCACATCAGCAAAAACTGTAGGGGCGATAAAGTAACCTTTGTCACCAACTTGTTGTCCACCACAAAGCATCTGAGCGCCTTCTCGCATCCCAGATTCGATGTAACTCATGACTTTGTTAAATTGCTCTTGGTCTACCTGCGGCCCTTGTTCTGTAGCAGCATCAAAGGGATCGCCGACAATTCGCTGTCTAGCTTTTTCCACAGTTCTCGCCACAAATTCGTCATAGCATTTTTCTTCGACAAATAGCCGCGAACCAGCACAACAGCATTGACCTTGGTTAAAGAATAAAGCTTCGTGGGAACCTGCGATCGCGGCATCCATGTCTGCATCCGCAAACACAATATTTGGGCTTTTTCCACCGAGTTCTAAAGTGACACGCTTTAAGTTACTTTTCGCCGCCGCTTCCATAATCAGGTGTCCCACTTCTGTGGAACCTGTGAAAGCAACTTTGTCGATGTCTCGATGATATGCGATCGCTGCCCCAGCCGTTGGGCCGTATCCTGATAACAGATTCACTACCCCAGGGGGAAAACCAGCCTCAATAATTAATTCTCCCACCCGTAATGCTGATAACGGTGTTTGTTCCGCCGTTTTCATCACCACAGTATTACCTGTTGCCAAAGCTGGGGCTAATTTCCACGCCTGCATTAACAAGGGGAAATTCCACGGGATAATTTGCCCAACTACCCCCACAGGCTCATGACGGGTGTAGCAAAAGTAAGGGCCGTTAATCGGGATAGTTTTACCTTGGACTTTATCAGCCCAACCTGCGTAATAGCGATAACAGGCAATAACTAAACCCAAGTCTCCTAAAGAATCTTGTAGTGGTTTGCCGTTATCTAGGGTTTCTAGTCGCGCTAACTCGTCAATATTCTGTTCAATTAAATCAGCTAACCGATAAAGCAACTCACCCCGACGGGTTGCAGACATATTGCGCCATTCCCCACCTTTAAAGGCGTGACGTGCTGCTTGCACGGCTTTATCGACATCGGCTGCATCTGCTTCTGCGACTTCGCAGATCACATCGCCTGTAGTTGGATTGATTGTGGCAAATCGGCGACCACTGACACTATCTACCCACTCATTATTAATCAGTAGTTTGGTTGGGCCGATTTTGACCTGCTGTTTCGGTTCTGTCGTTGTAACCATCAGGCCCTCCTAAAGCTTTTGGAGAAAAATTGGCTGAAATCTATTAATTATGTTGTCGGGAATACAGTATTATGGACGATTTTCTTTATAAATCTTTTGATTTTCGCCGACTGAACAATTCCTGTATTTAGTTGATTCATCCCGCATTTATGCAACGGCATTTAAGATTAATTGACCGCAGATATAGGAATCCGGTTTGACTTCTGAATTTATTTGTGCAGGTAGGGAATAGGGAGTCGGGAGTAGGAAAGAAGCCTTATCTGTATGTACTGATTTTTTTCCCAAATCAAATATGAGTCCTATAGAAGATAATCATGTTTTACTTCGATTGGTGAGCGACGTGCTTAAAGCGCAGTCGAAAGGAGCCAAATCACTGCCTCCAACTATAAAACTACGACTTTCGGAAACAGACTTTACCCCCTAAGAAAGTGTCAGCTAAAGAATTTGGTACTTAGCGTAGGAAGTAGCCGGTTATTTACAAAGTAACTGGCATTTATTGAGCATGAATGAGAAAATACTATGCTTCAAATTGTCGAAAATTTTTTAGGATGGCATTGGCTGAATAATGGATTAGCAGCCATAACCGAGGTGCAAGAAATACTAACCCCCGAACAAGCATCAGTGGTTTTTTCTGGGCCGAAATTTTTAGTTTCGTTGGTGGCTGGTGTCTTAATGGCATTTGCTTTTCAACTGTTATTAACCAACTTTGCATTAGCAGCAATAATTTCTGCCACCGATGATGATTCATCTTCTAGTGATGATGACGAAAGCTTAGGTACTACAATTCGCAAAGTAGAAAATAAAGTTGGTTTTTGGGCATTAATTAGCGCCACTACTGCATTATTTATTGCTTGCTTTTTGGCTGTCAAACTTAGCTTAATAGATAGTGCATTTTTAGGCGCAATTATTGGTGTAGTTATTTGGTCAGCGTATTTTTCAATAATTGTTTGGTTTGGTTCTTCAACAGTCGGTTCTTTAATTGGTGCAGTGGCGAATACTGCTAATAGTGGTATCAAAGCATTAATGGGAACTGCGACTAGTGCGATTGGTGCAAATTTTGCTAAACAACAGATGGTTTCGACTGCGGAAGATATTACAGCCGCCGTTCGCAGAGAGTTAACTTCTGGGTTTGATGTTGATAGTATTCAAAATACGCTGCAAAGTTCTTTAAGTAATTTGCAAAAACCGCAACTAGATTTCAAAGATATCCGTAAACAATTTGATCAGATTTTTGGTGATATCGATTGGCAATCTCTACCGGAAAATTTGACGCAAAATTTCAATCGCCAAACTTTTGTTGATTTAATTAGCGATCGCACAAATTTCTCGAAAGCTGATGTGAATAAAATTGCTGACCAATTAGAAGCGGCTTGGAATCAAACTTCGGCACGACGCAACCCAGCACAGCAAGTCATTAACTTAATTACATCGGCAACCCCCGAAGAATTGCAATCAGATGAATTAGGCGATCGCTTGCAAGAATTAGTGACTGTTGGTGGTAACGGTAATGGCAATAATGGCGGTATCAGCAAAGCCATTCAAACTGGTTTAACTGCTGCTTTACCAGTAGTCTTAGAACGACTAAATGCCCCTGATATAGATGTGAATAAAATCACCAATCAGTTACAAAAACTGAAAGATAAAGTTCAAGATTTGGATATCGAAAACATATCTCATCAACTGCAAGAAACTATTGCAAAAACTACGCAAAGACGAGGTAATTTATCCAATTCTCATTACCGTCAAGATGTAGAAGATTACGTTAAAAACTCTTTACCTTGGCACTTTAACCGCATCACTATTAAAGATGAATTTCGGGATGTGATTTATGACCCGCAAGCAGATGCAGCAACTATGCGGCGAGAATTAGAAGATTTCAACCAAGAAGAGTTTGCGAATTTACTGATCCGTCGCAGTGATATTAGCGAAGTTAGAGTCAAAGAAATTGCTCAACAAATGGAAGAAATTCGCCAAGAAGTGTTAACAACTTTGCAACAGGCGGAAGTTAAAGATAAGAGTCAAGATTTGCGGAACCGCATCGAAAATTACCTGCGTTCTACAAGTAAAGAAGAATTGAATCCTGAAGCTGTTGAGCGAGATTTTGATAACTTAATCACAGAATTAAACGCTGATTTTGATGATTTAAATGAACGCTTCCAAGGATTGGCTCGTGATGTCTTGCTGCAAGTTTTACAGCAGCGTCAAGATTTCAGTGATGAAGAAGCTAATAATTTGCTAAATAACTTAGAAAGTGTCCGGGATTCTGTTTTAAATCAATTACAGGAACAAGCGACAACCCAAACTGAAAACTTACGCCAAAGAGTCGAAGATTATTTACGCAATACTAATAAGGAAGAATTAAATCCTGAAGGTATTCGCCGCGATTTCAGCACTTTACTGCAAGACCCCCAAGCCGGATTTAACTTGTTGCGTCAGCGTTTATCGCAGTTTGATCGTGATACTTTAGTCAGTCTGCTTTCTCAGCGTCAAGACTTGAATGAGGATGAAGTTAACCAAATTATTGATCAGCTAGAATCAGCCAGGGATAACATCTTGCAAACCCCGCAAGTTGTAGCAGATAAAGCTAAAGAACAGTACGAACAAACCACAACTCAAATTGCTGAATATCTCCGCAATACTAACTTAGAAGAACTTGACCCCGAAGGTATCCGCCGAGATTTAGAAAAATTACTGGTTGATCCGCGAGAAGGAATTTCTGCAATTCGTAGTCGCTTGTCGCAAGTTGACCGCGAAACTTTAGTTAAACTCGTCAGCCAACGGGGAGACTTAAGCGAAGAACAAGTACAACGGCTAATTGACCAAGTACAAGAGGCGATTACTAACATTATTAAAGCACCGCGTCGCTTGGCAAACCGTACTGTTCAGCAAGTTGTCGATTTTGAAAGAAATCTCGAAGATTATCTACGTCACACCAATAAAGAAGAACTCAACCCAGACAGCATTAAACGTGATTTACAACTGCTGTTGCGAGATCCTCGTGCGGGAGTTGGTAACTTAAGCGATCGCTTGTCTCAAGTTGACCGTTCCACAATTGTGGCGTTACTATCCCAACGTGAGGATATTTCTGAAGAAGATGTTAACCGCATTGCTGATCAAACATTATCGGCGCGGGATGCAGTTGTAAATCAATATCGGCAGATTCAACAAGCTGTACAATCAGCAACCGAACGAGTCAGAAACAGAATCCGTAGCTATCTCAATTCCTTGGATCGTCCTGAGCTAAATTATGAAGGGATTAAACATGATTTTGCCAAATTGTTTGATGACCCCCAAGCCGGATTTGAAGCCTTGCGCGATCGCCTGAGTGAATTTGACCGTGATACCTTAGTGGCTGTCCTCAGTTCGCGGGAAGACATTTCTCAGGAAGACGCTAACCGCATTATCAACCAAATCGAATCCGCCCGCAATAGTGTCCTGCAACGCGCCGAACGCATTCAGCAAATCACCAAAGAACGTTTACACAGCATCCAACACCAAGCCAAAAAACAAGCCGAAGAAACCAAAAAAACCGTTGCTAACGCTGCTTGGTGGTTATTTGGAACAGCACTCACCTCTCTGGTTGCAAGTGCGATCGCTGGTGCTATAGCTGTTACAGGTTTAACTATCTCAGCTATTGGATAGAAGGCAGGAGGCACTCCGGCAAAGCCGGAGAAGTCAAAAGTAAAAAACCAAAAGTCAAAAGTATTCTTCATTTTTGCCTTTTTACTTTTGCCTTTTGACTTACCACTACGCGGTTGAGGCAGGAAGCAGGAAGAAAAGTCCTACTATTCCTGGTATTCAAGCTTTCAAATCAAAACTAAAAAATGATTTTGGAGGGGGTTTGGGGGACGCAACCGTCCCCCAATCGGGGGCTTGGGGATTCTCCCCCAAATCTTGCTCATTGTCTTATAGGCAGAGCAGAAATTGAGAAATCAACTCTCATCAGCTTAACTTAACTGTATTGGCTTTTCCATTGCTGCGATCGCTCAAAACTGAGATTAAAGCCGTTTTGCGATCGCTCCTACCTATATACTCTGTATAGTTACTTAGTTATTGAATTTAATATTGAGGGATTTAAAAATGTCTACCGAAGCTGGTACAGTTGCCGATATTCAAGAAAGTGAATTTTATACCCTTTTAACTCAAGAGAAAATTCTAGTTGTTGATTTTACTGCTACTTGGTGCGGCCCCTGTCGCCTTGTCAGTCCCTTAATGGAACAACTTGCAACAGAATACAACGGACGCGCTAAAGTCGTTAAAGTAGACGTAGATAAAAACAAACCACTATTTAAACAATATGCTCTTCGTAGTATTCCCGCCATTTTAATCTTTAAAGATGGTGATTTAGTCGAAAAAATTATTGGAGTCTCACCTTACGAAAAGTTTAAAGAAGCTGTTGACAACCTTCTTTAACAAAGTAGAGACGTTATATGTAACGTCTCCACATAGTTTTGGGTTTTACCCTTGTACCTTATGTACCTAAAATACGCTGTAGCGAGTATTTTAACCTTATTAATCAAGCTCAACTATTAGTCCACCACACAAATTATGATGTGTCGTAGATCCCCGACTTTTTCAAAAAGTCGGGGATCTGAACAGCCGCAAACTAAAAAAAGAATCTTGCTTGACCATTACTCATTAATAGATGCTAGATTTCGCCTTTTTACCCGCAGATTGACTGTTAAATCCTTTATTACTCCCGTAATATACAGTTTTAAATTCCACTTGATTGCTACTAGGGTGATAAAGAGTGTAAGTTGCTTGTCCCTGTGTGCATCCTACGTTACCAACACCGATGACTTGACGAGGGGAGACGGTAATAATTTGCTGAGAATGTTGGGAATCAAGTGTTGTAAGACCTGTGGTAATTGAACCGGTTTGCAATTGATATTGAAAGGTTAAACCAGAACGACCGCAAAACAAATTATTTGCTTGCATCCGCGACAGTCTATCAAACATTTGAATTGGCGGTGTTTCGGGAGTTAATTCTTCAGCCACACTGACTGTTGAACCGTGGATTAACAAACAATCTAATTCAAAAAAACCAAAGTCGAGCGATCGCAACCATTGTACAGTCTTGCGAGAAACACTATCCCACAGTAGTTTTACGGTATCACCCCCATATTTGGCAATTAATTCTGGAGCATCCCCACTCGCCCCCAAACCATGCAAAATCAAACATTGTTCTTCCCACCATCCCTTACAAATTAAGGGTTCTAATTCTCCCCGTCTTGGGTTCATGACTCGTTCAATTAACTTTTCTGTTTCAGGTCTTGGCCCTACCAAATCACCTAAAATATACAAAGCTTCTATCTGATGACCGTAACGTTTAATATCTGCCATTACAGCCTCATAGGCGGCAAGATTCCCGGTAATGCCACTCAAAATCGCCCATTTATTCATAATCGTTGATTTTTTAATAATACAGAGGAATGGGAAGGAAGCCCCGATGAAACTGATTTCACAAAGCTAGTACAACAAGGCAAAAGTAAAAGGTCAAAAAGAAAGAATAGTCCTATAGCAGTCTTATTTGAAACATAAACAAAGGAGACAAGGTAGACAAGGTAGAGAGATGTTTGTGAATCATTTAGGATTGCCATAGCACAAGTCTGTTAACAATTCCTTATGGTCACTGAGCGTAGTCGAAGTGACTCAGCACTTTCAACTCATAAAAGATAGAAATTACCTTGTACATACATGAGTTGGGTCATCGGCTCGTTCTGCATACTCCAACCCATTTGCTAAACGCCAAGCAAAAATGGCTGGTAAACCTTTCTCGATAATGGCTGCACAGGTTTTTTGATAATCGTAAGGTACTTCTCGCAGTTGAATATCTTGAGTATCTGTGTCGTAAATTACATAAGTGGCGTTTGGTCTACCATGTCGCGGTTCACCTACGGAACCAACATTAACAATTCGTTTCAGAGGCGAGTTAAAGTTAATTTCTTGTGCTGTTTCTCCTTGAGCAACCTTGATTTGTAACTGACCTGCATCTAAAGTTCGAGCATAAGGTACATGGGTATGACCACAAAACAGCACATCTGCTTCTGTAGAAAGTACACGTTCTAGTGCTGTAAAAGCATCGATTTCTGGTAACAAATACTCATGGTTGCTGTAAGGGCTACCATGAACAAAGGCTAAATTTCCTTGTTTGAGACTGTGGGGTAATTGGGCTAAAAATTCGCGGTTCTCTGGATGAATTTCTTTGTTAGTCCATTCATGAGCCTTGATACCTCTTTTTTCTGCCAATAATGAAGGATAGCTACACTCACAAGAGTTCAATCCTTCGATAATATCTTCATCCCAACAACCGACACAGGTGGGAATATCCAAAGAGCGAATTTGGCTAATTACTGCGTTGGGATGCGGCCCATAGCCAACTAAATCACCAACACAAAAGATTTTCTCAGCTTTTTGCTGGTCGATATCTAGTAATACCGCGTCTAAGGCGGTGTAATTGCCATGAATACATGACATAACGGCGATTTTCATACTAATTCCCCTTGCAATAAAATTTGCTGTACTTGTTGTTGGTATTGGGAAATCAACCCATCAGATAAACAGCAATCTAGTAAGGTTTGTTTTAAATTTGCTTCATCTAAGTTTTGTCCTACCACTTCCAAACCACTGAAACGCTGCGGTCTACCATCCAAGCAGCGTGGTAGGTCTAATTCCAGAAAATCTGTTTGGGGAACACCAGCCACAAAATCACAGTAAATGGAACGACCATCGTTAACATCAAAAATACCTTTGGCGCGGCTGACCACACCGTAAGCACCGTGGGTAATTTCGTACCAAAATTCTTCTAAACTGGTTTCATCCACGACTTGACCGTTGCTGGCTATCCGCCATAAACTTCCAGCCTGATTTGTTGGGGCTGGTGCGCCTGGTATAATTTCGGTTGCCCAAGTGTGATATTCTGAGTTGCTCAGGTTGGGTGGTAAGACCGCGACAGCATGGTAATTTTGATTACCTAAAATTTGGGCGATCGCTCCTAACTCAAAATAAAAACCTAATTCTAAATACACTGCTTCAGCTTGGGGTATTTGGCTGAGAAATTCAGTTTCCTGACCTTCTCCAAAAACTTTTATCCCCGGAAACTCAGTTGCTATGAGGGTTTGGTCGATGGGAACAGTCCCAGTACCAGGGCTGAAATAAATTACTTGGTCAACAGCACTCATATCTCTTAACTGTTGGCAAATCCAGGTAGTTTTTCCAGCACCAGATGTGCCAACAATGACGGTGATCGTTGGTTTAGCCATAATAGAATGATAATCATTTTTATGTAATATTAAACATATTACTTTTTAGTGGCAATAAGAGTTACTCTGGTTGGTCAATTAACTTAAAGCCCCAAGGTTTTAAAGCGGCGATCGCAATTTCTCGATCCACACCTTCATACACCTCCCATTCATAGGGATGTTCTTTGGGGTGTCCTTCACCGACATTACCAGCAACCTTAACTACTGGAAAATGCGCCACGCGATCGCGTTCTAACCATTTCGGTACTACTAGCCGGACTTTATGACCGATAAACTTGGTTGTACCTTCATTTGCTACGGATTCTCGGATTAGACAGATATCACCAGCCGTTCCCCAAGTAGTTTGGTAGATGTAGAGAAAAGATATGTAAGTCGCTGGTTTGATGGGTCTTTTGATCGGTCGCATTATCTGTAATCCTTAAACAAGGCGTGAAAACTGATACAAGTGTTGTTGATTGCTTGCTACAGCTATTTTAATCTCGCAACCTCACCAACATAACGTTTATTGGGTTTTTCTAACAACTGGGAATCAAGTCTTGTCATACATCCTTCATGATTCATCAGATCCCCGACTTCTAAAATGGGATTTCCGCGTTGGTATGTAAGTTGAGATTATGAGCGATCGCCCATATTACCCCACAATTAGGGAAAATAATAAATTAAGTGGAGTATTACAATACTCACTACATTTCCAATATTCTTGGATCAAACTTCGAGCGTCCTAAAATTAGATCCCCCCGCCTACGGCGACCCCCTTAAAAAGGGGGTTAAAAAACAATCCTCTACTTTTTAAGGGGATAAATAAAAAAATAGCCCCCCTTTTTAAGGGGGGTTGGGGGGATCTCCTCAACTAAAAAATCATTTATTCTGGGAAAATATGACTCATCCTTTCCTTGAACGCCTGCGTAGTCCTGATAGCCCGGTGATTGTTTTTGACGGGGCGATGGGGACTAACTTGCAAACCCAAAACCTGACTGCTGAAGATTTCGGCGGCGCACAATATGAAGGTTGTAACGAATATTTAGTTCATTCAAAACCCGAAGCTGTCGCTAAAGTGCATCGTGACTTTCTCGCGGCTGGTGCGGATGTGATTGAAACTGATAGTTTTGGCAGTACCTCGATTGTACTGGCAGAGTATGACTTAGCAGACCAAGCTTACTACCTCAGCAAAACCGCCGCCGAACTCGCCAAGGGTGTGGCGGCGGAATTTTCCACACCTGAAAAACCCCGGTTTGTTGCAGGTTCCATCGGCCCCACCACCAAACTCCCCACCTTGGGACATATTGACTTTGACACTATGAAGGCTTCTTTTGCGGAACAAGCCGAAGCCCTCATGGATGGCGGTGTTGATTTATTGTTGGTTGAAACTTGCCAAGATGTGCTGCAAATCAAAGCTGCACTGAATGGGATAGAAGAAGCCTTTGCCAAGAAAGGCGATCGCATCCCGTTGATGGTATCGGTGACAATGGAAAGCATGGGAACAATGTTGGTAGGTACAGAAATCAATGCTGTCCTGACCATTTTGGAACCATATAAAATCGATATTCTCGGTTTAAACTGCGCCACAGGCCCAGATTTGATGAAACCACACATCAAGTATTTGGCAGAACATTCGCCGTTTGTGGTTTCTTGTATTCCTAACGCGGGTTTACCGGAGAACGTTGGCGGTCAAGCACACTACCGCTTGACACCGCTAGAATTACGGATGGCATTAATGCACTTTGTTGAAGATTTGGGTGTCCAAGTGATCGGGGGTTGCTGTGGGACACGTCCAGAACACATTCAACAACTAGCAGAAATCGCCAAAGAATTAAAGCCAAAAGTTCGACAGCCCAGCCTCGAACCTGCGGCGGCATCAATATATACAACTCAACCTTACACCCAAGACAATTCTTTCTTAATTGTCGGTGAACGTCTCAACGCCAGTGGTTCTAAAAAATGCCGCGACTTACTCAACGCCGAAGACTGGGACGGACTGGTGTCAATGGCGCGGGCGCAAGTCAAAGAAGGCGCACACATCCTAGATGTCAACGTCGATTATGTGGGGCGTGATGGCGTGAGAGATATGCACGAACTCGTTTCGCGCATCGTGAATAATGTTACCTTACCCTTAATGCTCGACTCCACCGAATGGGAAAAAATGGAGGCGGGGTTAAAGGTAGCGGGTGGTAAATGTTTGTTAAACTCCACCAACTACGAAGACGGCGAACCGCGCTTTTTGAAAGTGCTGGAATTAGCGAAAAAGTACGGTGCGGGTGTAGTCATTGGTACGATTGATGAAGAAGGTATGGCGCGGACGGCGGAGAAAAAATTCCAAATTGCTCAACGTGCCTACCGCCAAGCTGTAGAATATGGCATCCCTGCTACAGAAATATTCTTTGATACCTTGGCTCTACCAATTTCTACGGGGATTGAAGAAGATAGAGAAAACGGCAAAGCCACCATTGCATCTATTCGCCGCATTCGCCAAGAATTACCAGGATGTCATGTCATCTTGGGTGTGTCGAATATTTCCTTTGGACTTTCCGCCGCCGCGCGTATCGTCCTTAACTCCATGTTTCTGCACGAAGCAATGGCGGCGGGAATGGATGCGGCAATTGTTAGCGCCAACAAAATCTTACCACTAGCGAAGATTGAACCCCGTCATCAAGAAGTTTGTCGCCAGTTGATTTACGACGAACGGAAATTTGAGGGTGATGTCTGCGTTTATGACCCCTTAGCCGAACTCACAACCTTATTTGCTGGAGTCAGTGCGAAACGGGAAAAAGGCGTTGATGAAAACCTCCCCATTGAAGAAATTCTCAAACGCCATATCATTGACGGCGAACGCATTGGTTTAGAAAAGCACCTCACCAAAGCCTTAGAAACTTACAAACCACTGGAAATTATCAATACTTTCTTGCTAGATGGGATGAAAGTAGTCGGTGAGTTGTTCGGTTCAGGACAAATGCAGTTACCCTTCGTCTTGCAGTCAGCCGAAACCATGAAAGCGGCGGTAGCTTACCTAGAACCCTTCATGGAAAAATCCGAAGCGGGTAATAATGCCAAAGGCAAGGTGATTATTGCCACAGTTAAAGGTGATGTCCACGACATTGGGAAAAACCTAGTAGATATCATTCTTTCTAACAACGGCTACAAGGTAATTAACCTGGGAATTAAGCAGCCAGTAGAAAACATCATCGAGGCGTACAATCAACATAAAGCCGATTGTATTGCTATGAGTGGCTTGCTGGTGAAATCCACTGCCTTCATGAAAGAAAACTTGGAAGTATTCAACGAAAAGGGAATTACTGTCCCAGTAATTTTAGGCGGTGCGGCGTTAACTCCCAAGTTTGTCAATAATGATTGCCAAAACACTTACAAAGGTAAAGTGGTTTATGGCAAAGATGCTTTCTCTGACTTGCATTTCATGGATAAATTAATGCCAGCCAAAGCTGCTGGTAATTGGGATGACTTGCAAGGATTTTTGGATGAAGTCAGTGATGAACCAGAAATTACTCAGAAATCAGCACTCAGCACTCAGCACTCAGCACTCCCCACTCCCCATTCCCCACTCCCCATTGATACCCGCCGTTCCGAAGCGATCGCAGTAGATATAGAACGTCCCACGCCACCGTTCTGGGGAAGCAAGTTATTACAGCCTGCGGATATTCCTTTAGAAGAATTATTCTGGTATTTGGATTTGCAAGCTTTAATTGCCGGACAATGGCAATTCCGTAAACCGAAGGAACAATCAAAGGAAGAATATCAGGCTTTCTTAGATGCAAAAGTTTACCCAATTTTAGAAACTTGGAAGCAGTGCATTATTGAGGAGAATTTGTTACATCCTCAAGTCATTTACGGTTATTTTCCTTGTCAGTCTGAGGGGAATACGCTGTATGTCTATGAAACGAACCGCCGAGGCGCAGAGGTAAAAACGAGTTTTGAGTTTCCGAGGCAAAAGTCTTCCAAAAGGCTGTGCATTGCAGATTTCTTTGCGCCCAAGGAGTCGGGGATAATTGATGTTTTCCCGATGCAGGCGGTGACTGTGGGTGACATTGCGACAGAATACGCCCAAAAGCTGTTTGCAGATAATCAATACACCGATTATCTCTACTTCCACGGTTTAGCAGTGCAGATGGCTGAGGCTTTAGCGGAGTGGACACACGCTAGAATTCGCCAGGAGTTAGGTTTTACTGCTGAGGAACCTGATAATATTCGGGATATTTTAGCCCAACGCTATCGCGGTTCACGCTATAGTTTTGGCTATCCAGCTTGTCCCAATATGCAAGACCAGTACAAGCAATTGGAGTTGTTAGACACTGGCAGAATTAATCTGTATATGGATGAAAGTGAACAGCTTTATCCTGAACAGTCTACAACGGCAATTATTACCTACCACCCAGTAGCGAAATACTTTAGTGCATAGGTAATTAAGGGTGTAGGGTATAAGGGTGTGAGGGGTGGGAGGATGGTGAAGAAATTTTTCCCCCCACACTCCCCACACTCCCCACACCCGCTACCCATACGTGAGAAATTCGGGTTACACCCCTAAACCCCTACACCCATTCTCTACAGACAACTTTTCTCCGTCAGTCATAACCTTTTTCCTCCCACATCTGTATTCTGCGGATGAGTAGAATCTGGGGTTGTAGTATTTAGTATGGCGTGCTAAAAGTGTTTAGTTGCATTCTGAATCGGAAGTCACAGCAGTGTCTCTTAAATGTTAATGCTGCACTAACAGTACCTCAAAATTCAATTGAATGCTCTGTAAGGAAACATGGTTAAACCGATGTCTGAAAAGCTTGAAGAACAATCAAAACCAGAAAAACCCGAAAGATCAGAACGATACGAAAGGTCAGAAAGATCAGAACGATACGAAAGATCCGAAAGATACGAAAGATCCGAAAGATACGACAGCTCAGATAGCTCAGAAAAACCAGAAAAATTTTATCCCACACAACATCTAAAAGTCTATCAAACGAGTGATGCCGGACAGTTAATAATTTGTGAATGTCGTCATTGTTCGACTCCATTATCTATTGATGTGATTTTTCTCACACCACAAAATTCTAAACCTAAACCAAAAAATAAACCTGATACTCAACAAGATGATGTGATGAAATGTCCTAACTGTGGACGTGTCCCCATATTTTTAGAAGGCTGTGCTGTGCAGTCAATTGCCCAACTACCTTCTTCACCGTGGCAATAGTTTTTCTACCCATCATTAACCATCATTGAATTTGTTTGAGGAAATGAGGTAGTTGTGATGGGTATTCCTGTTTATTTGGTAAATAATATAGCAGAAGGCATTTATCCCACTGTTTGCACTGGCTAAAAAATTCTATGATTCCCCAGGAAACTGATACAAAAGCAGCTAATACCTCATCAAAAACATGGCGTGGTTGGCGAGAAAATTTAACTTTAGTAGCGATCGCTTTATTATTGGCAGTATTAATCAGAACTTTTGTGGCGGAACCTCGCTACATCCCTTCTGATTCTATGGTGCCAACTTTATATGAAGGCGATCGCTTGGTGGTAGAAAAAATTTCTTACCATTTTCAACCTCCCGCCACTGGGGATATCGTAGTTTTTCAGGCCCCCGAAGAATTACAGAAACGCGGCTACCCCAAAGACCAAGCTTTTATTAAACGGGTAATTGCTACACCAGGGGAAATTATTAAAGTGGCTGGTGGTAAAGTTTATCTCAATAATCAACCTTTGCTAGAAGATTACATCGCTGAACCAGCAAATCAGCCATTCCCGCCAGTACAGGTTCCACCAGATGAGTTGTTTGTCATGGGAGACAACCGCAACGACAGTAATGATTCCCGTTATTGGGGCTTTCTCCCCAGACAAAATATCATCGGTCGCGCTGTATTTCGCTTTTGGCCTTTACACCGCATTGGGTTTATTTAATCTTAAGTGGGAGTTGGGAGTTGGGAGTGGGGAGTTGGGAGTTGGGGGACACGGGAGACACGGGGGACAAGGGGGACAAGGGGGACACGGAAGCAATCTTTCTACCTTGTCTCCCCCCTCTACCTTGTCTCCCCCCTCTCAGCACTCAGCACTCAGCACTCAATAAAAATTACGGAAATTTTCTCTCCCGCACTTCAATAGTGTAATCTTGTACCGCTTGAGTAATTGTTTCCCGCAGGTTGGTGTAGGTTTTAGCAAACGGTGGTTGCTTGGCGGAAAGACCAAGAACATCTGAAGTGACTAACACTTGACCATCGCAGTAGGAACCAGCACCAATCCCAATTGTGGGAATGCTGAGTTTTTCGGTGATTTGCCTTGCCAAATCTGCGGGAATATGCTCTAACACAATGGAGAAGACACCCGCTTGTTCTAAGGCGATCGCTTCATTTAAAATTCTCTCTGCTTGTTCTTCCGTTTTTCCCTGTTGGCGCAAACCTAGTTGATGAACTGATTGCGGTGTCAATCCCACATGACCCATCACCGGGATTCCCGCCTGGACTAGACGTGCTATGGTTTCTACCATCGCTGGATAGCCACCTTCTAGCTTGACTGCTTGCGCTCCAGTTTCTT
Source organism: Anabaena sp. FACHB-83 (assembly GCF_014697485.1). NCBI lineage: Bacteria > Bacillati > Cyanobacteriota > Cyanophyceae > Nostocales > Nostocaceae > Anabaena > Anabaena sp. FACHB-83. The sequence continues at coordinate 10,727 of NZ_JACJRY010000008.1, read as the reverse complement.
TCAATATTCTGCCTGCTGAGTGCATAGCTTGAGCAATACTTTCTTGATAAGTCAAGAATGGTAAATCAACTACCACTAAAGCGCGTTTGACACCCCGACGTACTGCTTTAGCATGAAATAGCATTTCCTCTAGGGTAATGGGGAGTGTGGTTTCATAACCTAAAACCACCGCCATCGAGTCTCCGACCAAAATTAAGTCTACACCAGCCGCGTCGATCAGTTGGGCGATCGCATAATCCCAAGCAGTTAACGCTGCGATCGCACGTCCCTGTTGTTTCCATTGAATTAATTGCTGGGTAGTAACTGGCATTTTTGACTGGGGAGTAGGGAGTAGGGAGTAGGGAGTAGGGAGAGGAAACAAGGAATTACTATTCCCCATTCCCAACTCACCACTCCCTCATTTCACTGCACGACTGAAAGCAAGATGGGGTTTTGCGCCACCCATTTTGGGCATTAACCAAGCTAAACCTTCACTAGTGCCGATCCATAATTTATTACTAATATCTGGTACAAGCGCAAGCACTCGACTAGAAGGGAGTCCTGCAACTTGATCTAAAAGTGCGCCTGTGTGTGGATTTAATCGTAACAAACCATTGTTTGTCCCTACCCAAACACTACCATCTTGGGCAAATTTGATTGCTGTGACATTCCGTCCCCGCAATGGAGTCACCGATCGCAATACTTTATCTGTTTTTGGGTCAATTACCAGCAAATTGTTAGCCATTCCCGCCCAAATTAACCCTTCTGGACTAATAGCTAAAGTTTGCACTGTTGTACCGGGTAAACCGTCAATCCGCTTCATAATATAAGCGTTGGTAGTATTTACACGTACCAAACCATCTAAAGTCCCCACCCACAGTTGACCTTCTGCATCTAAAGTTAAGGTGTTGGCGCTGACTCCAGGTAAATTTTTCACTGTCGTCATAATTAAGCCTTGGTCAGGACTAATTAAAGCTAAACCGCTATCAGTACCCACCCACAAGTAACCGCGCTTGTCAACTAACATCGACAACACCCGCTTGGAAGGTAAAAACAAATTCTGCGCTGTAATTTCATTTGTCCGGGGGTCAACTCGCTTCAGTCCTTCATAAGTTCCTACCCATAAACGCCCCACTTTGTCTTGAGCTAAAGCACCGATCGCCACATTCGGTAAATTTACCCGCGCTAATATTTTACCTGTCTTGGGGTCAATCCGCGATAATCCCCGCCAATAACCCACCCACAAATTTCCTTTAAAGTCTTTCAGCAAGTTACTGACACGGTAATCTGTTTCTATTGACCTTTCCTCCAGATTTCTCTCGTCTGGTAAAGGTTTAACTTGTGGCGGTGGTGCAGAAGCTGGGTAAGAAGGAGTCACTTGCGATCGCTGAACATCTGGAGTCAGAGTTGATGGATTTTCACTATTGGTTTGCGCCTGGGCTGGATTTGTCATCATTACCAGGCCAATGTTTGGTAAAGTCATCAACCCCAGCAAAATCGAAGTCGTCAAAAAACTTATATGCTTGCGAAACAATACCACGGTGACATTTCCTCAAAAGACAGTAAGTTTAGCCATTACCTAAATTGGCAGGCGGTTAAACTCAGTATTCCCTTTGTTGATATTGTTTAAATCGTCTTCAGGTATTTTTCCCAGAAATTACTGATTAAGAATTTCGGTTTAAGCACTTGAGTCAAGGATGCGATCGATATTTTAAATAATCTAGATTTGTTAAGTACAGGACTTACGCAAAATCATGAAAAAACGAACCGCAAAGGGCGCATAGACGCGATAGCGGCTTCCCGCAGGGTAGGACACGAAGTTAAGAGGATTTGAGAGGGTTCTTGCGTAAGTCCTAAAGTATTTTTTACCTTGTTAAAGGCATAATCGCAAAAAGTTCTGAGAACCTATTTTTATAATTCCCAAAATTAGGCTGTTAAACATTGATTGTATAGATACAACTTATAATTTTTTTAGCCTGCGTTCGGCTGGGGCTTTGCCGTAGGCTAGGCAGGCTTCGTTCATCTAGACGCGACTTCAGTCGTCCGGCTTATTGTTAATTGATATTTTAAAAAAGCTACGGCGATGCCTACAACAAAGGCATCGCGGATTTTAGATCATCTCTAAAATCCCAAATCGATTTATCGATTTACTGCCGCAGCTTCTCTGGCCGCAGCTGCTTGGTCTGGATGAATACCCAAACGTGTGAGATTAATTCGGCCTTTGCCGTCAATCTCACGCACTTTGACAATCACTTCATCACCAACTGCAACTTCATCTTCGACTTTGCCGACGCGATAATCAGCCAGTTGAGAAATGTGGATCATTCCTTCCTTACCGGGTAAAAACTCCACGAATGCACCAATTGGGATAATTCGCGTAACGCGACCCGCGTAGACATCCCCTTCATGCAGCTTGCGAGTCATTCCTTGGATAATGTTCCGCGCTTTCTTGGCTTTGCTTTCATCGACGGCAGAGATAGTCACTGTACCATCATCTTCAATGTCAATTTTGGCACCAGTTTCTTCTGTAATGCCTTTAATTGTCTTACCACCAGGGCCGATGACTAGACCAATCATGTCTGGGTCAATCTTGATAGTCAGCAGACGTGGTGCGTAGGGTGATGTTTCGGTACGTGGTTGGTCGATGGTTTGCAGCATTTTATCTAAAATGTGCAACCGGGCATCTTTGGCTTGGTGAATGGCTTGGGCTATGGTCTCCAAAGGCAGACCAGAGATTTTCATATCCATTTGTAAGGCTGTAATCCCAGCATCTGTTCCAGCAACTTTGAAGTCCATATCACCTAAAAAGTCTTCAATGCCCTGAATATCAGTCAAAACGCGGACTTCATCACCTTCTTTAATCAGACCCATTGCTGCACCGCTAACGGGTTTGATAATTGGGACACCAGCATCCATCAAGGCGAGGGTAGAACCGCAAACCGAACCCATTGAGGTGGAACCGTTGGAAGAAAGTACTTCGGAAACTACCCGAATTACATAAGGAAATTGTTCTTTGGGTGGCAGAATTGGTAAAATTGCGCGTTCTGCTAAAGCGCCGTGACCAATTTCCCTTCTACCAGGGGCGCGTAATGGTTTGGTTTCGCCAACGGAGAAGGGAGGGAAGTTGTAATGGTGGAGGTAACGTTTAGATTGGTCGGTTTGGAGGTCGTCGTTGAGGTTTTGGGCATCTCCGGGAGTACCAAGGGTACAGTTGGATAATACCTGAGTCAGTCCGCGATTAAATAAACCGCTACCGTGGACTCGTTTTGGTAAGACACTAACTTGACAAGAAACCGGACGGACTTCATCAAGTTTGCGACCATCAACGCGCACGTTGTCTTCAACGATTTGACGGCGCATGAAATATTTGGTGATTTCTTTAAAAGTCTTACCAACTGCTTTGGGGTCAGCAGTAGCCGCAACGCGAACGGGATCTTCTTCTGATAATTCAGCGATCGCAGTTTGGATGGTATCTTTAACTGCATCTAAAGCAGTATCACGCTCAGTTTTAGTAAATGTAAATTGAGACAGAATTTTCTTAATCTCGTCGTTGGCGCGATCGCGGATATAATTTTCCAGGGTTTGGTCTACCTCTGGTGGTGCTTGGTGAATGATTTGCAAACCCAAATCAGCAATGATATCTTGCTGGGCTTTAATTAAATCGCGTACTGCTTCATAGCCAAAATCAATCGCTTCGATAATATCTCGTTCTGGCAACTGATTGGCTCCTGCCTCAATCATGATTACGCCTTCTGGCGAACCAGCTACGATCAAGTCCAGGTCTCCGGCTTCAATTTCTGCATAAGTAGGATTAATAATAAAATCATCTCCTACTAAACCTACCCGTACGGCTGCCATTGGCCCGTTAAAGGGAATTTGGGCAATTAAGGTCGCTATAGAAGCACCAGTAACTGCTAAAACATCAGGTGGCACTAACTCATCCATTGATAATGTTAAAGCCACAACTTGCAGGTCATCCCGCAACCATGAAGGGAACAAAGGACGCAGAGGACGGTCTATGAGACGGCTGGTGAGAATTGCTTTTTCCGGTGGACGACCTTCCCGGCGCATAATCCCACCAGGAATTCTACCTGCTGCATAAAGTCTTTCTTCGTAGTCTACGGTAAGGGGCAGAAAATCAATGCCTTCTCTGGCTTCTGATCGCGTAGCTGTTACCAAAACAGCTGTATCCCCTGATTCTATCAAAACCGACCCACCAGCTTGGGGAGCTAGTAGGCCTAACTTCAGTCGAATATCCCGTCCATCAAAGGATATTGACTTTTCAACTTCTGCCATTCAGTTTTTTTTCCTTCTATGCACGCTATTCTCTCTCTGTGGCAATCCTAACATTTCTGCACTCTGGCTGGCTTCTGTTACATACAAAGATAAACAAGTGATTTGCTGCCAAATTTATTACATATTTGCCTATTAAGCGGCAGTAAATTCGACGGCTTGGCTATCTTTGTGGATTACCACAGGTAGAATATGCCTAATCATACTCAAAAGTTTGAGAAATTGCATGTATGGCAATCTCTGTCATTGCTCAACTACTGGTGGAGGTAAGGTATAAAAAGTAGATTTTTTTACAACTCTGCAACGGAATGGGATCTTTCTTAAATCATTCTTAAATTAGAGAAAAACAATCTCACACCAGCATGTAGCCCTGGTTGTACAATAGTACCAACCTTGGAAATATGGCGGCGATCGCCTCAACAAAATAAATATTAATTCAAATTATTTATAAATAGCAATTTGACTTTTAGCAGATATTGAAATGGCGATTTTTTCTAAACTAAGTAATAATTTGATAATTTAGAATGTTAATTAATTTGCTAATTTGATAGGGCGAAAATCAAAATAATATATAAAAAATTTTAATTTTCAATAATTTAATCTGAGAATAATTCGAGTAATTCACAATGGCGATTTTACACGGTAGCTGGGTAAGAAAAAATCAAAACAGTTGTTTATTTATCTGGGGAGAAACTTGGCGATCGCCGCAAGTAAATTGGGATGTAAATAAATCCTTAGAAATTCCACTACATCCGTTAGCAATGACAGCCGTGGAGTTGAGTGAGTGGTTAGCAGGAAGGAATCTGAGAATTGCCAGCACTCAGCCACAGCCAGCACCAACTTCAGGGCGATCGCGCAAAACTCCAAAACCGTCAGAAATCAGCTTACCAAGCCATTCGCAAATTATCGCTTTACCAACTCAGATTAGCGAAACCAAGGAAGATCAAAGCTTCAACTTATTACCTTTACATTCTGCCAGCCAAGATTTAAATTCTGACGCTGCACCATATCTCCAACCTTGGCAAGTTGCAGGTTTTTGCCTGAATACCAGCGAAGCAATTCAATTTCTCCAATCTCTTCCTCTCAACATTACTAATGGTGAAGCTGCTTTTTTAGCTGGAGATTTAAGATTTTGGTCACAGGTAGCCCGTTGGAGTTTAGATTTAATTTCCCGTTCTAAATTTTTACCGAATATTCAACACCAAGCGGACGGTACTATATTCGCTAACTGGCAAGTTTTGTTAGACAGTGCGGTAGATGGAACTCGCTTAGAAAAGTTCGCCGCGAAAATGCCTCTAGGTTGTCGGACTTATCAGGAATTTGGGAATGGGGAGTCGGGAGTGGGGAGTGGGGATATATATGTCAATTTACCCGAATCGCCTCAAGAGTTAATTTTAGATTTCCTCAACAGCATCATAGATGTGCAAGTGCGGCAAATGGTGGGTAATCAACCCATCATCGAAACCAGAGTGATGGCGGCTTTACCGTCAGCAATTCGCCAGTGGTTACAAGCTTTAACGGGTGCATCTAATACCGTGGTTGCAGATGCAATTGGTGTAGAACGCTTAGAAGCGGCGCTGAAAGCTTGGACTTTGCCGTTACAACATCAACTCACAGGAAAGCCCTTATTTCGCACTTGTTTTCAACTATCTTCCCCAGAAGTGGGAGAAACAGAATGGAAACTGGCGTACTTTCTCCAGGCGGCGGATGATCCAGAATTTGTAGTGGATGCAGCAACAATTTGGCAAAATCCCGTTGAAGAATTAATTTATCAAAACCGCACCATTGAAAAACCCCAAGAAACTTTTTTGCGTGGTTTGGGTTTAGCTTCTCGATTATATGGAACAATTACACCCAGCTTAGAAACAGAATATCCCCAATCTTGCCAACTCAACCCCATCCAAGCTTATGAATTTATCAAATCTGTGGCCTGGAGATTGGAAGATAGCGGTTTGGGTGTAATTTTGCCACCTAGTTTGACAAACCGCGAAGGCTGGGCAAATCGTTTGGGGTTGAAAATTACCGCCGAAACCCCCAAAAAGCAGAAAGAACGCTTGGGTTTACAAAGTTTGCTGAATTTTCAATGGCAATTGGCGATCGGGGGACAGACAATTTCTAAAGCAGAGTTTGACAGACTGGTAGCTTTAAATAGTCCCTTGGTAGAAATTAACGGTGAGTGGGTGGAGTTACGTCCCCAAGATATTAAAACAGCCCAGACATTTTTTGCTTCCCGTAAAGAACAAATGGCACTTTCTTTAGAAGATGCCTTACGCCTGAGTACAGGTGATACCCAGGTGATTGAAAAATTACCAGTTGTTAGCTTTGAAGCATCGGGGGCGTTACAAGAATTAATTGGGGCGTTGACAAATAATCAGGAAATTACACCCTTACCCACACCCGCCAGTTTTCACGGAAAATTGCGTCCTTATCAAGAACGAGGTGCGGCTTGGCTGGCTTTTTTGGAACGTTGGGGTTTAGGCGCGTGTCTCGCCGACGATATGGGACTAGGAAAATGCGTAGCGCCTGATACCTTAGTCAATGTCAATGGAATGTTACAGACAGCAGAAGCTATTTGGACAAATCATGCTGGCGTAGCAATATTTGATGGTGAAGGATTTTGGGCTGAACCCACTCAAGAGTTACTAGTTAATTCCCTAGATGAAGCAACTGGCAAAATTGTCCAAGCACCGATTCAGCGAATATATCGGCAACAAGTATGCGAAAAATTAAGAAAAATCACCCTGCAAGACGGCAGTACTATCACTATTACCCATCGCCATAAATTACTGACAAATCAAGGTTGGACAAATAATTTGCAGGCGGGTGATTATGTTTGTGTACCTGGCAAGATGCTGTGGCATAGTAAACCACAAGACCATGATTTAGTCAAGTTTTTGGCTTGGCAAATTGCCGAAGGACATGAACTAGCTGATATTGGAACTGTCAGTATTACCCAAAAAGACATAAACTTACTAGAAGATTTACGCCAAACATTTCAGAGGATAGGCGATCGCTACAATCTCAAAATCAACCGTCCTAGTATTTGTACATTTCCCGGTAAAGTTCCTTGTCTGCGAATTAATAGCCAAGCTTACCGCCGCTTTCTGGAAAATCAAGGTTACGTTTGGGGTAAACTTTCCGCAGCCAAATCGATTCCCTCATTCATTATGCAGGCGGACTTAGATGGTGTGCGGTTATTTTTACGCCACTATTTTGATGCTGAGTCCTCTGTAGTTTCTAGTATGCGGAGTATTGAGATTTCCACAGCATCAAGTTTACTAATTCAGCAACTTTCTGCACTGCTGCGTCGCTTTGGTATTTGGTTAAGAATTTCCTCAAAACAAAAATGTGCCACCAATGGTAAGCGAATTTTTCGTACTTATTATATTGGTGTTATTGGCGGCAATTCAGCCCGGAGATTTTTGCAAGAAATTGGGTTTAACTACACTCAAAAGCAGCAAAAACTAAAAGAAATTTGTCAGCGAGTTAATAACACCAATATCGAGGGTGTTCCTGCTGCTGATGTTGTCGCCCAAACAGTTGCCATAACAGGCATACCTCTGCGACACTTAGGAATGCACAATACAGTCTATATTAATGGTTCACAACAATTTTCTAGAGAAAGTTTGCAGAAAGTTGTAGTTTGTATGAACCAAATTATTACGGGAGAAACTCAACAGCAATATCAGCAATTAAAACCTTCTAAGTGGACAGCTAAAACGTTAGCTGCTTATCAAAAATTAGACTTAGAAAAATTCAATTCCACGAAACAGCATCTCCAAACATTAATTGACAAAGAAGTATTTTATTGCCAAATTAGCAACATCGAAGATGTAGATTATCAAGGCTGGGTTTACGATTTTGAAGTAGGTAAACATCATAACTTTGTGGCGAATAATATTATCTGTCACAATACTATTCAATTTATCGCCTTTCTCTTACACCTCAAAGAACAAGATGTATTAGAAAAACCCATACTATTAGTTTGCCCCACTTCTGTGTTAGGCAACTGGGAACGGGAAGTGAGAAAATTTGCCCCCAGTCTGAAAGTAATGCAGTATCACGGTGACAAACGTCCCAAAGGAAAGGCATTTGTTGAAGCCGTAAATAAGCATAATTTAATTATTACTAGCTATTCCTTGATTCACAGAGATGTCAAACTATTGCAGACAGTTTCTTGGCAGATAATTGTCTTAGATGAAGCCCAGAATGTCAAAAATCCTGATGCTAAACAGTCCCAAGCCATTAGACAAATAGAAGCAACATTTCGCATCGCCCTAACAGGTACACCAGTAGAAAATAGATTGCAAGAATTATGGTCGATTTTAGATTTTCTCAACCCTGGTTATTTGGGTAATAAACAATTCTTTCAACGGCGGTTTGCTATGCCGATTGAAAAGTATGGTGATGCGGCTTCTTTAACTCAATTGCGTTCCTTAGTTCAGCCATTTATTTTAAGAAGGTTGAAAACAGATAAAGAAATTATTCAAGACTTGCCGGACAAGCAAGAAATGACAATATTTTGTGGTTTAACTACAGAACAAGCCGCACTTTATCAACAAGCAGTCGATACATCCTTAGTAGAAATAGAATCCGCCGAAGGATTGCAACGCAGAGGTATGATTTTAGCTTTACTAACTAAGCTCAAACAAATTTGTAATCATCCATCCCAGTATTTAAAAGAAAGCACATTAGGAGAACATAATTCTGGTAAATTGCAACGTCTAGAAGAAATGTTAGATGTGGCGATTTCCGAAGGAGATAGGGCGTTAATCTTCACTCAATTTGCGGAATGGGGTAAGTTACTCAAACCCTATTTAGAACAGCAATTAGGCAGAGAAGTTTTCTTTTTATATGGCGGTAGCAGTAAAAAACAACGCGAGGAAATGGTAGACCGATTTCAACATGATCCACAAGGGCCGCCGATAATGATTCTTTCTTTAAAAGCGGGTGGTGTAGGCTTGAATTTAACCCGTGCCAATCATGTATTTCACTTTGATAGATGGTGGAATCCAGCAATTGAAAATCAAGCCACAGACCGAGTATTTCGCATTGGTCAAACGCGAAATGTGCAAGTACATAAATTTGTCTGCACTGGCACTTTAGAAGAAAAAATTCACGACATGATTGAAAGTAAAAAGCAGTTAGCTGAACAAGTCGTGAGTGCTGGAGAAGAATGGTTAACTGAGTTAGATACAGACCAACTGCGAAATTTACTCATCCTTGACCGCAATGCTTTAATTGATGAAGATGCGGAATAGTAAGTAATCGGACAAAAATATTTACTGTCATTACGATCGCAGCGATCGCACAACGAAGCAATCGCATTATATCGTGGTTTTTTTAAGGCAACAGGCTGGTTTTGGACGAGGATTTAAACCTTGCCCAAAACCAGCCTGTTCCCTGTTGCCTTTAACTAATACCAATTCCCGAAAATTTGAAATTGCCAATACTATTTTTATAAAACTTTGTAAATAGTAATTGACAAGTATAATTTTATACTTTATTATATGAGTATGATTAAGGAAATCGCCCTAATCTAAACTCTCAAAAATAAAGGCGATCGCCGTTCCGTCCAAGAATCCAGCGATCGCCCTCATAAACTCCCAAAAAGGAATTTGAAACTATCATGTCACAATTACCAGAATCTGCACAGTCCAAATTAGAACAGTTTTTGCCTAGTGAAAATCTAGAACAACCCAGCAGCCAGCAACCAACTCAACAGCCACTACCTCAGCGCGAACCAATTAAACATGTGTTGATTGGCTCCGTGCAAGCTGTTACCCGCACCATTCAACATTTACACATAATTGGCTACGCCAACGTCAACGACTGGAGTGTGCCACAACCCACCCCCAACTCTGATGAAGTGATGAGCATTTTAATTCGTCAGATTCTCATTCGCTAACTCGGTTGTGGAGACGTTGCATTGCAACGTCTCCACAAAGGTTATCAGGGGAGCATTCCAAATGTGCAGAAGTTCCAGTCCCCTACATTCACATCTTGCACCAGGCGACTGAAGTCGCGGCTACACAGGCAAAACCCGCACTTCGACAAGCTCAGTGACCACCTGCGCTGGTTCCAAACCCTTGATTTCTCGTCAGTCCGCGTAGGCGGACTACCCTGCGGGAAGCCGCTTGCGCGTCTACGTTTGTATAGCCAAACCACTGCATTGGGCGGGTTTCCCGACTCCCTCAGTGGCGCGAATTCCATTCGTTGGAGCTAAGTGCAAGATGTGTGGATCGCTACATTCCGCTTCACTCTATTCGCAATGACAAGTGCCGGACATGATATAGCGGTTCTCGGTTGGATGAGGTACACTTCAACCCCACCCCCAACCCCCTGACAGGTGTAGGTTTTTTACAAGGGTGTGAGTATTCATTCTCAGAGTCGGAAAATAAAAGAAGAAAAGCAAGTGAAAAAGAGGCTCAAATGCTAAAAAATGAGTACCTCAA